>JBEAOO010000032.1:0-25448 GCA_041164825.1 Pseudomonadota bacterium | reverse complement strand
CTGCAGGTGCGCAATCACCCGACGAAAGAACTGTTGATGTTGCCCCACGTTTGATCGCGCTGCGCGGCGTTCATCCCCCCACAGGCTCCGCCATCCCGCCCGCCCCGGCGCCGGCTGACTCACCCACCGCGCTGGCGCCTGCGGCCGCGAGGCGGTGGCCCGCCACACCGCCTGCCGCCCCCTCCGCCAGCCGCTGCACCATCGCCGCCATCACATGGCGGCTGCAGGGCGTGGTGTCGCTGACGTGAGGGCTGCTGCGGTGGGGGCCGTGCGGGTTGGGCGCGATGCGCCGCAGGATCTCGGCGATGCCGTTTGGGGCCACTCCGCCCAGGATGCCGCCGCGCCACCCACCGCGGCTGGCGGCGGCGATCAAGGGTTGCAACACACGGCGCATCCAGCCCGGTGGGACGTTCAACACGCCGCCGAAGATGCCCCCCATGCCTCGTCCGACCACCCCGCCGCCATGCACTCCAAGCGGCTGCGAGATCTGGAAGATGGCCTGCCCGATCAAGCGGTTCAACATGTGCGCCAGCGGGTCTCGGATGCAGCAGGGGATGGCCTGCCAGGCGCGGCTGGCGAGCAGCTCAGCGGTCTGGCGCACCCCGTCGGCCGCCTCCATGGCGCTGCGTTGAACCCCACGCCCCAGCCTGGCCAGCAGCCGCACGGCGGTGCGGCCAACCGGCGCCAACGCGCTCACAGTGGGGCGCAGCCGGGCGAGCATGGCGCGCAAGCTCTGCAGACCGCGGCCTGCCGCGCTGCTGCCCCACTGCACCAGTGTGGCTGCGCCTTGCCCCAAGGCGCCCCATTGCGAGGCCAGAGGCGCAGTGATCGGGTTGCCTTGCAAGGCGAGCAGGGCACGTTGGATGAGTGTTCCCATGTCGCTCATCCTGGCACCCAGCCACTGCCGACCGCTGTCCAGCAGGCTGCCCAGTCCGCCCAGTTGGGGCAGCATCTCGCGCGCCAGCGTGGCGATCAGACCGGGGTTCTCCAGCAGTCCGGGGCCCTCCGTCAACAGTCGCCCGAAACGACCGATGAGATCGCCCACGGGCGCTACCGCGCTGCGTACCAGGCCGCCTGCGCCGGCGGAGAAACGACCGCGTCCCTCGGCCGTGAACAAGCTGCCCAGCGCACCGATCGCATCCAGCGCGGTGCCGATCACGCCATCTGTGCGACTGCGGATTCGCTGCCACAAGGACTCTGCGTGTCGCATCAGCCAATCGGGTCCGGCGCTCGCCACAGAGGTACCCGCCGACAGCAGCCTGGACACAGGCGCCTGCAAGGGGCCGGCCAGGGTCGGGATGAAGCGCCACAACTGCGCGCCGGTCTGCCGGATGAGGGTCCACACGCCGCTCGCTTGCTGCGCGATCCATTGGCTGGCCGGCGACGCTTGGCTGCGCCAGACTTGGCGGAGAAAGTGCCCGACGGGTTGGAGAAATCGACCCACGTGCCTCACCGCGCCGCCCAGCAGTTGGCTCAGCAACTGGGGCAACGCTGTGGCGCCATGAAGCAGTGTGTGGCAGCCCCCAGACGCCATCTCCGCCGCCCCGTTCATCGCGCGCACGCTCCACTCGCCGGTCAGCGCCATGGCGGCCCGGATGGCAGCGATGGGGTCGAGGGCGCGCAAAGGGCCGCCCAGGGCCTGCATCGCTTCGCTGAAACGCTGCGCCAACCACAGCGCCGGGCCGGGTGAGAGCCAGGGCAAGAGCACCGGCGGCAAGGCCGGCAGCAGTGCGCGCAAGGGGGCGCCGAGGGCACCCAGTCCGCGGCCGAGCAGGTCGCCCGCTGCGCTGGCGCCGCTGCGCAGCAAGCCCCACAGGCCGCCGCCAAAGGCGCCCGCACCAGCAGAACCCTCGGCTGCGCCGCCACCCACTCCACCCGCCACGCCGCCACCAATGCCCCCTCGCCCGACATTTGCCGGCACACCGCCCCAAGCGTTGCCTTCGGTCGATGCGATGGGCATGGCGCGTGGCCCGGCGGTGCCCACGGCTGCCTCTCCGGCGGCGCCCAAGGCCCCGCGCCCACCGCCGCCCTCGCCATGCCCCGCGCAGCGCGCGAGGTAGCGGGGCCACGCCGCGTTCGCTGTGCCGCTCCCCGCGCCTGCCCGGGTGCCACCCTCGCCCATGGCGCGCGCCATTCGTCCGCCGCTGGCGCCTTCGCCGGACGCCGTTTGCGCCGCGCGCATCGCCATCGCCACCAGGCCGGTGGGCGGTGCGGCGGGCCGGGCGTTGGGGCGGTGGGTGGTTTCAGCGGCGGGCATGGTGGTGTCTCCCAGTCAGCGGCGCGTGGTGAGCGGGGGCATGGCAGATGCGTGGCGCGTTGAGGGGCCCGTGTGCGGCCGGCTCACCACGCCGCCGGCGCCGTGCGCCCGAGCTTGCGGTACTCGGCTTGCAGCGCGCTCACCAAGTCGTTGAACGCCAGCGGCTGAGCCGACGCGCGGGCTTGCGCCTGGGCGGCCAACACGGCGTTGCGGATGTGGCCGCCGGGCAGGTCGGCGCCGGCGGCGAGGCGGTTGAGGTCGGCGGGGTCGAGCGCGTGGCCGGCCTCGCCCAGGTGGGCCGTCCACAGGCCGCGGCGGGCCTGGGCGTCGGGCGGGGGGAAGTCGATGATGAAGTCGAGCCGGCGCACAAAAGCCGGGTCAAAGCGCGTGCGGCTGTTGCTGGTGAGCACGACGATGCCGCTGTGGCTCTCGATGCGTTGCAGCAAAAAATTGGTTTGCGCGTTGGCAAATCGGTCGTTGCCATTGGCCACCTCGGTGCGTTTGCCAAACAGCGCGTCGGCCTCGTCAAACAGCAGCACCACGTCGGCGTGCTCGGCGCGGGCCAGCAGGGCGGAGAGGTTTTTCTCGGTCTCGCCGATCCACTTGCTCATCGTGGCGGCCAGGTCCACGCGCTGCACCGGCAGGCCCAGGCGGCTGGCCAGCCACTGCGCGGCCAGCGACTTGCCGGTGCCCGAGGCGCCGGTGAAGAGCAGGCGCACGCCGTCGCTGGCGCGGGTGCGGGCGGCGTGGCCGAGGCCGGTGTGCAGCTGCTCGCGTTGGGCGCAGCGCTGCAGGGCGCGTTGCAACTCCGCGGCGGTGGTGGGCCCAAGCACCAGCGCGCCCTCGGGCACGGGCTCGGGCAGGGCCAGCGCCAGGCCATCGAGCGTGCGGCAGCCCGAGCCCATGGCGGCGGCGCGCGCCACCGTGGCGGCGTCGGGCGCAGCGCCCGCGGCCAGCAGGCGGGTGAGGTGCACGTGCTCGGCCAAGGGGCCCAGGCCGGTGCGATGCCGCTGCGCCGCGTCGGCCGTGGCGGGGCTGTGTTGCGCGCCCATCAGCGCCTGCCACAGCGCGGCGCGCTCGGCCGGGTTGGGTTGTGGAATGCGCCAATCGGCCACCGGCCCATCGTCGCGGTGCACGCCACCATCGAGCCCGGCCAACACCAGCAGCGGCCCGCTGCCGGCCGGGCGCGGCGCCAGCATGTGCACCTCGCCGGGGGCGATGCTGAGCGCCAGCACCGGCAGCTGGCCCGTGAGCGCCAGCCAGGCCTCGGCACCGGCCGGCAGCGCGCCGGCAAATTGCGCGGCGGGTGCGCCCAGGCGGTCGGCCAAGGCGCTGGCCACGGCGCGCGCTTCGGCCACGCTGGCGCTGCGCAGCACCAGCGTGGGGCTGGCGGCTTGCTGCAGGCGCTCGGCCCAGTCGTCGAGTTGCGCGCCCAGTGCGGGCCAGTGGGCCAGTGCGCTCGCGTCGCTGGCTTGGCGCGCCAGGGCCTCGCTGCCGGGCCAGTGGGCCGGCAGGTGCGGCCCGGCGGCCAGGGCCGCGGCCACCGGGGCGGGCACCCACACGCTGCGGTCGCACAGCGGGCGCTGCGCGTCGTCGCCCAGCAGCAGCCAGCCTTCGCGCACGGCCGGGCCCAGCGCCAGGGCGTAGAGCAAGGCGCTTTCAGACTCTTGGGGCGCCAAGGGCCGCAGCGCCCGCGCCAACAGCGCCAGCGTGGGCCGCGCGCCGCCTTGCGGGGCTTGCAACCAGCTCAGCATGCGGCCCACCACCGGATCGTCTTCTACGGCCGCAGCCAGGGTGATGGCCAGCACCTCCAGCAGCGTCAGGCCGTGGTTGGCGGCGGCTTGCAGCAAGGGGGCATCGTGGGGGTGCGCGGGCGGCGCGCTCAGGCGCCGGGCCTGCTGCGTCCACAGCGCGCCACCGGCGGCCACCCAGGCGCTGTGCAGCAACTGGGCCTCGGGGCTGCTCGGGTCGTTGTTGGCTTCGCCCTCGGCCACCAGCACACCGCCCAGGGCCGCCAGGGCCAGGGCGCGCAGGCGCAAGGGCAAGGGCAGGTGGGCATCGTGCGGCATGGTGGTCACGTCTACTCAGACGTAGTGAAAGTGAACCACGGTGTCGAGCCACGGCAGGTAGCCCGGGTCGATGTCGAGCCCGGCGCGGCGGATGCCGATGTGGGCGCTGCGCAGCGGGAACTGCACGTCCACCCGGTGCGGCGCCAGCCACACCTGGCCGGGGCGGTGCAGCAGGCGCTGCAGCGGCAGGCGGGCGTGCTGCAGGGTGTGCCGCCGGGCGGTGTGCCAGGCGCGGTCGATCTCGCCCGCGCTCAGTGGCTGGCTCAGTGGATGAGCCTGTGGCCGGTGGCCGCTGATCCAGTCGCGGCACAGTGGGTCGAGCCCCCAGCGCTCGGCGGCGCGTTGCATCAAGGCCAGGGCCAGGGCCCGCGTGTGCGCGGCTTCGGCGTGGTCGCCGCTGAGCCTGCTCCTGCGCAGCAGCGGCAGCATCAGCCACAGGCCCGCCCAGGCGCTGGGCTGGCCGTGCAGCGTGGCGATGTGGGTGTGGGTGTGGTGGCGCGGCGAGCTGGCACTGAGCGGGGTGGGGGCGTTCTCGCGGTCAGACGTCGGTGGGTGTGGCACGCCGGGCGCAGCGTCGCTGGTGGCTGCGCGCCGTGGGGCAGCGGCGGCGCCCCGCGAGGCTGTGGACACCGGTTCGGCCGCGCTGAGGGCGCGATGCGCTGGCTGGGGGGCGGCGCCGGCCTGCTGCAGCGGCGGCACGGCGGCGGGCATCGCAGGCGCGCCGCCGCTGGCGTAAAGCGCGTCGAGCCACGCCACTTGCTGCGTCGCGGGCAAGCGCTGGTCCACCTGCGCGGCGAGGCGCCAGTGCGGGGGCGGGGTGAACAGCGCGGCGGCATCGGGCCACCAGTCGGTCGCCGTCGCGCCCTCACCGTGTGTGCGCATTGCCTCACCGCCGGCTCGCCCGATGGGCGCCGTGAGCAAGGCCACGATGGCGTGCGCACGGGCGACGTCGTCTCTGGGCCGCAGCGCGCTGTGCAGGCCGGCGGTGCGCGCCACCGGCCGCCAAAACCAGTCGCTGCACGGCAGCTCGTCCATCCAGCGCGCCAGCAGCTGCACGCGCGCGCTGGCTTCGTCGGTCGCCCACACCACCTCGTCGCCGTCGGTGGCGTCGGCCAGCGGCCGGGCGCGGGCCAACACCTCGTGCCAGGCGCCGCTCAGTTGGTGCGACAAGTGGTGTGCGCTGGCGCCACGCGGTGCGTGCAGCTGCAGGTGCTTCACCAGCACCCAGTGCTGCGCCAGGGCCGCCGGCCGGCTGGCGGTGCGCAGCGCGTCTTCCACCCGCGGTAGCAGCTGGGCAGCGTCGCGGGCGGGCAGTTGCAGTGTCTGCACACGCAGGTTGTCGTCAGCGGCAGCAGCGGTCATGGGGGGCTCCGCAGGTGGGCGCTCAGAGGTTGACGAAATGCACCACCGCGGCTGCGCTGGGCAGCACGCCGGCCGTGGGCGTGTGGGTGACGCGCAGCATGGCCTGGCCGGCGCCCAGGTCGTCCACCACGGCGCGCGCCGTCAACACGCCGGCCTCAAACACATGGGCCGTCATGCCCAGCCGCACTTGGCCGAGCACGCTGGGCAGCACATCGAACCGGATGCCCGGGAACAGCGGCAGCGGGCGCAGCAGCCGGCCGGTGATGAGCTGGTTGCTGGGCGCGTGCGCGGCAGCCAGCAAGCACACGCGCACCAGGTCGCGCAGCAGCGCCACGGCGCGCGGGTTGCTGGCTTCGGCGCGCGCGCGCAGCCAGCGGGCCAAGGCGCTGATGTCCTCGCGGTCGTCACGCGCCAGCTCGCCAAAGCGCGGCAGCCCGCTCAAGTCGCCCAGGTCGCCCACGGTGTCGAACTGGCCAAACTGCTCGGCCCACTGCAGCCGCAGCGCCGCACGCACGCCCGAGAGCCGCGCGTGCAGGCAGCTCGCCACGGCCTCGATCTGCGCCAAGGTCTGGTTGCTGCGGCGTTGCAGCTCGCTGTGGGCCTGCAGCGTGCCCATCAGGTCGGCCACCGAGGCCACCTCGGCGATGCGCGAGAGCTGGGTTTGCAGCGGCGTGTGGCTGCTCAACGCGGCCTGCAGGCCGGGCAACAAACTGGCGCGCACCTGCAGCACGCTGCTGCTGTGGCTTTGCGCGGCGGCCTGGGTGATGGCTTGGGTGCTAGCGAAGGTGCTAGCGAGGGTGCTCGCTGCGGACGCCGCGCTCACCGCAGACACCGCGGCCAGCGCCGTCAGCGGCCGCAGCGTGGCAATGAAGCGGTCGGCCAGCAGCGGCTGGTCGAGCAGCACCAGGTGGCGGCGGATGTCGGGGAACCAGCCCAGCGGCGCTTGCCGCAACACCGCCAGCATCGCCCGCACATCGTCGGGCGGCTCACCGTGGTCGGCCAGGCAAGCCGGCACCGCATCGGGCTCCAGCGACGAGGCGAGCGCCTGCATCGGCAGCGTGGCCAACGGCTGCAGCACGCGCGGCCGGGCATAGGCCAAAAACTGCACATGCTCGGCGATCAATTGGTCGCGCCGGGCGTTCAGCGCTTGGGCGCGCGCCACCTCTTCGGCCATCAGCGCGCGCGCGGTGGCCACGTCTTGGCGTGCTTCCAGCAGCTCGCGGCTCAACACGCCCAGGCGCTGGTTGATGCCGGCGTTGGCGTTGTCCAGCGTGCTGCGCAGCGCTTGCAAACGCGTGAGCAGCGTGCGGTAGCGGGCCACGCGGCCTTCGGTGTGGCGCAGCAGCGCGACGCTGAAGTCCGAGAGGTCGACCCCGCTCAAAAAGAAGCCGGCTTCGTCGACCTTGTCGCTGCGCGGGTCCGGGTCGCTGCCGAGTGCGGCATACCCACTCTTGCGCAGCGCCGCCAGGCCCAGCGCGGCGCCGCGCTTGGGCTGGCCGGTGCCGTCCTCGAACACGCCGGCCTCGGCCACGCCGTGCACCGGCAGCTCGTCCATGTCCAGGCCCAGCGCGCCCAGCGTGCTGGCGATGCCCATGCGCGTGGCCACCGTGAAGTCCTTGGCCTCCACCGAGCGCGGGCGCTCCATGCGCGAGGCGATCGAGGTGGTGCGCACCTCGGCCTTGCCGCTCAGCGCATCGGCATCGGTGACGGTGCTGGTGGTGGCGCCGCCCGTGGCCCCGGCCAAGGCGGCGGCGCGCGCGCCGGAAGCACTGCTGTTGAGCGCGAAGGCGTTGGTGTCGAGCGCGCGGGTGTTGAAGGCCAGGCCGGCATTGGCCGCCGCCACGGCGTTGACCACATTGGCATTGAGCAGCGCGGCATTCACCGTCGCCCGCGGCACGTCCACCGCGCCAGCGACCACCGTGCGCTTGGGCGTGAACACCGGCACCGTGGCGCGCGCCGGCACCTGCTGCGCTTTCACGTCTTGGTAGAAGCCGGCGAGTTGATCGCGTGTGGCGCTGGCGTTGTCGAGGTCGGCAATCTGCGTCAGCGCGGGCGACACCGCAAAGCGCGAGGCCTGGCTTTGTTTCAGCACCGATTGGCGCAGCCGGTACAAATCGGTCTGCACCCGCAGGTAGCCCAGGTTCACCGCGTCGTCGGCCTCGTTGATGCGCGCGGCCACTTCGTCGAGTGTCGCGATCAGCCCTTGCTGGCTCACGCGCTGAGCCACCGTCTGCGTGGCGTCGCGGTCGGCGCCGGGCGGCACCACCTTCAGCGTCAGGAAGTCGTTGTCGATCAGCAGCGGCAGCAGCGCGTCGGGCACACGCTGGCCGTTCATCGTGCTGGTGCCAAACGCGTCTTCAAAAGGCGCATCGGCGTCCAGCGCGCTCAGCACGTTCCAGCCTTCACCCGCGCCACTCAAGCGCGAGGCCTTGAGCAGCGCGTCGGTCAACCAGGCTTGTTCACCATTGGCATTCAGCACACCGGCCGGGCCAAAACAGGCGCGCCCGCCATGCAGCGTGAAGGCGATGCCGCTGATGTCGGTATTGCCCAGGCCCACGCTGTCGGCGTTCACCGTCAGCCGCGTCCACACGCCGGGCTCGGGCAGTTGCGTGCTCACTTGCAGGCGCGAGGCGCTGCCCGCTTGGCCCCAGGCAATGCGGTCGGCGCCCCAAAACGCGCGGTGCTCCCACCCGTTGTTGAACCACTGCAGCATCAACTGCTCCGGTGGGTGCTCGCGGTCGATCAGCGCCCAGGCATAGAGCGTGGCGCCGGCCGGCACGGTGAGCGGCGGGTTGGCGTTGTCGAGCACATGCTGGTGCATGCCCTGGGCCAGCGCCGAGCGGTGCAGCAGGCCAGTGGGTGCGGGCACGGCGGGCTGGGCGGTTTCGTCTTCCAGGCGCAGCGGGTCGTCGGCCAGCGAGGGCACGGGCGAAGCGCCGGAGCGGCCACGCAGGATCTGCTCGAACAAGAACTGCTTCTCGCGCAGGTTCTGGCGCCGGCGCAGCCAGTCGCTGCGCGTGTCGACAAAGCGGTTCAGCGTGGAGGCGATTTCACCCGTGGGGTCGGGCTGCTCGATCACCAGCAGGTCGGGCTCGAACACCGCCTGCGGCACGGGCACATACACGGCCACACGCTCGCGCGCCGCGGTTTGCAATGGGGCCAAGGGTGCGGCGTGTTCGAGCAGCAGGTCGAGCTGCTCCAGCGGCACGGGGGCGGCCACCAGGTCGAAGGTGGGCGGGAAGAAGTGGTTCAGGCGTTGGCGCGGCTGCACCGCGTCGATCGGCAGCAGGCCGGCGGGCGGCAGGGTGGCGATCTGCGCGCCGAGTGCGGGCGTGTCGGCGCCTCGCAACGCGGCCTCGCTCAGGTGTTCGGTGAGTTGCTCGATGCGCGCTTGCCAGAGAAAACGGTTGCCGCCACCCAAGCCGGCCAGCGGCGCGCGCGCGATCGGCCGCCCACCACTGCGCACCACCGCCGCGCGGTCGGCAAACAGCGGCTGCCACGCGGCGTTGAAGCCCAGCAGCGCCAGCGGCACGCCGGTGGCCCACCAGGGCAGGGCCGTGTGCGCGGCCAGCATGGCCTCGCGCGCAAACAGCGCGTGCGCCAGGCGGTTGCGCCAGCGGCCATCGGGCGCCCACAGCGGCAGCCATTCGTCCGGCCAGGGGTAGAACACCAAGCGTGCGGCGTCCACCCGTTGTTGGTCCTCAAACGCTTCGGCATCGAGGTCGCGCTCGCACTGGTCCAGCGGGTCGGCGCCGGCCACCTGCCAGTGCTCCACCGGCTCCAGCACCACAAAGCCCGCACGCGGCAGCGCACGGCCGGCGGCGAGCGCTTGGCGCAAGGTGAGGCCGAGCGCGCGCGCATCCAACTCGCGGCCGTCGGCCTCGGGCTGGCGCGTGGGCGCGGGTGTGCCGTCCAGCATCCAGGCCGGGGCACGCAGGGGCAAATCCAGCGCGTCAAAGCGCAAGGCTTGCGGCACCACGGCGTCTTCGCCGTTGGCGCACAAGGCGAGGCCCGCTTCCAGCGTCATCCAACGCGGCGTGGTGGTGTCGAGTGCCAAGGGCGGGGGGGCATCGGCGCTGCTGGCCGGCGCCAGTTGCGCGTCGTCAAAGCCCAGCCCCAACCCCTCCACCACGCCGGCGCTCAGCGCGCGGTGCAGCAGCGCGATGTGCAGGCTGCGGTGGTTTTGTTCGGCCGTCAGCAGCGGTGCGGTGAGCGCGCGGCCGGCAAAGGGGTTCATGCGGCGCTGGGCACCGGCATCGACCCGGCCCGCCAGCACCGGTCGCACGGCCACGGCGGTCTCGCTGGCGCCCAGCCGCAGGGCGGGCCGATCGGGGAGGTTCAAGCGCATGACGGGCTCCAGGGGATGAGGATGGCGGTGGCCGGGCCGCTCAGCGCGGTTTCACCACCAGCACGTTGTTGAGGCGGACGGCGCCGCTGGCCGGCACGGTGATGGCGGTGGCGATGCGGTTGGCCTCAAACGTCGTGGCGTTGGCCATCACGCGGTCGAGCTGCAGCAGCCCTTCGGCGCTGGCCAGCTTTTGCAGTTGCGCGCTGTCGTTCACCAGCTCGGGCCGCTCCACGGCCAGGCGCGCCAGGCCTTCGCCCACGCCGGGTTGGGCCAGGGCTTCGGCCACCTCGGCCACGTCGGTGGCGGCCACTTGCGGTTTGGCCTCCAGCGTGGCGAGTGTGGCTTGGGCCAGCAGCGGCGAGGCCAGTTTGTCGGACGCCAGCAGCTGCGCCAGCTCGCTGCGGCTGCTCAAGGGGGCGGCGGCCAGCAGCGTGTCGACCCGGGTTTTGAGCAAGCCGGTGAAGCGCAGATCGAGCGTGCGCTGCAGTGTGTCGGTGGCGTTCAGCACCGCCACCACCGTGCCCTCCACCTGCGGCCGCAGCGCCAGGTTGCGGCGGCGCGTGTACCAGAGCTGCGGCGCGGCGCTGATCAGCTCGGCCCACACCGCATCGATGGGCGTGGTGGTGGCCGGCAGCGGCGACAGCGTGGGCAGGCGCTTGATCGCCAGCAGCCGCATCGCGTCGATCGGCAGCCGGGTGCTGGCGGCCTTGCTGCTGGCCGGTGTGGTGGCGCGCTCCAGCGCCTGCTGCAGCCGCGCAGCCTGGCGCGCCAGCGCAGCGCGCGGCACCGGCACCAAGATGGCGACGGACGTGGCGGCCAGCGCCTCGGCCGTTCGCGTGAGGTCGAGCGGTGGCAGCAGCAGCGACTCCTCCACCAGCGCCGGGATCTCGTCCTCCGCCACCAGCGCCAGGTCGGCATCGACCCCGGGCGGGAACCAGCTCTGCGTGAAGTCGGCCGGGTTGACCGCCTCGCGCGGCATCGGCCCGGCCGGTGGCAGCGCCTGGAAGTGTTGGCTGGCGGTGGGGCGCGCGGCGTTGTTGCGCGCGCTGAGCTCGGCCAGTTGCGCGCTGTATTGCGCCAAGTGGGCCTCGCGCAGCAGGCGCGGTGCAAAACCAAAACCCAGCACATCGGCATGGGCCTGGCCACTGGCGCGGCGCACCAGGTGGGTGTCAACCCAGCGGATGTTGTCGCCCACCAGCGCCACCAGGGCCAGCGGCAACAGCTCGGCCGGCAGCGCGGGCAGGCTTTGCGACACGAAGGCGTCGCGCGCCAACTGGCCGCGCAGTGCGTCGATGCGCTCGGGCGGCGCGTCGTTCAGGGCCGTCAGCGTGAGCGCGCTGGCTTCGATGATGTCGCCCTCTTCCACCTGCCGCGGGCCGTCCAGCCCGGCGGGGTAGGCGGCCACCGGGTTGGCACTGAACTCGAGCGCGCGCAGGCCGAGCACAAACACGCCACTGCGGTTGCGCAGCGGCGGCGCCAGGCGCTTGAGCGTGCCGAGCTGCGCGGCCAGCGTCTGCAGGCGAAACAGCTGCGCCAGCGACACCGTGACCGCGTTTTGTAAACTCACCAACTCGCCGCCGGGCGTGAAGCCCAGGCCCGCACTCACGCGCAAATCGCTCGCCACGTCGCCCGCGCTGACCTGCAAACCTTCCACCACACCGGCCCCCAGTGCGCGCGCAAAACTGGCTTGCCGGGCGAGGAAGTAGGCCTGGTCGCGGGTGAGGTCGCGGGCGGCGAGAAACTTGCCGTCGAAATAGCGCGGGCGCACGCGGTGCGACTCGTCCACCAGCAGCCGCGCATCGCGCAGTTGCGCGGCGGCCTCGCTGCTGATGAAGGCGCGGGCGGCGGTACGGGCTGCGGTGGGGGCGGTGGCCATGAGGTTCTCCTGAAGCGCCGATCAAGCGCCGAAAATCGCACCGAGCATGTCGGTGGGCATCACGAAGGTGCGGGCGGTGTTGTTGAGGCGGCTGTCGTCCACCGCGTCGAAGTCGATCAACGGGCGGCTGGTGGTGGCGTCCACACCGCTGACCGGCAGCGTCAAGCGCGCCAAGAAGATCGATGCCGGATCGAGCCCGGGCGGGTGCTCGCTGCGCGGCTGCAGCGCCTCACCATCGGGGCGGGCCAGGCGGGTGTCCCAGGCGTCGAGCAAGGCCTGCCGCGCGCCGTCCACACGCGCGGCGGGGGGCAGCGCGCGCAAGTCCGCAAAGCGGTGGCGCGGCAGGTGGGCGAGCGCGGTGGGGTCGGCCGCGGCATCGGGGCGCAGCACGGGCTCCAGCACGAAGGCATCGCGCACCCGTGACGGCACCAGCGCATCGGTGGCGTCAAACGCACCTTGGGCAAAGGCCGGTGTGCGGCCGCGGCCCTGCGCCGCAAAGCGCAGGAACACATCGGCCACCACGCCGGCTGGGCCATTGGCGGCGCGCAGCGCGTCGTCGCTTTGCGCGGCCACCCAGCGCTCCAGGCGCACGCACCAGGCGCGTGGCACCTCGATCAGGCGGCCAAAGCGGTCGAGCGCCAGACCGCCACCCACCTGCCACTCCAGCACGCCGCCAGTGCGGGTGATGCGGGTTTTCAGGCCCACCAGCGTGCCGTCGCCGCCCAGGTAACCCAGCGCGCGCGCCAGCCGGGCGCGGTGGTAGGTTTGTTCGTCGGCAAAGTCTTCGGCGTCGAGCAGCACGCCGGTGTCGTAGTAGGGCCGGTCCGGTCTCAGCGCGCCGGGCAGGGGGTCGGCGGTGGCGAAGTCGGTGATGAAGCTGCTCACATCAACGGGGCTCATGGCGGCCTCCTGAACGGGTGGGGCGACGGGGGCTGACCGGACGCACGATGGGGCTGACGACCGGCTGCAAGACGGGGTTCAGCACGGGGTTCACCACCGTGCCCGGGCCGATGACGATGCGCCCGGGTTTTTGCACGGTGAGGCTGAACACCTGCGCCTCGCTGCGTGTGCCGCGCGCGCTCAGCACCTCCAGCGCAAAGCGGTGCACGCCCACGTCGAGCTTGTTCTCCACCAACAGCGTGGCGCTGCGCTGCTCGATGGGCACGTTGGGCTTGAGCACGGTCATCGCATCGGCCTCCGGGGTGCTGGTCTGTGGGGCGGGCTCGGGCTGCTCAGATCTGCGGGCCGAGGTAGGTGAAGGTGTAGCTCTTGATCTCGCCGCCGATGTCGAAGGACTTGGCACCGGTGAGCTCAAACGACTTGCCCACATTCACCACCTGCGGCCCCTGCAGGATGGCCGTGGGGCGCTCCTGGTCGGCCACGATGACGACCAGCGTGGTGGGCTCGGAGAGGTTGCCCGAGTCGTCCACCACCTGCAGTTGGTAGAGCTGGCGGCCGCGCGACAGCGGCTTGGTCGGATCGACCTCGACCTTGATGGTGGACTGGTCGGTTTCAAACGGGACGTTGATGTCAAGCTGGGCCATGGTGGGCTCCTGGTGGTTGGAAAAGGACGGTTGAAAAGCGATGGAATGAGCGCGTCAGCTCAGCCGCGTGAAGCGCCAGCGCGCAATCGCGCCACCGGCAGGGGGAATCGATCGGCGGCCATCGAGCTCGAAGCTGAACTCGCCTTCGGGCACTTCGGCCGGGCCGCGCAACACCGCCACGGGCGTGCCCTCGGCACTGGGGCCGGGCACGCCGTCTTCGAGCCGCCAGTCGAGCGCGCCGCCGCCGATCACGCGGTCGCCGCGGCCGATGGCGCTGTGCCCGATGCGCGCGGTGTGGGGTGGCTCCGGCGCGCGCAAATAACTGTCCACACCCACCAGCGCCGCAATGCCCACCAAGAAGGGCTCGCGCGCCGGGCGCACGTTGAGCAGCACATGGGCAGGGGCCAGTTCAGTGGCGATGCTTTGGATCAGCGTGTGCAGCGCGGTGTCCAGGCCCTCGTGCACCAGCACGGTGGCGCGGTGCGCGGTGCGCGCGTACACGCCTTGCAGGGTCGCCAGCTCGGCGGCGTCCGAGGTGTCCAGGCCCATCAGCGCCAAAAACTCGGCCTGGGCTTGGGTGTCATCACCATCGCCGATCACCAGCGTGTCGCCGACGATGCTGTTGCCGCTCACCACCAAGCCGGGCAGCAGCGGGTCGTCTGCGCGGTCGAGCGACACACCCAGCAGCGTCACCAGCGTGCGGCGCAGCCGGAAGTCCTCCAGCACCAGCACCTGGCCGCGCGACACCGCGCCGTTCGTCGCGATGTCCAGCCCCAGCCGCAGCCCGGCCAGCGTGCCGCGCTGTTGGTGCAATTGCGGCGCCAGGCGCAGCCAATCGCGGCGGCGCGCGGCGGGCAAGGCGCCGGGGAAGGTGGTGCCGGTCCAGCCCGCCAGCCAATCCAGCCAGGCCGTGGGTGTGCTGCTCGGGTGGGTCAGAACGCGGGCCTCGGCGATCTGGTCTTCCAGGGCCGCCAGCTGGCCTTCAAACAGCTGGGAGAAACGCGCCAGAAAGTCGTGCGGTGTGGCGGCGCCCAGCGCGTTGTCATCCGTCACCGCATCGTCGCGGTAGAGCTCGGGCAGGTACTGCTGCACGGCGCTGAACCGCTGGCCCCACACGCGCACCGCCGCCAGTTCGGGCGTGGCGCGGCCGTTGCCGCGCAACTGCAGCCGCAGGTGCAGGTGTTGGCCGCGCAGTGTGCGCAACTGGTGGCCGGCCCGCTGCACCAACACGCTGAAGCGCCCGGCGCGCTGCGGCACGGCTGGGCAGCCGAGCAGGCCGGCGCGGTGCGGCAGTTCGTTGGGCGTGGCCTCCCACACGCCGCGGGGCACGTCGGTGGGCAGGTCGCTGGGCGCGGCTTGCGCGTCGCCAATCCAGTGCGGGTGCCACAGCGCATCGGCCGCGGGGGCGCCGGGTTCGTCGCTGGCGCAGAGCTCCACCAGCACGCCGCAGCCCGCGGGCATCAGCGCCTCGATGTGCACGCGGTGCCAGGTGCAGCCGAGGCTGCCGCTGTCGACGCTGCGGCCGTGGGCGGCGCCCACCGTGTCAAACGCGCGCCAGGCCAGCGGCACCAGCTCGCGGCTCGCGCGCGGGATGCCGCCGTCGCCGGGCGTGCTCACTGGCTTCAAGGGCAGGTGCGGCGGTTGGGTGGGGCCGCTCACAAAACGCCCGGGTGCGGCATCGGCGCTGGGGTAGCGGCGGCCGGCGGGCTCAAGCGGTGAGCCACTGCTCAACGAAGGCAGCGCATACACCAGCACCTCGGCCAAGTCGGCCAGCCGCAGCGCCACCTGCGTGTCGTCCAGCCAGGCCAGCGCGTGGGCATGCTCGGCGCCGGCCAGCACGTGGCGGGCGGTGAGGGCGCTGCCGGTGGCGTTGATCAGCAGCAGGTGCAGCTCACCGTCCACGCCCCAGGCGCTCACCGCCAGCTGGCCGCTCGGGCTCGCGGCGATGCCCACGGGGCGCAGCTCAGGCGGCAATTGCAGCGGCAGCAACTCAAGCCGCGGCGCATCGGGGTTCTCCGGCGCGGGGCGGAAGGTCTGGGGCGCGTAGACCACCTCCGCGCGGTCGGGCCAGGGTGTGCCGGCCAATTGGGCGAGGCGGCGGTTGGGGCGGTCGAGCGCCCAGCGTCCGCCGCGTGCATCACAGGCCACGGCCCAGGGCGTGAAGCGGGTGACGCCGTCTTCCAACAGCGGCAGCGGCAGGTTCAGCACCGCAAAGCGCTCGCGCAAGTCCAGCCCTTCGATGCGGTCGTCAAAGGCCAGCCACAGCACCTCATCGGCATCGAGCGCCATGTCGAGCGGCGCGCCCGCGGCGGCGGGTACATGGCGCGGCACCTCGCCGGCAAAAGCGCCAAAGCCCATCAGCTTGCCCTCGGCGGCGTCCCAGCGGGCGCTGGTGCCCTGGTGGTCGCGCAGCAGCGGCAGCATCGCCAGCTGGCTCTCGGCCAGCAGCAGGCGCTGTGGCCCGGGCAAGCGTGCGGGCGCAGGGCGCACGGCCTGCAGCGCCAGCAGCGGGCGCACTTCGTGGGCGCCACCGGGGCCGAGGTGGCGCACGTCGGCCAGCTGGCAAGCGGCCAGGGCCGCCCAGTCGCGCGGCTGCGACCACATCCAGAAGGTTTGACCGTTGGCGTCCATGGGGGTGTCCGGTGGGGCCTCAGTTCAGCAGAGGTCGGTGATCACCGGCACGGCCACGCGCGTCACGCCGTCGTCGTCGCGCATCGGGTCGCTGCCGTCCAGCCGCTCGGGCACGCTGTTGCCGGCCACCACGGTGAGCTGCATCAGCTCGGGCAGTTGCCAGCGCGCCAGCGTCAACAACTGTGTGCCGACGCTGCTGCGCGGCAAGGCGCGCCATTGGCCGTCCACGCGCTCAAACACATTCACGCCGGCCACGCTGGCCACGCCGGGCACGCGCGCGGCCTCCACCTCCAGCTCGCGGTCGGCCACGCTGCGGCCGAGCGCCCAGCCTTGGCCGTCCAAGCCACCCGGCGCCAGAGGCCACAGCAGGCGGCGCAGCGCGGCGCGCACGGCCGCGAGCGTGGCGTCGTGCGGCGCGTCATCGCGCAGGCCCACGGCCACACTGAGCGACATCGGCACGTACTCGCAGCCCATCACATACAGCTCGGTGGCCAGCGGCCGGCGCGCGTCGAGTTGTGCGTGCACGGCCTCGATGAAGGGCGTGTCGGGCCGTGGGTTGGGCGCGCTGCCGACCTCGCCTGTGGCATGGCCCGGCAGCACCATCACGCTCACCACGCCGGGCACCTCGGACGCCCGCGTGCGCGGCACAAAGCGCGGCAGCAGCTCAACGCGTCCCACCTCCACCCCAGGCGTCTGCCGCGCCAGTGTGGCGTAGTCGTCGCCGGTGATGGCGCGCTCGTGGTGGCGCAGGTGGCCGGGGGTGCGCGCCTCGGCGGCCTCCACGCTCTCGGCGTCTTCGCCGCCCTCGGTGGGCAGGGGCTGCAGCAGCTTGCAAGTCAGCGGTGCGCCGTCGCCCACCGCCTGGCCTTGCAGCTCGCGCAGCGTGCCGGCACCGAGGTTGCCCGCGCGCCCGCCGCCGCTGCGCGCTTGCGCGATCTTGATGCGCGAGCCCGCGGCGGGCAGCCGGCCGCGCACGCCATCGCCCAGCCGAATCTCGCCCGACTGCGGGTCCAGCTCATAGGCCCGCGCGTTGCGCGCCGCGGCCGGTGAGTGCGGCAGCACCGCGAGGTCGTCCACGGCGGTCCAGTCTTGGTAGACCTCGCCCGGCTCGGCAATCTGCAGTTGCAGCGTGCTGGGGTCGATGTCGGTGAGTGGCAGGCTGATGCGTTCACCCACCAAGCCTTGGGTCTCGGCCACCACCATCGCGCTGCGCCGCGTGCCCTGCACGATTTGCACCGCGTGCAGGCCCGCCCAGGCCAGGCGCAGTTGCGTCACGCCCGCGGCCGGCCGCAGGCGCAGCCAGGCGATCAGCCGCGCTTGTCGCGTCGGGTCGTCCAGCCGCGGTGGTTCGTCGTCCACCCCCGAGCGAGCATCGAGGCCGCGCGCCGAGGGCCCCACGCCGATCAGGTTGGCGCCGGGCGGCACCAGCCGCAACACGCCGGCGCGCTTGAGGCCCTCGGTGCTGTCGGCCACGGCGTCCAGCGTTTGGTAGTCGGTCCGGTCGCCGCCATCGACCGAGATCTCCCACTGGCTGCTGATGCGGCTGGCCGGCGGCACACGTTGGTCGTCGGCCACAGTGCGCGCGGGCACCACGCCCACATTGATGAGCCGCGGTGCGTCGGCGGCATGGCGCGCCAGCAGCTCGCGGCTGCGTTGGTTCACCGCGCTTTGCACCTCGCTGCGGCCGGCAGTGGGCGCCAGCAGCGCCAGCCAGAGTGCGCCGTCCACGGTGTCGCCCACCACGTCCACACCCTCGGGCACGGCCAGGCCATCGGCAAACAGCGGCGTGGTTTCATACGTGTCGAGCCGCTGGCCGCCGTAGAGCTGGCCGAGCTGGGCAATGGTTTCGGTGAGTTCGGGGTGGCTGTTGCTGTCCACACGCCGCTTCACATACACCTCGCCGCTCACCGGCGCCACGCTCACCTCTTGCAGCGCCTCAAAGGGCTGCGGGCGGCTGATGCGCGCGCCCAGTTGCAGGTCGATCGCGTCGCGCGACTCGGGTGCGGGCAGCAGCGCCACGATGCCGCGTGCCGCACGCGCCGGCCGCCGGCCCAGGCCGAGCAGGTTGAGGAACACGCGCCGCTGCCGCTCGGGCACCTGGTTGGCGCGGAACAGCAGGCTGTCGCCCAGAAAGGCAAACAGCTCGATCAGCGTGCGGCCGGGGTCGCCGACGCGCGGGTTGGTCCACTCCGGCGTGTGGGCCGGGATGCGCGCGAGCAGGTCCGCCACCAGGTCGTCGAAGCGGCGGTCGTCGAGGGGAGGGACGGGCAAGGGCATGGTGGGCCTCGGTGGGTTCTCGGCGCGTATCAGCCTTGCAGGCCCAACGTCACCGCGATGCGCTGCGCCTCGCCGGTGCGGCGCAAGCGGTAGTGCACATCGACGCGCACGGCGGCCGGATCGGCCTCGTCTTCGCGCACATCCACGCGGTCAAGCTGGGCGCGCGGCTCAAAGCGCGCCACGGCGGCCTCGATGCGCTCACGGATGCGCGAGCGCACGGCCAGGGTGTTGGGCTCGTGCAAAAAGTCTTGCAGCCCGGCGCCAAAGCTGGGGTGCATCAGCAGCTCGCCGGGCCGCGTGGCCAGCAGCACGCGCAGGCCATCGGCCACGCTGCGCTCCAGCGTGGGCCAGGCCCAGCCGCCATCGGCATCGGGGCCGCTCAGCAGCGGCCAGCCGATGGGCGGGGCCAGGGCCGGGTCGCGGGAGGGGAAGGTGGACGTAGCCATGGTGCGCGGGCTCACTTGCGGGTCGGGATGGGCAGGCAGATCTTCACGAAGGGCAGCCAGCGGAACACGATGTTCAGCAGCGACAAGATCACGTTCAAGGCAATGAAGGCGCAGACCGTGATGATCGGGATCGAGAACGAACACAGCCAGCCGATGCCCAGGTTGCTGCCCGGCTTGGCGCTGCCGCCCAGCAGCGACTCGGGCGAGTTGCGCAGCAGCAGCTGGGCCAGCGAGGGTGGCAGCTCAAACGCCACATTGGGTTTCATCGCGCGCAGTGACGCGGCATCGAGTGGCGGCAGCGTGATGCGCGCTTGCGGCGCACCGCTGTGCGCATACCAAGGCGCCACGCGGTAAAGCGGTGTGGGCTCGCTCCACACCAGCTGCGCTGGGCAGCCCGGGTGCTCGGGCTTCAGTCGCACAAACGCGCGGATGGCGTAGAGCGCGTCGGTGTCGTCGCCACTGGCGGCTTGCAGCGTGCGCAGTTGCTGGCTGCGCGCTTCCAGGTGGCTCAGTGCGTGAGCCACGAAGGCGTCGCTCCAGCCCACGGGCAGCGGGCCAAAGCGCTGGGGCTGCATCACCGGTGGCGCGCTGTCGTCGGCCACCAGCAGCGCACAACGGCGCAAGAAGTCACCGCAGGCCCAGTCTTCGGTCTCCCAGCGCTCACCCGCCACGCCAGGAATGGCGGCGATGCGCACCCAGCGGTAGAGCGGGATCTGGTTGAGCAGCGCCACCAGCGCCTCGTCGCCGGCTTGGCCGAGGCCAAACTCCAGCGCCAGCTGGCGCACAAACTCGCTGAACTGCAGGCGGCGCAGCTTGGCGGTGCTGAGCGGCGCGAGCGAGGTTTCGTCTTCGCGCAGCCAGCTGGCGTCAAACACCGCATCGGGCGCGGGCAGGTTGCGCGCGGCGGCGCTGCGGCGCAGCCAGGGCGAGAGGTGCTCGACAAAGGCTTGCCGGTCTGGCCCCGGTGCGCGCGCGCTGGCGTAGTCCACCGCCTGCGGCTGCACCTGGGTGGGCGCGGTTTGGGTGGGCACGAGGCCAAACAGCAGCGTGCGGCCGGCGTGCGCGGCCACCTCGGGCGCCAGCGGATACAGCGTGTGCGTGGCCTCGGCCGCGTCGGCATGGGTGCCGCCCAGCGCCAGCGCGGCTTGGCGCTGCGCATGCAGTTGCGTGTCGATGCGGGCATTGCCGGTGGCGGCGCGCGGGCGTTGCGCAGGGTCCGGGTCGGCATCCATCGCCCGGGCATCGCCCAGCGGCAACCAGCCCAGGGCCTGGCCCTCGGGGCCGGTGCGCCAGGCCTGCCAGTGGGCCGGGTTGGCGAGCTCGTCGGGCGTGGCCTGTTCGCGATCCGGGCCGACCCAGCGGCGCACCACAAAGCCGCTGGCGGCGATGCGTTTGGGGTCGAGCCTCGGCGTGCCGAAGGCGGCGCAGTGGGTGTCGAGCAGCAGCAGGTTGAAGCGGCGGTGAATGGGCTGGAACAGCGCGCGTGGCGCGGCATGCGCGGCCAGCAGCGTGAAGGGCAGCTGCGCCGGCCAGCCGAACTGCGGCCACGCGCTGCGCGTCAGCCCGTGGCCGAGTGCGGCGGCGAAGTCTTGCGCCTCGATGTCGACCAGCAGCGCGGGCGCGCCCGGCCGCGCCGGCAGCGGGCCGCGCAGGCCGACACGATGGGGCGCGGTGGCAGCAGAAGCAGGGCGTGTGTCGGCGGGTGTCCACATGGTGCGTGCCTTCACCAGATGTTGCCGGCGCCCGGCGTGTAGGCGGACGAGACCACGGCGTTGCTGATCAGCGTGTCGCAGCGCACCACGCCCGAGAACTGCGACATGGCGGCGTTGACCCGCACCGAGGCGGTGTTCACTTCCACGCTCGGTGCGTTCACCGTCACCTTGGCACTGGCCTCGATGGTGATGCCGCTGGCCTCCATCGTCACGGTGTTGCCGCTGCTGTCGCTGACGGTGCAGCGGCCGGGGCCGTCTTGCAGCGTCAGGCTCTGGCCGCCGGGGGTCTCAAGGCGAATGCGCTCTTGGCCGCTCAGGTCGTCCATCGTGATCTTCACGCCGTTGCGCGAGCGGATCACCTTGAGGTGGTTGGCGCCGTTGCCGTCCATGGCCTCGGGCGGTGTGGCCTGGCCGTGCCACACGCCGCCCAGCACGACCGGCAAGCGCGCATCGCCCTGCACAAACGCGATCACCACCAGGTCGCCCACATCGGGGATCCACCAGGCGCCGCGCTGGTCGCCGGCAAAGCCGCTCACCACGCTGGCCCAGAGGGCGATGTCTTGGCCCGCCGCACCCTGTGTGGCCTGCGGCACCACCTTGACGCGGCCGAGGCTGGCCGGGTCGCTCAGGTCGGTGACGAGCGCCAAGAACACGCCGCCACCGGCCCACGCCGGGCCCAGCGCAGGCGGGTTGCCAGCGGGGTGCAGGGGGTGGTCGGCGTGTTGGATCATGGTGACTCGATCGGCTCAGGCCGCCGCCAACACGGCCGAGGTGGCCACGAAGTGGGTGCGGTAGCCCTGGCTCAGGTCATAGGCATGGCGCGTTTCGACGGTCTGGTATTCGCCGCTGAAGCGGTTGCCCAGGCCATCGAGCTTGAGCCGCGTGCCGACGCGGATGGCGCCGTTGCCCTCGCTCATGCCGTGCACGCGCACAAAGCGCCGCGCGCGTTGGTCAAACGCTGCGTCGCACAGCGCTTGGGCTTCGCGTTCGCTGTCGCAACTGAGCGCGGCCAGGTGTTCGCTGCGTGCGCCCAGGGCGTGTTCCAGCAGCGTGGCGCCGGCCTCGCCGCCGGTGGTGAGGGGCGTGCCGCTGCTGCTGGTGTGGAAGTTCGAGCCCTGGCGCACGTCAAAACCGCTGGCCGTCACCGCCGTCACTTGCTGCGCCAGGTCGGCCGTCACGCGCACCTGCAGCAGCTGGCTGTGCAGCGTGAGGGCCACCGCGCCGCGGTCGAGATCGCTCAGGCGGCGCAGCGTCAGCGTGCGGTCTTGCAGGTGCAGATCGAAGTCGAGCCGCGCTGCCAAGCGGCGCAAAAAGGCGAGGTCGCTTTCGTTGAACTGGGCCCAGGTGCCGGCCTCGGTGTGCAGGTCGCCCGCGTCGAGCGTGAGGCCGTGTTCACCGGCGATCTGCTCGGCCACGTCGGCGGGCTTCAGGGCCTCGAACACGCGGCTCTGGCGCTTGGCGCGCAGCGAGAACAAACCGTCTTCGGCCAACAGCAACAACTCGGGCGCACCACCACTTTGGCAGCGCGCCTCCAGCGCGTGCACCACGCCGTCAAACAGCGCTTGCGGCGCCGTGATGTCACCCACGGCCACGCTGATGCGCGAGCCGAGTTTCACGGCGCCGCCGGCATCAAACAGCAGGCCCACCTGGCCCTCGATGTCGCCCCAGTTGTTGAGCGTGAGGCTGAGGTGCGCCAGGCCGCCCTCGGCCTCGCTGACGCTGAGTTGCTGCAGGTTCAGGTCGATCAGCGCGCTGGCCTGGCCGTCGATCTGCACGCTCGGGCGCGCCACGTACAGCGGCGTGGCGGCGAGGGCGGTTTCGGTGTCGGCGGCGGACATGGTGGTGGGCTCGGTGTGAAGGGCTGCTCAATCGGCGATCAAACGCTCGATGCGCTCGGCCAGCAGGCGCAGTTGCTGCTCGGTGTGCTCGGCCAGCCGGCGTGTGAGCAGCGCACCGGCGGGCTGCGCACTGGCCGTGGCGGCCGGCGCCACAGGTGGCGGCGGCTCGCTGGTCACCACATCGAGGTGTTCAATGACGATGGGCATGGTGTGGCGTGCTCCGGGGGGCGGTTTGGGGGGGTCACTCTTCAAACCGCAGGCGGCCGGCCAGCGAGCGGTTCACACCCACATCGCTGCGCAGTCCGGCATCGGTCTGTGGCAGCGCGCGGCCGTCGACAGAGAACGCCGCACCGGCATCGGTGGCGAGTTGGCGGGCGCCGGACGCGGGCGTGCCGCTGCGGGCCAGCTGGCGCGCATCAAAGCGCAGTGGCGACACCGGGCGGCTGTTCACCGCCGCGGTGCCGCTGCCGCCGGCCGTGCTGGGTGCGGGCCGCGGCGCGGGGCCGGGCGCCACGCCCAAGGTGGGGCCGCTGGCAAAGCGCAGGTTGTCTTGCCCATTGGCGGTGGCGATGGCGCGTGCGGCGCGCAGGTCGCCGCCTTGTTGCGCCACGCCGGCCGCGCCACCCAGGCCCAGACGCACCGACAGGCCAAAACCGCTGCCGCTGTTGTTGCCGGCGGTGCGCGGGGGCAGTGGGCCACCGGCGGGCACATCGAAGGCGCCGGCATGCGCCGGGGTTCCATCGTTCGTGCGTTCGAGGGCGGTGTGGCGCTCGGCTTGTTCTTTCAGCGCCAGCACCACCTCGGCGCGCAGCGGCACGCCGTCGGCAGAAAAGAAGTCGAGCGTCTCGCGGAAGTTGTCGGCCACGCCGATGAACAAGAACGTGCCCCACTCAAAGCGCACGGTGGGCGGCACAAAAGCCTGGCTGCGGTCGCTGGGGTGGTTGTTGACGACGTCGATGTCGCCCGTCACCGGCGCCCGCACACAGGCGCGGATCGGCCGAGTCTTGCTGCGCACGTCTTCGCCGCTGCCGCTGGTGTCGAAGAGCAGCGTCAGGTCGAGCTTGGCGCTGCTGGAGGTCGACACCTGGTGGCTGTTGCCCTCGCCACCTTGCGGCGTCACGCTGTTGCTGATCTCCACCTGCAGCGAGGCCGGGTTGAACTGCACCGGCAGGGCTTTTGCGCTGCCAATCACGAGTTGGGCTTTGGCGATGTCGCTCATGTCGAATGCTCCAAGCCTTCGTGCACGATGTGCAGCTCCTCCACGCCCACATCGGTGCTGCGGGCATTGAGGTCGGCGGCCTTGAACTTGACCGGCATCGCGCGCAGCAGCGACCAGCCCATCACACGCTGGCCCTCGCCGTCGAGCATGTCGATGTGCGCGCGCAGCCGGGCCGCGTATTGGCCTTGGTCGCCGAGCAGCTGAAACCACCACCACAGGTCGCGCGCGCGGGTCACGCCGCGCTTGAGCACCACGGTGGCAAAGGTGACGCGGCCCGGGCGTTGGTGCGTGCCCCAGTTGCGGCCACCTTCGGTGATGGTGTGCGGCTCCATCGTGGCCTCCAGGCCGCTGATCTCGGAGAACGCGCCTTGGCACAACGCAATCGTTTCGCTGCTGTCGGCGCTCTGGCCGTCCACCGGGTCGCGCACAAAACGCACCTCGAAATTGAACACGCCCAGGGGCGGGTGGGCGCCGTGGCTGGGGTTGCCGATCATGGCTGCGCCTCCGTCAGCGGCTCGGCGGCGGTCCAGGCCACGCTGCCGTCTTCGCTCAGCGCCAGCGCCACGCTCAGGCGCTCGATGCCGAGCTGTGGCACGAACTCGATGCGCAGCACCACGCGGCCGGCGTCGATGTCGCTCTGGCTCATGGTGCTGCGGCCACACATCACGCTGAAGGCCTCGGTGGCGCTGGCGCCGCGCAGCGCACCGGCCTGCCAGTAGCGCGTCAGCAGCGCCTCGAAGCGGCGGCTCAGTTGCGTCCAAAGGGCTTCGCCCGAGGGCTCAAACACCAGCGTTTCGCCCACCGCGCGCGCGCTGCGCAGCAACTGGCCCATCAGCCGCACCACGCCCGCGTGGCGCCACGCCGGCACAGCGCTGGCGCTCATGTCGCTGAGCAGCTCAATGCCGTGGGCGGTGGGGCCAAACAGCGAGAAGCGCGACACCCAGGCGCTGCCGTCCAGGGTGCTGAGGCTGCTGCGCAACTCGGCATCGGGCACGGCGGGGTAGAGCGAGTGCACACCGGCTGGCGCGTGGCCTGCCGCCGTGCGTGCCGCGCCGCGCGCCAACACGCTGCCGGCCACCAGGCCGGCCAGCGCACCGTCGGGCGGCAGCAGGCCTTGCGGCGTGCGCGCGGCGCGCAGCGGCACCAGCCAGGGCCAGGCGAGTTGCAACATGCTGGATCGCACGCTGAGCGCCTCGCTCAGGCGCCGCTCGGCGCGGCTGCCGGCCTGTGGCAGCGGCACGGCCAGCAGCAGCATCAGATCGCGCCGGCGCAGCGCCAGGCGCTCGCGCAGTTGCGCGGCGGTGGCGCACCAGGTGGACATCGCATCGTCGTCCAGCACCGGGGCGGCGATGCGGCGCACCCCGGCCACGGCGGGTGTGGCGGCCTGGGCGTCGGCGCATTCGACAAACACCTCGGGCTCGCCCAACGGCTCCGCCGCATCACCCGCCAGCGCGCGCGGCGGCGTGGCCAGCAGCGAGGGCAGATCGGGCACCAGCACCAGGCTCACATCGGCCAGCGCGGCCGCGTGGTCGATGCCGCGCCAGGTGTGGCTTTGCCAGCTTTGCGCGCCGGCCAGCGGCAGCAGTTGCGCGAGCGCGGCGGCGCGTTGTGCCGCAACGGGGGTGGGTGTGACGGCCCACGGCTCGCCCAGCCGCACCACGTAGCACTTTCGCCCGCCGTTGGCAAAGAAGTCGCGCACGGCCAGGCCGAGGTGGTCGTCGGCGCGCTCGTTCGAGTCGGCAGAAACGGGCCGGGCATGCCAATCAAACAGCGCGTCAAACGTGGGCCACTGGTCGATGGGCACGGGCACATCCTGCAGCGTGTCGTCGGCGGCCGGGTCGGTGGGCAGCGTGGGCGTGGGGCCGGCCC
>JBEAOO010000031.1:0-7937 GCA_041164825.1 Pseudomonadota bacterium | reverse complement strand
TTCGCTTTGCTCCGTGTCCTCCGCCGGCCTGCGGCCGGCTCCCCCTTTACCTGCGCAAAGCGAATGCGGCACAGCGCTCTTCCACCAGTGGTGGCATGCCACGTGGGGGCAGGCCGCGGTGTGTGCAGGGGCGGTGATGGGCCGGGCCGATGTGCGCAGGTAAAGGGGGAATGGACCGACCGAAGGGAGGGCCAGGAGGACACGGAGCACATCGGCCCGGCCCATCTCCGCCCTGGCGCAGATGTTCGAACGCGAGGAATAGACCTCAAACCCTGGGTGGCAAGGCTCCAAGAACGGTTCTTGCAGCCGGCCTCACATGCAGACGCGTTGAGCGCCCGATTCAAATGCCAGACAACACGGCATCGATGGCCGAGACCAGCGCATGGGCCTGGGTGGCCACGTTGTCGACCGGCAGCCGCAACGCCTTGGCGGGCAAAGGCGCAGCGTAGTGCGCCAGCGCATGCAGGCGTTGGCCCAGGACGGTGATGACCGGACAGAGTGCGGTCGGCACCTTGCTGGCGCCCACAGCAGGCTCGGCCAGCGGCACCGTGAGCCGCGTGTTCAGGGCATCGAGCAAGTCGCTTTGGACCACTACGTACGAGATGCCCGCGGCTGCTGTGCTGCTCGGATGGACCTGGACGTCTTACTGAGCCATCCGCCCCTCACCAGGGCCGCAGCTCGGCGCCGGGGATGCCGAAAGCATCGACACGGGCGTTCTCAGCGGCGATCCAGTCACCGAACTGGGCATCGAAAGCCAGTTTGCGCTCCTCGCGACCGGCTTGGCTCTGCTTCTCATTCAAAGCGAAGTAGGCCGCGGCCGACAAGATCACCGTGTCAAGCTGGTCAGCCTTTTCAACAAATACGGGTTCGCGCTTGGCATGGGCACAGAGGCTGCCAAATCGATTCCTGGCTTGGGTGGCGGTAACGCGCATATGGAGCGGCTGCGGTGGGTGACACGTCGAGCCATTGTGCAGCCCCGCGCGTCAGCACCCCACATGATGACTACGCCACCTCGGCGTCGCCTCTCTTCAATTCGCTCCCTCACCAAAGCCAATAAACTCGCCCACAACGCGCTTGCGGCGCTCCTTGTTGGCGCGCTCTTCCGACTCTTTTTCTTGCGCGGCCAAGGCTTGCTGGGCCTTCTCGCTGGCCTTGTCGGCTTGTCCGGCGCTGGTGGCGGTGGGCACGGGTGCGGGTGCGCTCACCACCACGGCGCCGCCGCTCACGCCGCCACCGGCGTTGATGTTGCCGGCGTTGAGCACGATGTTGGTGCCCAGGGTCACGGTGCCGGCATCGGCGCGGATGCCTGCTTCGCCCGCATCGATGAAGCCGTTGGGCGCGATCAGGCGGATGTCGCTGGCCGGCTGGTCGTCGCGGGTTTTGAGGGCGCCGATGCCGGAGCCGCTCACGCTGCTCGACACATCCAGCGTCACGATACCCGTCGCTTCGTCGATCACCAGGCGCGGCGGCGGGGCCACGGCGGTGTCGCGCGGGCCGCGGCCGGCGTCGATGTTGCCGAGGCTCGACCAGAGGTGGATGTCGCCGCCGGCCACCGTGAACACGCGCGAGCGGTAGACGTCAAAGTTGTCGCGCACCCAAGCCGCGATGTCGCCGCCGCCAAAGGTCAACACACCCAGCTCATAGGCCTGCTTGTTGACGCTGCCCGCGGGCGGGTTGGCCTGGCCGGCCACCACGCCACCGCGCGGTGCCAGCAAATACAGGTTGCCGCTCTGCTCGGCCTTGATCTGGCTGAAGACCAGCGTGATGTCGTTGCTGCCCACCGCACCGGTCGGCGAGAAGGCCTGCGCCAAGGCATCGAGCCCACGCGCAAACGGCGTGCCCACCGAGCTGCCCACGCGGCCAGCGGCGCGCAACGCCGTGAGCTCGCGCCCGGCCTGCGATTGCACGGCGGCCTGCAGCGCGCGGCTGCCGCTGCGCAAGGTGGCCGTGTCGATGGCGGCCACGGCTTGCTTGAAGGCCGAGCCGCTGGTGGCCGCTTGCGTGGGGTCGTCCAAGCCGAGCAGCAGCGCGCTGCGCAGCGGCTCGGGCAGGCCGGCTACCGCCTCGCGTTGCAGCGCCGCGGCGTTGCTGACGCCGGAGAACGGCGAGGTGCTCACAAACTGCGTCAACCCCGCCGTGTCGGCCGACAGGCTCGGGAACAGATCGGCCAGCGCCAAATAACCGGCCGCAAAAGTCTCGGTGTTGGCCGTGGACACGAAGCGCGCGTTGGACACCGCTTGCACCGATTGCGCCAGCGCCAGTGCGTATCGCATGCGCGCCGCTGGCGTCTGGGTGCTCAGCCAGGTCTGGAAGGCGGAGCCCGCCTGCGCGGCCGTGCTGCGATTGGCCAGCGCGGCGCTCAACTGCGCCCGCGCCTCGGCGGCGTTGCCGCCAAAGTGCGCCCCGGCCAAAGCCTGGGCGTTGAGCGAGGCGGCATCGGCACCTGCTGCCGCGAAGGCATCGAACTGCACGAACTGGCTCAGCACATTGGCGTAGTCAGGGGCCAGCACAAAGCCATCGGCACCGCGGCCCAAGCCCGCGGCCACGATGATGTGGGCGCCGCCATCGGGCAGGTGGTTGTTGGTGAGGTTGCCTTGGGTGAGCACACCGTTGGTGGAGCTGCCCAGGTCGATCGCGCCGCCGGCCAACACCTCCACCGCGCCCGGGCCGGTGACGGTGATGCCCGCCGCCGACACACCCGTGCTCACGGTGATGGCGCCGCCCGCATGCACGCGGGTCACGTCATCGGCGCCCACGTTTTGTGCCCACAGCGCGAGGTCGGTCACGTCACCACCGGCACTGATGGACACCGACTTCGGCACCTCCAGCGTCAGCTCCGTCACGTTGCCGCTGCGCGCCACCACCACGGCGGGCGTGCTGTCGCCAGCGTGCAGCACCGTGCCACTGTGGTTTTCGGGGCGGTTCAAACCCCAGGTGCTGCTGCGCGCCAAGGTGCCATCGGCTTGCAAGATGCCGCCATAGAGCAGCGTCGGGAAGGCGTTGCGCCAGGTGGTGTTGTCCTGCGGCGCGGTCACCGAAGCGAGCTCGCTGGGGTCGGCCGCGGCCATCACCAAGCGGCCACCGCTGCCGTTCACCGAGCCATCGGCCAGCAAGCGCAGTTGGCCGTTGTCGCTCGGCGCGAGCAAACGCGATTGCGGCACGCGCACATCACCGCCAAAGGCCACGGCATCCACCGTGCCCGGCAGCACCTGGAACATGTTGCGGCTGTTGCCGCTCAGGTCGGTGGAGCTGGCCGAACCGGTGGGCAAGCGCGTGAGCACAAAGTTGCCGCCCAGCGTGAGCGTGCCAGCGGCGCTGCGCAGGTCGAGCGCGCTGTCGTCGCCGTAGGTGGAGAAGGCGGTGCTGGTGGGCGTCTTGGCTGCAGTCAGGTTGTCAAACAAACCAGGCGCGGTGGACCAGGTCGGGTTGAACGAGCCGAAGATCGCCAGGTCTTTGCGCGCTTGCAGGCGCGCCACGTTGTCGCCCTGGGCCACAAACACCGGGTCTTGGCCCAGCGCACCGATGCTGCCGGCTTTCACGTTCAGCTCGCCGCGCTGGGCGTAGTACACACCGGCCGAGATCGCGCCGTCGGCACGCACATCGAGCGCGCCGCCGTTGCGCTCCAACACGCTGCCCGCTTGGCCGCTGGCCGTGAGCTGCAAGGTGCCGTTGCTGGGCACCACGGCGGTGAGGCTCTTGATGTCGCGGCCCGCGCGCACCGTGAGGTCGCCGCCGGCCAAGGCCCCCACGCCTTGCTTGAAGCTGCCCGCATTCACCCACCAGCTGGTGGGTGCGTTGGCCACACCGCTGAAGTTGCCACTGGCATCGGCCTTGCCCACGCGCCAGAGCCAGTTGTTGATCAATTGGGTGGAGGCCACCGCCGTGATGTCCAGGCCCGCGACCAGGCTGATGCCGCCGCCGTGTTCGGTGAACGCCGGGTTGAGCGCCTTCACGGCCGCGTTCTCAAACACGGGCGCGTTCTGCACCAGCGTGCCGCCGGTGTAGATGGCCGTGTCCTTGGCGTTGAGCTGGATGTTGCCGGCCGAGGCGATGTCGATGCGGCCGGTGCCGGTGCGGATCACGGCGCTGTCGTTGCTGATGCTGATGCGGTTGAGCGCCAGCGCCGCGGTGCTGGCCACGTTGGTGCTGGCGGCCGAGGCGCCGCTCAGGTCAGCACCCGCGGTGAGCTGGTAGCGCCAGCTGTCACCCTCAGCAAACGGCGTGAGTGTGGCGTTGCCATTCACGCCGCTGGTGCTGACCGTGCGGAAGCCGTCCGTGAGGCCACCGACCAGCGTGAGGTTGCCAGCCGAGCGCAACGTCAGCGCGCCCGGCTCGCTGCCGGCCAGGGTGCTGCCGCCATAGCGCCAGCTGAAGTTGCCGCTGCTGCCATCGGCATTGAGGCCGGCCGCAAAGTCGGTGCTGGCGGCCACGGTGAGGGTGCCGGTGCTGCGCACTTCCAAGCCCGGGCGCAGGTGGCTGCTGGCCGCTCCGCCTTGGCCCAGGCGCGCGGCCATCGCGGCACGGTTGGCGTCGCTCATGGTGGTTTGCAGCTCAGTGCGCAAGGTCGGCAGCGGGTTGGTGGCGCTGGCCGCCGTGCCGGCGTTGAGGCTCAGGTTGCCGGTGTAGGCCTTGACCACCGTGGCTTCGATGATTTCTTGGCGCGCGCCAGTGAGGTACTGCGGCAGCGCGGCAATCGCCACGTCGTTGCCCACGCGCGGGGCGCGCAGCGTCACGGTGCCGCCGAGGTCGGCCGCGCTGCTGCCCGCCGGGCCGCTCACGTCCACCTGCGCACCTTGGGCGATCGTGATCGCATCGAGCGTGGTGGGCACTTGAGCGGCTTCGTTGATGCGGGCCGAGAGCAGCACGCTGCCGCCCTCCTCGCCCGCGCCGCTGGAGCGGGCGTTGATGTGGCTGCTGGCGCCCAGGTTGATGGCATCGCGGGCAGACACGGCCACGCGGCCGGCGCGCTCGCCGCTGGCGTCCAGCGTGCCGAGGATGTTGACCGCGCCATCGCGGGCGCGGCTGGCGTTGGCACCGCCATCGGCCGACACGGTGATCGTGTGTGCAGCCAGCGTATCGGCCACGGCCAGGCTCACATCGCCCTGGCGCACGCGCACGTCCACGCTTTGCGCGGCCACGCCGCCAGTCGCTGCCATCAGCGGGCGGGCCACGGTGCCGAGGTCGGGCAGGCGGCCCACGTCCACCGCCACGGTGGCGCCGAGTGCGGCGCTGCCGGCTTGGGCGCGCAGCGTGCCGTCGAGCTGCAAGGTGCCCTGCGTGGCGCTCACGCGCAGCGTGCCGGCGTCGCCATTGCCGCCGGCGCCGGCGATGTCGAGCGTGCTGCCCTGCAGCGCGCGCACCGAGCCTGCGGCCGAGCTCAGGGTGAGCGTGCCGGCCGAGGCATCGGCGGTTTGGTCGCCAAAGGTTTGGGTGCTGCCCGCCACCGACGTGCGCGAGCCGGCGGCCAGTGTCACGTGATCCGTGCTGGCCGTGCCGGTGGCCGCCATCGTCAATTCGCCCGAGGGCAGCTCGATGCGGCCGGCGTGCTCGATGCGCTCGCCGCTGAAACTCAACTTGGCGCCCAGCTCGTTGGGCACCGGCGCGATGGTGGCCGAGCTGGCTTGCGTGCGCAACACGCCCGTGCTGCTCACACTCTGGTCGGCCGCCGCTTGGCCCGCCAGGCGGCCGGCGCTGATGCGCGCGGCGTCCAGCGTCAACGCGCCATCGACCACCAAGCTGCCGGTGCCGGCCAACAAGATCTGGCCTTGGCCGGCGGGCGTGGCTGGGCTGCTCAGCGCGGCGCCCGTGGCGGTCACCGTGGTGGCCGCAAAGCCACGCACGGCCAACGCCCCGCCCGCCAGCGTCACGTTGCCGGTGGCGGCCGGCGTGGCGACGGTGGCGCCAAGTGCGGTGATGTTCAAGGCCGCGCTGGTGGTGCTGCCTGTGGAGGCTGGCACCGCCACCCCAGCGCTGTTGCGCACGGTGATGTCGCCCGCCGTGATGTTGGCCACGGCGGCGGTGGTGCTGCCTTGGGCCACGAAGCCCGCGCCGTCGAGCGCCAAGGCGCCGAGCTTGGCGCCGCCCACTTGCGCGTTGCCATACAGGTTGAAGGCCGAGCCGCTGCTGATGGCCAGGCTGTCGGCATCGGCCAACTGCGCCAGCAGCGCGTTGCTCAGGCTCAAGCCCACCGCGTCGGCCGTGACTTCACCCAGGTTGACGCTGAAGGCCGAGAGGCCGATGTTGCGGGCGTTGAAGGCCGCGCTCGGCGCGTAGTTCTGCGCGTGGCTGGCGTCCAGCAAGACGCTGCGGCCGCGCAAGACGGCCGACTGCGCGATGTTCAAGTCGCCACGTGCGCCGGTGGCGCCGCTGCGTGCCCAGGTGGGCAGCGTGGCGGCGTTGCTCAGCAGCACGGCGGCACCGTCGCCCTGGCTGGTGATGGCGGTGGTGGTGCTCTTCGCCTGTGATTCATCCGCCTGCAGCTCGGCGCCGGTCTTGACGCTCACGTCGTCACGGGCCACCAGCAGCAGCTCGCCCGCCGACAGCGCCTGCGTGCCGCCCAGGCTCACGCTTTGGGCGCCCACATCGAGCGCCAAGGTGTTGGCACCGGTGCTGCCCAGCGTGCGGCTGGCGGCGGCACCGAGCACCAGGGTTTCGGCCTGGAGTGCGCTCAGCGCGCCAGCGTTCAACACCAGCGTGTCGCTCGGCGCAGAGGCCGCCACCTCGGGCTGGTCGCTCACGATGATGTGCGGCACCGAGATCGCCAGCTGCGCGCCGCGGCCCGTCACCGTGGCGCCACTGGCCGTGCTGCTGCCCGGCGTGGCCACGATGTTGGCCGTGCCCAAGCGCAAGGTGCTGGCCGATACCGACAAGGCCGCCGCGTCGAGCGCCGTGCGTGGCGCCACCTGGCCGGCCACCGCGGCGGCGGCCTGCACCAGCTCGCTGCCGCGGTACTCGCGGAACTCGGCCAGCTTGCGGAACTGCGTGCCGTTGAGCACGCGGTAGCCGCTCCAGCGTGCGGTGCTGCTCAGCCCCGCACCCACGCCCAGCTGACCCGCCACGATGCGCGTGCCCGCCGCTTCGTTGATGGCCGTGCCCGGCACCATGTCGGCATAACCCGCCACCGCCTGCACCGCATAGGCGCCCGGCAACAGCGCATAGCGCGCCGGCATCAACGTGTAGGTGCCGGCGGGCATGCCGCTGCCCGCACCGATGGTGAGTGTTTGGCCCACGCGCAGCAGCGCGTCGCCGCCCTGCGCCGCATCGGCGGTGAGGCCGGTGCGGGCTTGGGTGTCGTACGCCGCTGCGGCATCACCGCGCGCGGGGATGAGCGCGAAGTAGCCATTGCGCACCGTGGTGGTGGCGCCGCTCGTCGCGCCCGTGGTGGTGGGCACAAAGTTCTGGCGCACGTCGATCGAGCCGCCCGGCCCGGCCACAAACTCCTGCGCCACCATCTCGCCACCGCCCGACACATCGAGCTTGGCGCCCGCGGCCACATCCACGGTGGGCGCCTTCACGCTGATGCCCTTGGTCGGCAGCTTGCTGCCTGCGCTGCTGGCGATGTTGTTGGCCGTGGTGTTGCTGTCGTCGGCATAGACCCACTGCGTGCCGTTGAACACCGTGCCCAGCGGCACATCCAGCGTGCCCGCCACCGAGAGGCTGGCCGCGCGCGCCAGGGCCACGCTGTGGGTCGCGTCGATGGTGATCTGGCCATTCGGTGCGCTGATGCCGGCGCCCTCACCCAGCACCACGTCGTTGGCCTTGAGGGTCACGCTGCCGGCGGCCGAGAGGGCTTCCAGCGGCGCGCTGCCGCTGGCGGTCACGGTCAACACCGCGTCGGCTTTGGCGCTGAGGTCGATGGTGTAGTCCACCAGCGTGGCGGGGTTGATCTGAGCGGCCGTCACCAGCAAGTCGCCCGCGCTCTTGAGCGAGCCGGTGGT
>JBEAOO010000030.1:0-13890 GCA_041164825.1 Pseudomonadota bacterium | reverse complement strand
GTTTCCGGTGTTGAAGCAAATGATCAACCGCCGCGGCGGCGATCTCTCAGGCGGTCAGCAGCAGCAACTCGCCATCACCCGCGACACGCCCTACGAGCGCGTGCGCAAAGGCGTGGGCTATGTGCCGCAAGGCCGCGAGATTTTTGGCCGGCTCACGGTGGAAGACAACCTGCGCATGGGCCTGGCGTCCAAGCCCGGCGGCACGGCCATCCCGGCCGAGTTGTTCGAGCTGTTTCCGGTGTTGAAGCAAATGATCAACCGCCGCGGCGGCGATCTCTCAGGCGGTCAGCAGCAGCAACTCGCCATCGCCCGCGCACTCGCAGCCGGCCCCAAGCTGCTGATCTTGGACGAGCCCACCGAAGGCATCCAGCCCAGCATCATCAAAGACATCGGCCGCGTGATCCGCATGCTGGCCGACCGCAAAACCATGGCCATCGTGCTGGTCGAGCAGTACTACGACTTCGCTGCCGAGCTGGCCGACCAGTACCTGGTGATGGAACGCGGCGAAGTCATCGCCCGCGGCCGCGGCCACGAGATGGAAGCCCAGGGCGTGCGGGACATGATGTCGATTTGAGTGGCTCGCCTTGGTGCGGCGGTTGGGCGCGCTCGACAGGTGGGCCGGGCACGCCACCCGATCCCTCAGCGCAACACTGGCGTCCCCATCACCCGCAACTCAATGGCCTTCACCATCTGGTTGTAGCGCGGTGCACCCACCTCGCCGTACTGGGCTTTGAATTCTTCGGCGGTGAGGAACTGGGGCAGGTCATCCACCGGCGGCATGAAATCGCTGTCGCCCACGGCGGTGGCGGCGCGTTGTTGCAGCAGGCGGGGCTGGTGTTGGGCGAGTTGGCCGAAGCGGCTGCCGGAGCGGTCGGCGGCGATGTCGTTGAAGCTGAAGCCGCTGCCGTCGCGGGCGTCGGACATCTCTTTGTAGACGCCCACGGCGTCGGCCAGGCGGCCACCGAGGCCGGAGGCCATCACGGCAGAAAACAGGTAGTGCAGCGCGAAGTCGTCGCGCCCGCGCAGCAGCACTTGGCGCGGCTGCAAGGCAGGCCAGGTGGCGGCTTCGGGCACGAGGCGGCTGAGGTCGACCTCGCCGGCGTAGAGCGCCAGGGTCAGCAGCAGGGCGCGGTTTTCTTGTGCGGCCAGGGCCTCGGGGTTGGCGCCTTGGGCCACGACGGCCGCTTGGGTGCGCTGCTGGGCTTGTTCAAACAGCAGCGCCAGCAGGCCGGCGAGCGGCACGGGCACCGGCTCTTTGCGTTGCGCGGCGCGGTCGGCCACGGCAGGGGGCAGGGCGACGATGGCTTGCAGGGCGGCGTGGAATGCACGCATGCGCGGCACGTCATCGGGCGGTACCAGCAGCGCGCGGGTGCGCTGCTTCAGGTCGTCGCGCCACAGCCATTGCACGTCGACCTGGTCGGGTTGCAGTGCCACGTGTTGCACCACCTCGCTGGCCAGATCAAGCTCGGGGCCGTATTGCAACCGCGCTACCGCCTGGCGCAGTGCCCAGTCGGCCAGCGCGCCGGGCACGGGCAGGGCGCCGATGCGGGCGCTGTGCACCACCGGCAGGCTGCGCTCGGTTTGCGCCAGCACCAGCTCCACATTGAGCCACTGGCCGAGCGGCGCCAGCACGCGCACGGGTGTGCGCTGCACGGGCAGGCTCACGGCCACGGTGGCGCGGCCTGCGCTCAGCTGCAGTTGTGCGGCGCCTTGAAACAGGCGGCGCGTCATGTCGTGCAGCAGCGCGTCGAGCTCGGGGCCGCTGGCGCGCAGGTGTTGCGGGCCAGGGCCCGCGCCTTCGGCGCTTTGCAGCCACTGGCGTGCGTGCGCCAGCGCGGGCAGGGCCATGCGGGTGCTGCGCTGCACGGTGGGCCGGTCTTGCACGGCCAGGCTCAGGGCAGCGCCTGCGGCAGCGAGCAGCAGCAGCGGCACGCTGGCGGTGACGAGCAGCGCACGGCGCAGGCTGCGCGCCGTCATGCGGCCACGCCGCCGCCAACGCGGCGCCACTGCGCGGACACGCGCAGGGCGCGCTTGCGCAACGTGGTGCCAGGGCCGCTTGGCGCGACCACAATCGGGGCATGACGATGAGCAGCAGCAATACGCTTCACGACCTGGAACTCCTGTGGCACGACGCCGAGGTATGCACTGTAAGGTGGGATGGCGACAGCGCTGTGATTGCGTTGTCGGCCGCGCCGCTGCGTTGGCGCGAGGCGGCGGGCGCCGGCCCGTGGCTGGAGGGCTACGGCGCCGGCCTGGAGGTGGAGTTGCTGGGCCTGACCGAGTTCCCTGCGCCAGCGGCGCGCGCGGGCGCCTTGGGCCGGGTGTCGCATGGCGAGTTGCGTGCGGGGGGTGAGCGCCGTGTGTTGCGCTTGCCGCTGGACGCGTCGGTTGTGGCGCCGGGTGAGGTGACCCTGGCGCTCGATTTCTCCAACGGCACGCCGCTGTTGCTGCGGGCGCAGCGTGTGCGCTGCCTGCCGCCCGAGGGCCTGCTGCCGCGGCCGTCGTATGCCTGCTGAGCGCGTTCACCACCTGGGCTTGAGCGACCCACACCGGCCCGACCTTCACCCCACCGAATCACGCCGCACCATGGCGCCCGCACCCCTGGAGCACACCCCATGAAACAAGTTTGGTACTCCCGCATGGCCAAGGCCACCTCGCGCTTCAGCGGCCGGCCCATCGTGTTCACGCTGGCCGTGGGCACCATCGTGTTGTGGCTGGTCACGGGGCCGATTTTTGGTTTCAGCGACACCTGGCAACTGGTGATCAACACCACCACGACCATCATCACGTTCTTGATGGTGTTTTTGATCCAGGCCACACAAAACCGCGACACCGAAGCCATCCAGGTCAAGCTCGATGAGCTGATCCGCGCCACCCAGGGCGCGCACAACGCGCTGCTCGATTTGGAGGAGCTGGAGGAGGAAGAGCTCGACGCGTTTCGCGCCCGCTACGAGGCGCTGGCCGCACGGGCGCGCAGCCGCACCGACTTGGGCGAGCGGGACACCGACATCCCCGATCTTTGACCACGCGCCAAGGCGGCCGCCTTTACACTTCGCGCCATGCTCAGCACCCGCACCTCCTTGCTCCCGTGGCGCCGCCACGCGGCACTGCTGCTGTGGCTGGTGCTGGCGCTGACGGTGTTCAAGGCCGCCACGCCCTTGCTGGCCGCGTGGTCGGCCCAGCGACAGGGGTTGGCCGTGGCCGAGGTGTGTTCGGTGTATGGGGTGCGCACGGTGGCCTTGGCCGTTGATGCGGCGCCCGCGGCCCCCGCCGGCCACGACAGCGGCTTGGCCCATGCGGCTGAGCACTGCGCGCTCGGTGCGGTGGTGTGGGCCGCACTCACGACCATCACGCTGCCCGCGGTGCTGCTGCATGCGCCGGCGCAAGCGCTGTTGGCGGTCGATGTGCTGTGTGCCATTGCGCCACCCGACGCCATCCAGCTCTGGGTGGCGGCGCGCAAACACGGGCCCCCGCGGCACACCTGATCGCGCTCCACCGCGCGCGGCGCACGTGCCGACGCGTTGTCGGCGCGTGCGGTGCCGCCCCACGCTTGTACCGGCCGCGCCTGCCCGCCCCCGCTGACACATGCCGTGGTGGCGTGGCCGCATTTCCCCCTGAATCCTGTGTTCTGTGTTGTGTTGATCCCGCCCATGCGGGTTGCCGCGCTTGCGTTGCCGGCACCGCCTGGTGGCGATCCTGTTTCCCCCGATTGGAGTTTCCTCATGAAGCGTTTTGTCCTGCCCCTGCTCGCCGCTGTGCTGTCTGCCAGCGCCTGGGCCCACGGTGTCACTGCCGGCGACCTGAAGATCGGCCACCCCTGGGCCCGCCCCACCGTTCAAGGCCAGCCCACCGGCGGTGGCTTTTTGAAGATCGAGAACACCGGCAAAACCGCTGAGCGATTGTTGGGCGCCACCAGCACCGTGGGCGATCACCTGGAGCTGCACACGATGTCGATGGACGGTGATGTGATGCGCATGCGCCAGGTCAACGGCATCGACATCGCGCCCGGCGCCACCGTGGAGCTCAAACCCGGCGCCTTCCACATGATGATCATGGGCCTGAAGGCGCCACTCAAAGCGGGCGACAAGTTCCCGGTGACGTTGAAGTTCCAGAAGGCGGGCGAGGTGAAGGTGGAGGTGTGGGTGGAAACGCCCAAGGCCGCTTCGGGTGCGGGTGCGGCTGAAGCCCACGACATGGCCCAGCACAAGCACTGAGCCCTGCGCATGCGGCGCTGGCCACCACTGGCCGGCGCCAGCGCCTACCATCAGCCACCCCAGCCCCAGCCACACCCACCGCCATGATCACCGTTCACCACCTCAACAACTCGCGCTCGCAGCGCGTGCTCTGGCTGCTTGAAGAGCTGGGCCTGCCCTACGACATCGTCCAGTACCAGCGCGACCCGGTGACCATGCTGGCGCCGCCCGCCTTGCTGGCGGTGCACCCGCTGGGCAAGTCGCCGGTGGTGAGCGATGGCGAGGTGGTGCTGGCCGAGTCGGGCGCCATCATCGAGGCGCTGCTGGCGCGCCATGGCGGTGGCCGTTTGCAGCCGGCCGAGGGCACGCCTGAGGCGCTGCGTTGGCACTACTGGCTGCACTTTGCCGAGGGCTCGGCCATGTCGCCGCTGCTGTTCAAGTTGGTGTTTGACCGCATCGCCACCGCACCGATGCCGTTTTTCGCCAAGCCCATTGCACGCGCCATTGCCGCCAAAACACTCGGCAGTTTTGTGATGCCCAACATCATCCGGCACCTCAACTTCATGGAGGCCGAACTCGCGCGCAGCGACTGGTTCGCCGGTGACGACTTCAGCGCCGCTGATGTGCAGATGAGCTTCCCCATCGAGGCCTCGGCGCAGCGCGCCGGCCTCACCGCCACCAGCCACCCGCGCTTGCACGGCTGGTTGCAGCGCATCCATGCGCGGCCGGCCTACCGGCGCGCGCTGGAGCGCGGCGGCCCCTACAGCTTCGCGACCGATTGAGCGGTTGATCGGCCATGGCGTTCAGCGGCGTCCGCAGCGCTCTTGGCTTTGGGTTCCTGCTCGACGGCTTTCTGTTCGAGGATCGGTGCGAGGGCGGCGATGGGCTCCGTGCTCGCGCCAGAGGCCCGTGCCTTCGCCGGGCGCACACAGTCCTCAGGACTGTTTGTGTCCGGGCTCAGTCCCCCGGGCCCGCTGTGCGGGCTCTTCTCCTCTACCTGCGCACATCGCTCCCCGAGCACCTGCCTCGGCACGAGATTCGCTCTCCGTGCCGAGAGCCGAACGCCGACCGGGGCACAGGCTCACTGAGTGAGCTGGTGCTTCAGTGCCTGCGGTCGGGCGGGGCAGCCTCTCAAAGTCCCTTCAGCCGCTGCTCCACATAGCTCTGCAGTTCGGCGCTCAGGCCGCTGGCGTAGCGGGCGCGCTGAAACGCCTCGCGCGCGGCGGCATTGCGGCCATCGGCGGCGAGCGAGATGCCCAGGCCCATCCACCACACGCCGTGGCTGGGGTTTTGGCGCAGGGCCAGCGCAAACTGCTCGGCGGCTTCGCCATGCTGGTTGGCGCGTTGCAGTTGGGCGGCCAGCAGGCCGCGGGCTTCGGCCGAGCCGCCCTCGCTGGGCAGCGCATTTTTCAGCACCTCGATGGCGCCAGTGAGGTCTTGGTGGTCGAGTTTGAAGCGCGACAGCAGCATGGCCAGGCTGGCCTGCTGCGGCTGCAGCGCCAGGCCCTCGGCCAGCAGCGCCTCGGCCTCGGCGTTTTGGTGTTGCTGAAACAGCGCCAGCGCCAGCACTTGACGCGCGGGCACATGGGTTTTGTCGGCGCGCAGGGCGGCGGCGAATGCGGCATTGGCCTCGGCCGATTGGCCTTGCTGCTGCAGCGCCAGGCCACGTTGGTGCTCGGCATCGGCGCGCTCCCGCGGGGCTTGCTGGCGATCGCGTTTGTCGATGCTGCCGGTGTCGCCTGCATTGCGCGCTGTGGTCGCTGTGGCCACCACCGCGGCCGGTGCTGCGGCCAAGGCAGGGGCTGCAGAGGCGGCGGTGCGGGGTTTGGCGCTGGCGGCTTCGGCCAAGGCGCCGCTCACCGCCGCCACTTGGGTTTGCGCCTGGGCGGTGGACGGGGTGGGCTTGGCGGCTTTGCTGCGGGCCAGGGAGGGGGTGGCGCTGGCCGGGCTCAGCGCTGGCAGGGCTGCCGCGCCGGCGGCCTGGGCCACGGCCGTGTTCAAGCCCGCTGTGGGCGCGACGGTGGCTGGGGTTTGTGTCGGGACAGACACCTTGGCTGGTGAGGTGGGCAGCGCGGTGGCGGCGGATGCAGATGCGGTTGCGATTGCGGTTGCGGTTGCATGAGCCACGGCAGCGACCTGAGTCACCGTGCCCGCAGTCGCAGAAGCATTGATGTCGGTCTTGGCGTTGGCGATGTTCGCAGCCGACGTCGCGGCCGCGGCGGGTGCAGGCGTGGCGGCGAGCTTCTCCGCGGGCTTTGGCTGGGCATGCTGCACGGGCGTGGGCACCGCTGCAGCCACCGTGCCAGCGCTGGCCATGCGGGTCTCTCCGATCGATGCATCGGTGTCGCGGTTGCGCATCAGGCCCGCGCCGGCCAGCGACGAGCCGATCACCACCGCCGAAGCCACCAGCGCCAGGTGCAAGCGCTGCGTGGGTTCGGCCTGCAGGCGCGCCCAGCGGCGGTTCAGCCGCTCGGCAAACGTGGGTGCGGCCAGCGAGTCACGCGACACCGGCATGGCGGCGGCGTCAAACGCGGCGGCGTGCATGGCGCCTGTCGGCGCGGCGAACTGCATCTCCGGCTGGGCGCCCACCATCACGCCCTCGGGCACGAGGTTCCAGGCGCCTTGGCGGCGGTCGAGGTCTTGCAAAACTTGGTTGATGACGCTCATGGCAATCTGCTTCCCGCGGTCACGAGGCAAACCAGCGCCACCAGCGCGTGGTTGTGGGTTGGTTGTTGGCGGCGGTGTCGGCGGCGGCGGCACGCGCATGGCGCTCTTCCACCACGCTGCGGCCCTCGCCAAAGGCCAGCATCAGCGCCTTGTGCGCCAAGATGTTGACCAGCCGCGGCGTGCCGCCACTGGCCACACGGATGTGCGCGATGGCGTCGTCGTCAAACACCTGCGGGCCCACATAACCGGCCACGCGCAAGCGGTGCATCAGGTAGGGGCCAATCTCGTCGCGCGGCATGGTTTCCATGCGGTAGGCAAAGGCGATGCGCTGGCGCAGCGGGCGCAGCACCTTCAGCGCCAACTTGTCGTCGAGTTCGGGCTGGCCAAACAGCACCACCTGGATCAGCTTGCGCTTTTCGGTCTCCAGGTTGGAGAGCAGCCGCAGCGTCTCCAAGCTCGGCACCGGAATCGCCTGCGCTTCGTCGATGCAAACGATGACCTGGCGGCCCTCGTTGGCGTACTTCAGCAAAATCTTGCAGATGCCGGTTTGCAGCTGGTATTCGGTGGCGCTGGCGGGCAGCAACACGCCCAATTCTTCGCCCAGCGCCAGCAGCAGCGCACGCGGCGCCAACTGCGGATTGGGGATGTAGCAGGTGCGTGTTTTGTGGGACGCCTGGCCCAAAAAGCGCCGGCACAGCAGCGTCTTGCCCGTGCCCACTTCGCCGGTGATTTTGATGAAACCTTCGCCGCCCTGCGTGGCCACCAGCAGCGTGTTGAGCGCGGCCTTGTGGGCCCGGGTGGGCACGGCAAAGGTGGTGTCGGGCGTGAGCCCGAACGGTCGTTCAGCGAGCCCGAAATGTTTCAGGTACATGGCGGCGTGGGGCGCGAGTGTGGCGGGGTGAAGGGCGGGTGATCAGCGCGCGGCGGTGGTGGGCGAGGCCGGCATCTGCGTACTCGGTGCGTAGCTTTGCAAGCGCTCTTGCACCTCGGCCAAATCGCTGGCCCAGTTGCCGTCGTTGCGGATCAACGTGGGCTTGAGTAACAGCACCAGCTCGCTCTTTGTCGCGCTGCGGTTTTTCTCGCCAAACAGGCCACCCAGGGCGCCCGCGTCGCTGGTGCCGGGCAGGCCCGAGCGGCCGGCCGATTGCTGCTGCTTCATCAGCCCGCCAATGGCCACGATGTGGCCGTCGGTGACGCGCACCACGCTGTCGCTCTCGTTGACGGTGCTCGATGCCAGCGGCAGGTTGAAGTTGCCCAGCGTGCCGAGGTTGACGATTTTTTGCTTCTCGGCCACCACGCTCACCGAGGGGTGCAGGTGCAAGATGATGCCGTCGTTGTCGTCGATCTGCGGCGTCACATCGAGCGCAATGCCCGAGAAGAACGGCTGCATCGAGATGGACGGCGAATTGGTGGTGGTGGTGCCGGTGCTGCTGCTGTTGGTGGTGATGTTGGTGACGAAGTATTCGTCGGTGCCCACCTTGAGCACGGCCTTTTGGTTGTTGAGCGTGGCAATGCGCGGGCTCGACAACACCTGCACATTGCCTTGCGTTTCCAGGAACTGCAGCAGCGCCGCAAAGTTGCCGCTCTGGAAGGCCAGGCCAAACAGGCTGCCGTTGTTGTTGCTCGGCAGCAGCGTGCTGCCGGCGGTGGCGGTGAGCGTGGTGGCGGTGAGGCCGGCCAGCGTGCCGACCAGGTCTTTGGCGCTGCCGGTGGTGCCGAGCACCCCGCCCGCGCCGGCTTGGCCGATGCTCACGCCGCTGTTGTTGCCTTGGCGGAAAGCGCCCCAGTTGACGCCGCTGGCCTGGCTGTCGCTGAGCTGCACCTCGATGATCTTGGCCTCGATCATCACTTGCCGCTCAATGATCAGTTGCGTCATGCGCAGGTAGTTTTCGGCGTTGCGGATGTCGGCCGGAAACCCCCGCACCGCCACCACGCCCGAGAGCGGGTTGATGATGACTTTGCGATTGCCCTCGTTGCCCACAATGGCGCCCAGCGTGTTGCGCAGCTCGCCCCAAAAATCGTTGTCGGACTCGGTGGAGACGCGGCTGCTTTGCACCCCGGCGCTGCTGCTGTTGCCACCACTGCCGCCCGCATTGTTTTGCGCCGTGGTGCTGCTGGCGCCGCCACCCTGCGAGCCGCTGTTGGCGTTGTTGGTGATCGAGCCCGAGGTGACGCGCATGTCGGTGCTGCCCACCCGTTTGCCCGCCAGGTAGTTGACCTGGAAGATGCGCGTTTGCAGCGTGTTCGGCTGCACCAAAATGCGGTTGCCTTGGATGCGGTACTCGTAGCCGTAGAGTTCGCGCAGCGCATCGAGCGCTTCGCGCACGGTGACGTTTTTCAGGTTCACGGCAATCGTGCCGCTGAGCTCGGCCGGCAGCAGCATGCTGTAGCGCGTGCCGCTGACGATCGACAAAAACACCTGCTGCGCGGGCGCGTTGGCCACCGCCAAATCAAAGCGCGGTTCGGGCGGTGCTGCGGCGGCCGCGGTCGCACGCGGCGGCTCCATCGTCAAGGGCGGCAGCAGCGCTTGTTGCACAGCGGTGGGGCTGGCCGTGGGCGCGGGGCGCTGCACGGCCTGGCGCATTTCTTCGGCAATGCGGTCGTGGGTGGCGTCGGGCGCGGTGGCGCCGCCCGGCGGCGTGGCGCAGCCCACCAGGCCGAGCAGGCCGAGCAGTGCCAGCACGCTCAAAGACGTGTGCAGGCGCGCCCGCACCGCAGGGGTCGTGGCACCGTGCACAGGGGCGGGATTCGTCATCGTGTTCATCGTGGCTCCAGGCTGCGCGGGGGCGCGGCGGGTCGATCGTTGTCGTCGGTGCGGGTGGTCGCGGGGCGCCAGGCGTGGCGGGCCTTCAGCGTGGCCGCCGCGGGCACGCCGGGGGCGCTTGGCACCTCGCTGCGCGCGGGGGCGCGCTCCACGCCGGGGTGCAAGGCCAGCACCAGCACGCCTTGCGGGCCGGCCAGCCAGGCGGCGTGTTCATTCAGGCGCTGCAAGCGCCATTCGCCCAGGGTGTCGCCCACGGCCAGCACCTGGCCGTTGATGATGGCCACCGGCGCCTTGCCCTTGTCGGCGCCTTGCCCCAGGCGCACCGACTGCAGTTGCAGCGTGCCGGTGCCGGCGGCGCTGCTGGCGCCCGTGGCGGCCGCTTCGGCGCTGCGCAGTGCGGTGGGCGGGCGTGTGGGGTCGGGCAGCGCGCTGCTGCGCGCCACGGCGGTGATGCCGTTGGGCGCATCGGCGGCGGCCGGTGCGGTGGCCAAGGCCAGCAGCAACAAGGCCGCGGTGGCGCCCAGCAGCGGCGTCATCCAGTGGTTGGCAAAGGCCTGCAAGCGCACCCAAGGGGCGGCTGGGCGGCGGTGCCGCGTGGGCGGCGGCAGGGGGCGCGACAGGCGGCTGTTGTTCATACCGACCACCAAGAGGCTTCGAGGCTGAGGGTGGAGAGCGTGATCACCAGCTGCGCTTGCGGCCAGTCGGTGACTTGCAGCGACAACTCACCCCACTGCACGCGGCGCGGAATGGTTTCCAGCGTTTGCACCCAGGCCAGCAACTCGGGGTAGCTGCCCTGCACCTGCACTTGCAGGCTGTGGCGGTACATCCAGGCCTTGGGGGCGGCGGCCATGGCGGCCCCGGATGCCGCCGCCGCGGTGCTTTGCGGCGCAGGGCTGAGCGCGGCTGGCAGCGGCTGCCCCGATTCATCGAGCGGCACCACCGGCAGGCTGCGCAGTTGCATCAGCGCCAGCCCGCGGTGCTGGCGCAGCAGCGCTTGCAGCAGCTCGCCCATCTGCTGCGGCGGCACCAGCGATTGCTGCAGCGTGGTGAACTGTTGTTCGGATTGGCCCAGCTGTCCGCGCACCGCTTGCAGCTGCGTGCGCAGGGCCTTGTTGGGGTCGAGCGCGTTGGCCTGCAACTGCTGCAGCTGCTCGCGCATGGCGGTTTGGCTGCCGCGCTGCGTGGCGATTTGTTGGCTGAGTTGCGCGTGCTGTGCCAGGGCGGGTGCGATCCACACCAGGTGGCCCACGCCGGCCACCAGCACGGCCGCCGCGACGAGCACCAACAGGCGTTCGCGGGCGGCCAGCTTGCGGTAGGGCTGGCTGATCTGCGTCAAGCGCTGGGCCCACAGGGGTGTCGTCATGGTGCGTCCTTGGTGGGGGCAGCGGTGCTGCGCTCTGGGCTGCCGACCGCGTCGGCCTCAGCGTGTTGGCCGAGCAGTGAAAACGCCACGAACACCGCGCGGGGCGGCGGCCCGCTTGGCGCCGAGGACGGGGCCGCGGGGGCGACGGCGACCGGCGCCGGGCTCAGCGGGCGGTCCACCTGCAGCGAGCGGAAGGTGCGCCCGCGCAGCGCGGGTTCTTGGTTGAGCTTTTGCACATAGGTGGGGATCAGCGCCGGGTCGAGCGCGCGGCCTTGCAGGCTGACGTCGCGGTCTTTCAGTGCCAGGCCGGTGAGCCACAGCCCCTCGGTGCTTTGGCGAGCCAGCGCAGCCAGCGTGGCGGCGTGGCTGTTGGGCGCGGCGTGAACGTCGGGCTGCAATTGGGCCAAGGCGCTTTGGCGCAGGTGCAGGGCGTGCTGGGCCTCGCTCAACGCAGCTTGCAGGGCCGGGTCGGCGTGCTGGGTGGCACGGCGCTGGGCCAGCGCTTGCATCTCGTTTTGCTCGCGGGCGAGGTCGGCGCTGAGCTGCTCGGCGTGCGGGCGCAGCGCGCTGGTGCGGCCTTGGGCCCACAGCGCGACGGCGGTGGTGGCCAGCAGCACGGCGCCCAGCAGGGCCGCGGCCGGCGCGGGCGCCAGCCAATCGAAGCGCCGGCGCAGGCTGGCGTCGTACAGGTTGATGTTGTGGCTGGCACTCATGCGCTGGCCTCCTTGCGCAGCGCCAGGCCGATGGCGGGCAGGCCCAGGGCTTGGGCGGCCAGGTCGCCGAGCGTCACGCCCTCAGCCACCGGCAGTGCCTCGCCCAGGTCGGCCGCTTCCACGGTTTGGTAGAGGTTGTTTTTCAAGTACGCCACCAGCGCCTGCTGGCAGGGGTGGGGCGCCACCAGCACGCGTTGCAGCGCGATTTGGCTGAACTGGCGGTCGAAGTTGTCGAGCGAGCGTTGCAGCTCCAGCGCAATGCGCTCAAACAGCGGCTCGTGCGCTTGTAGGTCGCTCTCGTCGGCCAGCACCCGCTCGGCCACGTCAATGTGGCGCAGCGCGTAAAGCGCCCCGTCGCGGGTGAAGGTCAGCAGGCCGCCGTCGGCGTTCAGCGTCAGCAGGGCCAGGCCGCGGCCGGGCACTTCAAACAAGGTGGCGAGGTTGCGTTGGGCCGCTTCCAGCACATCCACGGTGGCCAGCGGCAGGCCGGCTTTTTGAAAGTGGCGGATGCGTTGGCCGATGCGGTCGCGGCGGCCGGCGATGGCCATCACCATCGGTGCGCGGCCATTGGGTGCGCCGTCGGTGGGAATCGGCAACGCGTCGACCATGGCCTCATCGAGCGGGAAGTCGAGCGTGTCTTTGACACTCCAGCGCAGCGCGGTTGTCATCTCGGCCTCGGGCACCGTGGGCGCGGGCACCTGCATCACCTGGTAGCTGCCGGCTTCGGCCAGCGTGCTGCAGCTGGCGCGCGCCGCGCTGCCCAAGGCGCGCCGCAAGCGGCTCAGGTCGTCGGCCTCGCTGCCTTCGCGCACGGCGGTGTGCAGCTGCGTGAGGCAGGGTTGGCCTTCGGCGTCGCGCCGGATGCGGGCGGCCACCACATGCCGCGCCTGGACCGTGATGGCCAGCGAGCCGGATGACGCTTTGCGGTTGAAGATGGGCAGCACAGGTGAACCTCGGGTGGGGGCGGCGCCCAGCAGCGGGCACCACAACGTCCTTGGCACCCATCCTAGGGAGACGCCCCCGGTCGAGGTGGCCGGAAAAGCAGGGGGTTTGCGCGCCAACCTTGGGCTTTGGATGCGCTGACGCACCGCTCGCACGCAGCCGCTGGCCGTGGCACAGTGCACTCATCCACGGCCACATGATGTGGCCGATGGGGTGACTGCCCGCCGTGGGGTGGGCGCTTGGGATCCGGAGTGCAGCATGGCCGATGAGACGTCAACCTTCCACACCGAACGCACCTTGCCGCACCCGCCCGAGGGGGTGTATGGCGCCTTTGCGTCGCCTGAACTGCTGGCCGCCTGGTGGGGGCCGAACGGCTTCACCAACACCTTCGAGGTGTTTGAGTTCCGCGAGGGCGGGCGCTGGCAGTTGGTGATGCACGGGCCGGATGGCACGGGCTACCCGAACCAGTGCGTGTTCACTGAACTGGTGCCGGGGCGCAAGGTGGTGATCCGGCACGACGGCGCGCCGTTCTTCACCTTGACGGTGCAGCTCACGCCGGCGGCGGGCGGCACGCAGCTGGTCTGGGACCAGGCCTTTGACGACGCCGCCGTCGCCCAGGCGGTGGCCCACATCGTGCGCCCGGCCAACGAGCAGAACCTCGATCGCCTGGCTGCGGTGTTGACCACGGCTTGAGCCCGGGCTCGGCGCCGGGGTAGAGGCAGAGGCCGAAGCCGGGCGGCGGTCTGCTCAGTAGATTTCGCGCATGTAAATCACCGGCGAGCGCACCTGGCCGAAGCTGATGCGGGCCACCGGGTTGGCGGTGAGGGTGCTGGCGTTTTGCCATTTGCCTTGCAGCCAACTCAAGCCGGCCGACACGGCCGAGGTGGCCGCGGCGCCAACGGCGCTGCAGCGTTGGCCGCTGGCGGTGTCGCCGAGTTGCAGCGTCAAGTCCACGCTGCCGGCATTGCCGACGCCCGGCTTGGCCAGGGTGATGAAGGCGCGCCCTTGGTTGAGCGTGAGCGCTCCGCTGCCGGGCGCGGTTTCACAGCTGCCCAGGTTGCGCAGGTAGTTGCCTTGGGCAATGGCGGCGGCGGGCAGCTCGGTGCAGCTGTCGCTGGTGTGGGTGAGCCAGCGGTTGCCGTCCCAAAACTCCGCGGCGATCGGCACCGGCAGCTTGGCCAGCTCGGTGCCCACGGCGGGCATCACGCGCAGCCGGCCGCTGCGGAACAGGGCGCCCGCATCAAACGC
>JBEAOO010000029.1:0-30969 GCA_041164825.1 Pseudomonadota bacterium | reverse complement strand
TGTCGCGGGTGATGTCTTGCCCATCAAGCTGGATGCTGCCGGTCTTGATGGGCACCACGCCCATCATGCTGCGCAGCAAGGTGGTTTTGCCCACGCCGTTGCGGCCCAAGATCACGGTGACTTCACCGAGCTTGGCCTCCAGGCTGACATTGCGCAGGATGTGGCTGCCGCCGTAGTACTGGTTGACGCCTTCGACTTTCAGCATGGCTGGGTTTCCTGTGATGCGTGAATAGGCTGTTGCTGGGGACGCTTTAGCCGCGCAAGGGCGATGCCGGCGGCTGTCCGCCTGACTCCGTGTCCCCCGGACCCGCTGCGCGGCCCCTCCTCCTTTACCTGCGTCAGGCGGACAGCCACCGCCATCGCCCCGGCACCACCGAGCCATGGCAAGACTCGTCCTGGCATGCCTCCGCTGGTTCGGGCCAAGGCCAGCGGGTGCCCGGTTCCCGCAAGTAAAGGGGGAGGCCCGAAGGGCCGGAGGACATGGAGGGAACTGGGTGCCCGCTGGCCTTGGCCTCGCGCCACAGATGAATGCACGAGCCTAGGCACAGGCACAGGCACAGGCACCGAACCCCATTCAACGCCCAAGGTAAACCTCCACCACCTTGGGATTGTTCTGCACATCGCTCAGCAGCCCCTCGGCCAGCACGCTGCCTTCGTGCAGCACGGTGACTTTCTTGCGGCCTTCGGTGAGCTGGTCGACGAACTTCATGTCGTGCTCCACCACCACCAACGAGTGCTTGCCCTCCAAGCTCAAAAACAGCTCGGCCGTGCGCTCGGTTTCTTCGTCGGTCATGCCGGCCACCGGCTCATCGAGCAGCAGCAGCTTGGGGTCTTGCATCAGCAGCATGCCGATTTCCAGCCATTGTTTTTGGCCGTGCGACAAATCACCGGCCACACGCTGGGCGCCGTCCTTCAGGTGGATCAAGGTCAGGATCTCGCCGATGCGGTCGAGCTGCTCGCCGGTCAGGCGAAACATCATCGACGAGCGCACGCTGCGGTCGGCCTTGAGCGCCAGCTCCAGGTTTTGAAACACGCTCAACTGCTCAAACACCGTCGGCTTCTGGAACTTGCGGCCGATGCCGATCTGCGCGATTTCGTTCTCACGCAAACGCAGCAAATCAATCGTCGAGCCGAAGGAAGCGCGGCCTGCATCGGGGCGCGTCTTGCCCGTGATCACGTCCATCATCGTGGTCTTGCCCGCGCCGTTGGGGCCAATGATGCAGCGCAGCTCACCCACGTTGATGGTGAGGTTCAAGTTGTTGAGCGCGCGGAAGCCATCGAAGCTGACGGTGATGTCTTCGAGGTAGAGGATGGCGCCGTGCGTGACGTCGAGCTCGCCGGCTTGGTGCACGCGGCCATAGCTGGCCTCGCGGCCACCAGACTCGCTGCCCCGCGGGGCTTCCACGTGGGCGGTGCGCACACGGGCGCCTTCTTCCATCAGGTCGGGGGTCATGGTGGTGAACTCAGGCGTTGGTGGACGATGAAGGAGAAGACGGGGCAAAGCGCTCGCGCAGCTGCTTGGCCAGGCCGATCAGCCCGTTGGGCAAAAACAGCGTGACGGCGATGAACATGGCGCCGAGAAAGTAGAGCCAAAACTCGGGGAAGGCCACGGTGAACCAGCTCTTGGCGCCATTCACAAAGAAGGCACCGACGATCGGGCCGATCAGCGTGCCACGGCCACCCACCGCCGCCCAGATGGCCATCTCGATCGACGCGGCCGGCGACATTTCACCCGGGTTGATGATGCCCACCTGCGGCACGTACAGCGCGCCGGCGATGCCGCACATCACGGCCGAGATCACCCAGATGCTGAGCTTGTAGACCAGCGGGTTGTAGCCGGTGAACATGACGCGCGATTCGGCATCGCGGATGGCCATCAGCACGCGGCCGTACTTGCTGCCCACCAGCCAGCGGGCGGCCACGTAGAAGCCGATCAGCGTCACGCCGGTGAGGATGAACAGCGTCATGCGCATGCTGGTGGTGGCCAGCGGCATGCCGAGCAGGCGCTTGAAATCGGTGAAGCCGTTGTTGCCGCCAAAGCCGGTCTCGTTGCGGAAGAACAGCAGCATGGCCGCATACGTCATGGCCTGCGTGATGATGGAAAAGTACACGCCCTTGATGCGCGAGCGGAAGGCAAAGAAGCCAAACACCAACGCCAACAAGCCCGGCACCAGCAGCACCAGCAGCATCTGCGCGACGAACGAATCGCTCACCGCCCAGGCCCAGGGCAGCGCCTTCCAATCCAGGAACACCATGAAGTCGGGCAGCTCGGATTTGTAGTTGCCGTCCAATCCGATCTGGCGCATCAGGTACATGCCCATGGCGTAGCCGCCGAGCGCAAAGAACAAGCCGTGGCCGAGCGACAAGATGCCGGTGTAGCCCCAGATCAAGTCCATGGCCAGCGCGCAGATGGCGTAGCACATGATCTTGGCGATCAGGCCCAGCGCGTAATCGCTGAGGTGAAACACGCTGCCCTCGGGCACCCAGAGGTTGAGGGCAGGCGCCACGGCAGCCACCACGATCAACGCGATCAACACGCCCGACCAGCTTTTGCGGGTGGACAGCAGGGGCGAGCCCGCAGGGCTCAGCACAGGAGAGGGAAGCACGGCGCTCATGGGGATGGGGCCTTTGGGGTTCGGGTGAAACGGAATGGGAATGCGTCTGCGGGTCTGGGTGCTTTGGGTAACAGCCCGCCGGGATGTGCGCCCGGCTGCGCACTCACTTTCTTTTGCTTCGCCAAAAGAAAGTAAGCAAAGAAAAGGCGACCCGACGGTGGCGGCCCGGCCTTCGGCCGGACTGCGCTGTGGTGCTCGGTGCTTGCAGCTCGCGCAGAACTCGCTTCGCGGGCTGCGCCCGCTGCGCTCAAACAACTGCGCGAAGTCAGTTCACGATGGGCGCTGACGCGCCCTGCTGCAAGCCCCTGCGCTCCTCGCCGCCACCCACGGGCCACGCGCTGGCGGCTCGCTGCGCTTTGCCGCGGCGCACTCTTCAAGCGCCTCATGCTTCCGCACTCCGGCCCTTCATCGCGAAGATGCCTTGCGGGCGCTTCTGGATGAAGATGACGATGAACACGAGCACCATGATCTTGGCCAGCACGGCGCCGGCCCAGCCTTCGAGCAGCTTGTTCAAGATGCCCAGGCCGAGGGCGGCATACACGGTGCCGGCCAACTGGCCCACGCCGCCCAGCACCACCACCATGAAGCTGTCGACGATGTAGCCCTGGCCGAGGTCGGGGCCCACATTGCCCACCTGGCTGAGCGCGCAACCGGCCAGGCCCGCCAAGCCCGAGCCCAGCGCAAACGCCATGGTGTCGATGCGGGCGGTGTTGACGCCCACGCACGAGGCCATCTTGCGGTTTTGCGTCACGCCACGCACAAACAAACCGAGCCGTGTGCGCGAGATCAGCAGCGAGACACCGGCCAGCACCAACAGCGCAAACGCGATGATGGCGATGCGGTTGAAGGGCAGCGTGAGGTTGCTCACCACCGCAAAGCCACCCGACAACCACGCGGGGTTTTCCACCGGCACGTTTTGCGCGCCAAACAGGCTGCGCACGCTTTGCATCAGCACCAGGCTGATGCCCCAGGTGGCGAGCAGGGTTTCGAGCGGGCGGCCATAGAGCCAGCGCAACACGGTGCGCTCCAGCACCGCGCCCACCAGCGCTGCGGCCAAGAACGAGGCCGGAATGGCCAGCCAGATGTAGTAATCAAACGCGCCCGGCGCATAGGCCTTGAACACGTTTTGCACCAGGTAGGTGGCGTAGGCGCCAATCATCATCAGCTCGCCGTGGGCCATGTTGATGACGCCCATCAGGCCGTAGGTGATGGCCAGGCCCAGCGCCACCAGCAGCAAGATGGAGCCCAGGCTGGCGCCGGTGAAGATCACGCCCAGGCGCTCGCCCCAGGCCAGTCGGCCGGCCACTTTGTCTTCTGACACACGCAGCGCGTTGCGCACCTCAGCATCAGCCTCCACGCCCTCGGCCAAGCGCGCTTGCAGCAGGCTGCGCACCTGCGGCACATCGCTCTCACCCAGGGCTTGTGCTGCGGCCAGGCGTTTGGCCTTGTCGCTGCTGGCCACCAGAATGGCCGCGCGCATCAGGCCCAGTTGGGATTTGAGGGCCGGGTCGGCCTCGGCGCCAAAGGCCTTGTCGATCAAGGGCAGTTGGCTCTCTTCCAGGGTTTCTTTGCCCAGCTCCGTCACCGCTTCGCGGCGCACGGCCACGTCGGGCGACAACAATTTCAACGAGGCCATCGCGGCCTGCAGCGCGCCGCGCATGCGGTTGTTGTTGACCACGTCCTCGGCGTCGTCGGGCAGCGTGGCAGCGGCACCGGTGGCGGCGTCCAACACCGCTTCGCCATCGATGATCAGCACCTGCGTCGGCGTGAGCTTCACGCCATCGTCCAGCATGGCCTGCACCAATTTCGGCAAGCCCGCATCACCGCGCGCCGCTGCATCGTTCAACGCCTCGATGCGCGCATCGGTCTCACCCTCGGCCACAGCACGCGCCTGCTCCGTGGTCAAGGCCTGGACGCCAGACGCAGCCCACGCGATCAACAAAGAAACCAAAACTCGGCGCATCGGACAGCCCAATCCAAAAAACAAAAAACGCGGACCCGCGACTGCGTCCCGCGTCCTCAAAAAGCACACCCAAGGTGCAGCCCACCGCGCCCACCGGCAGACACGCGAAGCGGTCCGCCGCCCTCCAGCGCGCACCGTGGATCTGGCTTTGCCAGGCCACTGGTGCGGCCCCCTGGGGGGAGCGGCGTGAGCCGCTTCGGGGGGGTTATTTCTTCATGGGCACGTTGGCTTTGCCCTTGTTCTCAGCGATGTAGTCGCTCCACGGGTCGGCCACGACCGGGCCCTTGGTCTTCCACACCACGTTGAACTGGCCGTCGGCCTTGATTTCGCCGATGAACACCGGCTTGTGCAGGTGGTGGTTTTCCTTGTCCATCGTGGACATGAAGCCGCCCGGGGCCTTGAAGGTCTGGCCGGCCATCGCAGCGATCACCTTGTCGGTGTCGGTCGACTTGGCCTTCTCCACCGCCTGCGCCCACATGTGGATGCCGATGTAGGTGGCTTCCATCGGGTCATTGGTCAGCGGCTTGTCCTTGTGGCCGGCGATGCCCTTGGCCTTGGCGTAAGCGCTCCACTGCTTGATGAAGGCGGCGTTGGTCGGGTTCTTGATCGACTGGAAGTAGTTCCAGGCAGCGAGGTGGCCCACCAGCGGCTTGGTGTCCACGCCGCGCAGTTCTTCTTCGCCCACCGAGAAGGCGACGACCGGCACGTCGGTGGCCTTCAAGCCCTGGTTGCCCAGTTCCTTGTAGAAAGGCACGTTGGAGTCACCGTTGATGGTCGAGACCACAGCGGTCTTCTTGCCTTCGCCCGCAAACTTCTTGATCTTGGCGATGATGCCTTGGTAGTCGGAGTGGCCGAAGGGGGTGTACTCCTCCATGATGTCGGCGTCAGCCACGCCCTTGGCCTTCAAGAAGGCGCGCAGGATCTTGTTGGTGGTGCGCGGGTACACATAGTCGGTGCCCAGCAGCACAAAGCGCTTGGCGCTGCCGCCGTCCTTGCTCATCAGGTATTCCACGGCGGGAATGGCTTGCTGGTTGGGCGCAGCGCCCGTGTAGAACACGTTCTTGCTCAGCTCTTCACCTTCGTATTGCACGGGGTAGAACAGCAGGCCATTGTTCTCTTCAAACACTGGCAGCACCGACTTGCGGCTCACGCTGGTCCAGCAGCCAAACACGGCGGCGACCTTGTCTTGCGTGATCAGCTGCTTGGCCTTCTCGGCAAACAGCGGCCAGTTGGAGGCGGGGTCGACCACCACGGGTTCGAGCTTCTTGCCCAGCACGCCGCCCTTGGCGTTGATCTCGTCGATGGTCATCAAGGCCACGTCCTTGAGCACCGTTTCCGAGATGGCCATCGTGCCCGACAGCGAGTGCAGCACGCCGACCTTGATGGTGTCAGCGGCCTGGGCCAGCGAGGTGAAGCCGAGTGCGCAAGCGGCAGCGGCCATGGCGGTGATCGAACGGCGGGTGAACTTCATGCTGGAAAACTCCGGTGAGGGGTGAGTTGGAGATCGGATGGCAAGGCGAGGGGTCAGAAAAAGCTGCTGAGTGCAGCGGCCGTGGGGTGTTGCGGCTTGACTGAAGGTTAGGGGCGATGCCTGTGCGCACCTATACGCAAGGTGGCGTAGATGCGGCGCAGACCGTCGGTGTGAGACCGGCCGTTCAGCGGCGCAAAAAAAAGTTGAATCCAGTGCGCCTGCCCCCGCGTATTGAGGAGCGAGGGGCCGCAGCACGTGGCCGCTCACACCCCACACACCACACGGCACAGACCCCTCAGGAGCTTCCCTCATGACACGCACCTTGATTCAACTCGGCCGCTTGGCCGCCATCCCCGCCGCACTCGTGTTGATGAGCACGGGCGCCCTGGCATCGAGCCACCGCGAAGCGCCCTTCATCACCACCGTGCCCAAGGTCGACGCGAGCGACTTCTACATGTTCCGCAGCTACGAAGCGGGCCGCAGCGAGTACGTGACGCTGATCGCCAACTACCTGCCGCTGCAAGACGCCTACGGCGGCCCCAACTACTTCGCGCTCGACCCGAACGCGCTGTACGAGATCCACATCGACAACAACGGCGACGCCAAGGAAGACCTGAGCTTCCAGTTCCGCTTCAAAAACACGCTGGCCGCCAATGGCGCCGGCGTGTCGCTGCCCATCGGTGGCAAATCGGTGGGCATTCCGCTGGTGCAGGCCGGTGCGGTGTCGGCCTTGAACGACCCCAACTTGCAACTGCACGAGACCTTCAGCGTCAACGTGGTGCGCGGCGACCGGCGCAAGGGTGCGGTGCAAGCCGTCACCCAAGTGGGCACGGGCAACGCCAGCTTCGACAAGCCCGTCGACAACATCGGCAAGAAGACGATTGCCGACTACGCGGGCTATGCCGGCAAGCACATCTACACCGTCAACATCCCCGGCTGCGCGGGCCAAGCGCGGGTGTTTGTGGGCCAGCGCCAGGACCCGTTTGCGGTCAACCTCGGCACCATCTTTGACCTCGTGAATGCGCCCGTGGACGTGATCACCAACCCAGCGCTCATTGGCGCGGCACCCAACACCCTGGCCGACAAGAACGTGACCACACTGGCACTCGAAGTGCCCGCCAGCTGCCTGACCCAAGGCAGCGAAACGGTGATTGGCGGCTGGACCACGGCCAGCTTGCGCCAGGCCCGTTTGCTCGACGGCGCCCCTGGTTCGGGCCACCAACGCAGCGAAAAAGCCGGCGGCGCCTGGACCCAGGTCTCACGCCTGGGCATGCCGCTGGTCAACGAGGTGGTGATTGGCCTGAAGGACAAGGACAAGTTCAACGCATCCAAGCCCATGAACGACGGTCAGTTTGCCGACTACGTGACCCACCCCACCCTGCCCGCGCTGCTGGAAATTGCCCTCGCCTTGCCCGGCAAAGCCCCCACCAACTTCCCGCGCACCGATCTGGTCACCACCTTCTTGCAAGGCATTGCCGGCGTGAACCGCCCGGCCAATGTGGTGGCCTCTGAAATGCTGCGCCTGAACACCGCCATCGCCCCGGTGGCCTTTGCGCAGCAAAACCGCTTGGGCGTGGTGGGCAACCTGCTGGCCGGTGGCAGCGACAACGCTGGCTACCCCAATGGCCGCCGCCCCAAAGACGATGTGGTCGACATCTCGCTGGTGGCCATGATGGGCGGACTGTGCATGGCCAACGGCAACGGCAACACGCTCGGCCTGGGCGCCACCTGCAAGCCCTCGGCCGTGCCGCTGGGCACCACCGCCTTCAGCCTGCATGACGCCGTGGACCAGGCCGTGGTGCCGCTGCTGGGTGGCTTCCCGTACCTCAACACGCCCATTCCGGGCAGCAAGTAAGGGAGCACCCATCATGCGCACTTTTCATCACGCATCCACCCGGCTGGTGCTCACCACCGCCCTGCTGCTGGGCCTCAGCGCCTGCGGCGGCGGCGGCGACGACGAGGTGGTGCTGACGCCCACCGCCGACGTGCCAGCCAGCGCCAGCACCACGCCCACCGCGTTCACCGGCTATGTCGACACCCGCGTGCAGAGCAACAGCGAATCGGCCGAGCCGCTGGACCTGAGCGGCGTGGCGCCGCCGACCTCGGACACCGACGAGCCGGCCACGCTGGTGTGAGCAGGATGGCGCCGCGCAGCGCGCTGGCGGCGCCATCCCCGCACCGGCTTGCCCGCCACCGCACACCCCACACCGTTCACCGCGCCCCGCCGCGCTGAAGCCATGACACACCCCCATCGCCTCGTGATCTTGATGCTGCCGCTGGCCGGCCTGTTCAGCAGTGCGCTGCACGCGGCGCCCTTTGTGCCGCGCAGCGACGACGAGGTGGTGCAACACCTGCCCACGCGGCTAAGCGCCAACGAGCGCCAGCAACGTCAGCAGCTCGCTCGTGTGCCACAGAACTTGCCCCTGGCGCTGGCCACCGCCCGCACCGCCATTGAGCGTGCGCGCGAACTGGGTGACCCGCGCGAGTTGGGCGTGGCGCAAGCCGCGCTGAGCCCGTGGTGGAGCGCGGCGTCGCCGCCACCTGCCGCCCTGCTGCTGCGCGCCACCGTGCGCCAAAGCCAGCACCAATTCGACGCCGCGCTGCGCGACCTCGATGCGCTGATTTCGCCGCCCGCAGCGGCGGCCACCGTGCCCACCGAGGTGCGCGCCCAAGCCCTGCTCACCCGCGCCACCGTGCGCCAAGTGACGGGGCAGTGGGCCGCCGCCGAAGCCGATTGCAGCGCCCTGCGCAACCCGCCGTTTGACGCCCTGGGCGCCCCCTTGGCCACCGCTGCCCTCGCCTGTTTGGCCGAGTTGCGCAGCCTGCACGGCCAGGCACCCGCATCGGCCCGCGAGCTGGCCCTGCTGGCCCGCCAAGCGCCGCAAGACGGCTGGCTCGCGCTGGTGCAGGCCGAGCTGGCCGAGCGCTTGGGCGACCATCCCAGCGCCGCCCTGCACTACCGCGACGCCCTCGCCCACCGCAGTGATGTGTACACACAAGCCGCGGCCGCCGATTGGCTGCTCGGCCAAAGCCGCGCGGCAGAAGCGCTGACCCTGCTGAACCGCCCGACGGACAGCGGCCCGGGGCTGAAGCGCACGCGCAACAACAGCAGCAACCACCCGGACGACGAAGCCACCCACCTCGACACCGATGCCGACGCGCTGCTGCTGCGCCGCGCCATCGCGCATCAGCAACTGCGTCATGCGCCCGAAGCCCGCGCGGCAGCGGCCACTTTGCAAGCGCGCTTCGCCGCGGCGCGCCTGCGCGGCGAGAACTTCCACGCCCGCGAGGAAGCCCGCTTGGCACTCGATGTGCTGGGCGACGCGCCAGCGGCTCTGAAACTCGCCCAGGCCAATTGGGTGCACCAGAAGGAGCCTGCCGATGCCTTGCTCTTGCTGCGCGCTGCACTCGCCGCGGGACAGCCGCAAGCCGCGGCCGAGGTGCGCGCCTTGCGCGCTGCGGGTTGGCAAGATGTGCGACTGGCGGCGGCCGAACGTCTGGGTGCACAACCATGAACGCACCCCGCACTCTGTCCGCCAACGCCACCGGGCTGATCAACGCCTTGGCCTTGGCCCTCATCCTGGGCGGGGTCAGCCCGCCAGCACAGGCCCACAAAAGCAGCGACGCATACCTGACGCTGCAGGTGCAGGGCGCGCAGATCACGCAACGCCTGGACATCGCGCTGCGCGACCTCGACCGCGACCTGGCGCTGGACGCCGACGACAACGGCGAACTCAGCTGGGGCGAGGTGAAAGCGCGCTGGGCCGACATTGACGCGCTCGCCAGCGCCGCGCTTCAAGTGCGCTCGGCAGGCCAGCCCTGCACAGCCGTCCAAGCGCAAACACCCCAGCTGGACAGCCACACCGACGGCCGCTACGTGGTGCTGCAACACACGCTGCAATGCGCCGGCCCGGTGAGCGATGCGCAGGTGGACTACCGCCTGTTTGAGCACAGCGATGCCAGCCACCGCGCGGTGCTGCGCGTGGTGCGCATGGCGCCAACCCAAGCCGGCCTGGACGCGGGCGAGAGCAGTACCGCCCTGCTCACACCCGGCGCCGGCCCGCAAGCCGTGGCGCTGCCGGGCAGCGCGGCCGGGGCCGCAAGCCACGCCGCACCGCACGGCTTTTTCGGCTTCGTGGCCGAAGGGGCGCGCCACATCGCCATTGGCGCCGATCACATCTTGTTTTTGGTCACGCTGCTGATGGTGGCCGTGTGGCGGCGCGACGGCGCGGGCTGGGCGCCGCGCGAACGTGCGCGCTCGGCTTGGCTGGAGACCAGCAAGCTGGTGACCGCCTTCACCGTGTCGCACTCGCTCACGCTGGCACTCGCCGCCAGCGGCGTGCTGGCCCCGCCCTCGCGTTGGATCGAATCGCTGATAGCAGCCAGCGTGTTGCTCGCCGCGATCGACAACCTGCGGCCGCTGGTGAGTGCGCCGCGCTGGATGATCGTGGCGCTGTTTGGCCTGGTGCACGGGTTTGGTTTTGCCGGCCCGCTGCAGGACCTGGGCCTGCAACGCGGCAACCTGGCCGTGCCCTTGCTCGGCTTCAACTTGGGCGTGGAGCTGGGGCAACTGGCCCTGGTGGCCGTGCTGCTGCCGCTGGCCTGCTGGCTGCGCGCCAGCACGTTTTACCGCCACGTGGTGGTGCGCGGCGGCTCGGTGGCGGTGGCCATGGTGGCCACGCTGTGGCTGGCCGAGCGCAGCTTGAACCTCAGCTTGATGCCGTGAGCGGCGGGTTCGGCCGCATCGGCGCCGGCACGCAGTTCAGAGGCTGGGGCGAGGTGCCCAGTGCGCCTGATCTGTGGGCCAATCTGTGCGCCAGATCTGTGCGCCAGATCTGTGAGCCAGATCAGCGCGCGAGATCGGCGCTCCACTGGCTGAACGGCAGGCTCGCCAAGCTGCTGTTGAAGTACCGCGGCTCGTGCGTCACTTCCTCGCCCAACCACGGCGGGCGCTCAAAGGATTCGCCTTCTGATTGCAGCTCCAACTCGGCCACCACCAGCCCGGCATTGGCGCCAAAGAACTCATCCACTTCCCAGGTGTGGCCGGCATGGGCCACCAGATGCCGGTCCTTCTCGATGCACGGCCCATCGCACAGCATGAGCAGCGCTTGCGCATCCGCCAGCGGCACCGCGTACTCAAACTCGGCCCGCGTGGCGCCGTGACTCAGGCCCTTGATGGTCAAAAAGCCCCGGCTGCCCGCGATGCGCACACGCACCGTGCGCACCTTGTCGCGGTTGAGGTAACCCTGGCTGAAGCGCGTGGGTGTGGCTTGCCGCCAGGCATCGCCCAGCACGAGGAATTTGCGTTCGATTTCGATGGCCATGACGGTGCTCGTGATGCTGGGAAAGTTGACCGGTACGGGCCCGCTCAGCGTGGCAACTGGCGCATCACATGGCGTGCAAAGTTGTCCAAAATCGCCTGCCAGCCGGCGCGCTGTTGCTCCTCAGAGTGCGTGGCCTCGGCGTCAAAGGTCTCGCGCACCGTCACCTTGCCATCACCCGTGTCGATGAACTCGACGCGCATGCTGCGGTCGCCAAACGCGCACACCAGCAGCCGGTGGGTTTGCACCTCGGTGTAGGTGCCCGCAAAGTCAAAACCCATGCTGCCGTCCTTGGCCTCCATGCGCGACGAAAACGCGCCGCCCACACGCAAGTCCACGGTCGCCGCAGTGGTGTGCCAGTCGTCCGACGCGGCGTTCCACTGCACGATGTCGGCCGGCGTCGTCCAGGCGCGCCAGACGGCGTCGATGGGCGCGGGCAAGGTGGTTTCAACGGTGATTTGCATGGGAAGTCTCCTGAACGTTGAGGGGCTCACGGGCCGACAGGTGGGGGGTCAGCCGAGCAGGTGTGAGCGCCGCTGAATGGCACAGGCCTAGGCACGGCCACCCCGCCATTGTTCACCGAAGGCGCAGGCCTGCCGTGCAGGCATCGAGCAATGTTTGAAAACGGGCGGCGCGCGTGGTCTCCCGCTTGGCGGCACTGAGCCAGTGCAGCATCTGCTTGCGGTAGCCGGGCGGGCAGGCTTCAAAGTACGAGCAGGCGTCTGGCAGCGCTTGGAAGCGCTGCACTTCGTCCGCCGTCAGTTCAGCGTGTGTCGCTTGCTCGTAGGCGTACACCGCCGACTTGTCGGCCCGCCGCAGCGAAAACGCCAGCTCGCCCGCGGCCGTCATGCGCCGCTGCAAACGCAGCTGCTCCACCTTGGCGAGGTTGACCACGCTCCAGATGGACGTGGGCCGGCGTGGCGTGAAGCGGATCGAATAACGGTCGTCGTCGATGCGCCGCCGCACCGCATCGATCCAGCCCACACACAGCGCCTCGTCCACCGACTCGGACCAACTCATGCACGGCCGCTCTGTGTGCACTTTGTGCAACCCCACCAGCAACTCGGGCGCCGTGGCCGCGTGGGCGTGCAGCCAGTCGCGGAACAGCGCTGCAGACGCGAAGAAGTGGGGCGAATTCATGTCGCCCATGTCGAGATGGGCACGCGAAGCAAGCACTGCCGCGAACGGGCACACAAGACGGATCGGCATGGCCGAAACCGATCATCGAAGAAGACCGCGCCGTTCATCCCCAGCCCTGGGTGGATGGTTCCCCCGACCCTATTTTTGCCGGACCAGCTTGAGCTGCAATTCGCAACCGACCGCCTGCGCGTATTTGCGCAGCGTGGCCAGTGAGGGCGCGTGCTTGCCCGAGCCTTCCAGCCGGGACACCGCGCTCTTGGTGGTGCCCATGCGCTCGGCCACGGCATCTTGCGTGAGCCCGGCGCGGGTGCGCGCCTTCAGCAGTTGGGCGATCACTTCGTACTCAGGCGCCAGCGCGTCGTAGGCCTCGGCAAAGCCATCGCGAGCACGCGCACGGGCCAAAAAAGCCTGGTGGTCATGCCGCACCGGAGTGTGTTTGAGCTCAGCCATGGTCCATGTCTTTCATGCGCTTGCGCGCGATTTTCAGATCCTTGTCTGGGGTTTGCTGCGTCTTCTTGATGAACGCGTGAACCACCACCACCCGCCGCCCCAGCAGAAAGCAGTAGAAGGCCCGCCCGATGCCATCTCTGCCGCGAGGCCGCAATTCGAACAAGCCGTCGCCCATGGCGCGGGAATGGGGCAATCGCAGCGTGGGTCCTTGTGCCGCCAGCAGCGCCACCAAGTGGGCGTAGTCGGCCAGCACATCAACGGACCACGACTCAATCTCCACGAGGACCTTGGGGTGGAAGTATTCGATCTGATACGTCACACCCGAAGGTTAGCACACGCGCTAACAGCATGCTGGCAAAACCAGCCGCCCAGGACATCTCCCCTCCCCGTCAACCGCCCTCCCCCCCCGGCCGCCGCACCTTGCCCAGCGCCATCGCGGCGGCGGCGGTGCGCGTTTCCACACCCAGTTTTTCAAACACGTGCTCAAGGTGCTTGTGCACGGTGCGGGGGCTGGTGCCGAGGATGTCGCCGATGTCGCGGTTGGTTTTGCCTTGGATCACCCAGTACAGCACCTCGGCCTCGCGGGCGGTGAGGGGGAAGGCTTGGGTGAGGGCAGCGAGCAGCGCGGTTTCCGATTCGGCGCGCAGCACCACCAACCACTCGCCGTCGTTGCCTTGGCCGTCTTGCAGGGCGTGCAGTGCGAAATTCAGGCGGTGTGAGCCGCGGGCGATGGTGAGGCTTTGCGGCTCGGCCACGGCGCGGCGGCGCAGGCCTTCGCGCGCCACCCAGGCCATCACCTCGGGGGGCATGGCGGCGTCGGGCACGCCGGGAAAGTATTGCTCAATCAGTTGCCGGGCAAGCGAGGTTTGCCAGATGCGCCGGCCATCGCGCTCGCGCACCACCAGCGTGGCGTGGCCAAAGGCATCGAGCGCGTTGCGCGCCTGGCGCTGCGCACGCGCGGTGTTGAGGTGGGCTTCGATGCGGGCCAGCACTTCGCCGGTGCGAATGGGCTTGGTGACGTAGTCGGTGCCGCCCGCGGCGAAGGCGTTGACCACATGCTCGGGCTCGGTGAGGCCGGTCATGAACACGATGGGGATGGCGGCGGTGATGGGGTTGGCCTTGAGGCGGCGGGCCACCTCGAAACCGTCCATGCCGGGCATCAGGGCGTCGAGCAGCACGATGTCGGGCAGCGATTGTTCGGCGCGCAGCAGCGCGCTCTCGCCATCGAGCGCCACCAGCACGGTGTAGCCCGATTCATCGAGCGCGTCGTGCAGCACCGAGAGGTTGTCGGGCACGTCGTCGACGATCAGCACGAGGTCGGCACTTTGCCGGTCGGCGGGCAGGCCGGGACGGGGCAGTGGGTTCGGCGGCGGCGCGGAGGTGGGCGTGGTCATGGCGAGGGGGCGGTGAGCAAGGCCAGGCGCTGGGCCAGGCCATCCAATTGGAACTGCCGCGCCAGCGCGCGCAGGGGCGCCACCAAAGGCGCGTGATCGGGGTGGGCGGCTTCGATGCGATCGAGCGCCGTGTGGATGCCTTTGAAGTAGCCGAGCGTCACTTGCTCGGACAGGGCCTGGAGCAATTCAGGCGCCGGCAATAACGTGGCCGGCGCCGAAGTATCGGCGGTGGCCGAAGCGGGCGCTGGTGAAGGGACATCGGCGTGGGTCCAGTCGAGCGCCAGCGCGCGGCCCAGCCAGTCGAGCAGCTCTTCGCGGCGCACCGGCTTGACCACCCAGTCGGCCGGGGTGATGCCGACGTCGTTGTCGAGCCCGCGGTCAAACGCGTTGGCCGAGACGATGGCCACCGGCGCGTCGCTCAAGCCCTGCGCGCGCAGGCGGCGGATGGTCTCCCAACCGTCGATGCCGGGCATGGCCAGGTCCATCAACAGCGCGTGTGGCGCCACGCCGGCCACCGCGGCCAAGCAGTCGTGGCCGTTGGCGGCGGTGTGTACCTCAAAGCCCAGTGGTGCCAGCACTTGGCGCAGCAGTTCGCGGTCGACCTCTTCGTTGTCGACCACCAAGATGCGCTGGCGCGGGCCGAGGTAGCCGGTGCGCGGCGGGCGCGTCAGCTCGCGTTGCGCCACTTCGGCGCGCACCGCCGGCAAAAACAAGCGCATGCGAAACACGCTGCCCTGCCCCGGCGTGCTGCTGACCGTCATTTCGCCGCCCATCAGATCAGTCAGCATTTTGCTGATGGTGAGGCCCAGGCCGGTGCCGCCGGCTTGGGTGGCGCCGCGCGCGAAGGGCTCGAAGATGACGGCGAGCTCGTCGGCCGAGATGCCCGGGCCGGTGTCTTCGACCTCGATGTGGGCCATGTCGCGGCGGTGGCTGACGCGCAGCGTCACCTGGCCGGCACGGGTGAACTTGACGGCATTGCCGAGCACGTTGATGAGCACCTGGCGCAGGCGTTTTTCGTCGGCACGCACCACGGCCGGCAAGCTGCCTTGAGGCTCGTAGGCAAAGCCGATGCCCTTGCTGGCGGCTTGTTGCTCAAACATGCGGGCGAGCTCGTCCAAGCCTTCGGTGAAGCGCATCGGCTTCACGTCCAAGGCCAGCTTGCCGCTCTCGATGCGCGCCATGTCGAGCGTGCCTTCGATGAGACTCAACAGGTGGTCACCGCCGCGGCGGATCACGCTCACCGCTTGTTTGCGGTGCGGCGGGATGCTGGCGTCCTCGTCCAGCAGCTGCGCGTAGCCGATGATGGAATTGAGCGGTGTGCGCAGCTCGTGGCTGATGGTGGACACATAGCGCGTCTTGGCCAGGCTGGCCTGGTCGGCGGTTTGTTTGGCTTGCTGCAGGGCCAGGTCGGTGCGGCGGTGCGATTCGATTTCGTGCACCAGCAGGGCGGTCTGGCGGTTGGATTCTTCTTGCGCCACTTGCGCGCTGCGGTGCTTGAGCACCAGCCACCAGGTCACCACCGCACTCAGCAAGAGCAGCGCGGCAAACAGCTTCACGAAGCCGAGTTGCAAGGCCAGCTCGGCCTCGGCCGACAAGCCGCCCAGCGGCCGGCGCGATTGTTGGTAGAGCAGCGCGAGCAGGCCGGCCAGCAGCGGCGTGGTCACCGTCATCAGCATGAGGGTGTGACCGAGCTCGCTGTCGAGCGCACGCATCACGGGCGCGGGCAGCAGCGCGCGCAGCACGGCGCGCCATTGCAGGGCCAAGCGCGCCTGCGGTTTGCAGAGGTCGTGGCAGCGCGCATCGAGCGAGCAACACAGGCTGCAGATGGCGCCGCGGTAGGCGGGGCACAGGGCCATGTCTTCGCCCTCGTAGGCGCGCTCGCAGATGACGCAGCGCGTCATGCGGGGGTAGCTGCCGCTGGTCTCGTCCACCGTGTCAGCCACCACCGGCTCCGGCTGGCGCGCGAGGTAGTAGCGCCCGCGGGTGGCCCAGGCAATCACCGGCGAAGCGATGAAGGCGGTGACGAGCGCGATGCAGGCCGAAAACGCCTGCGCCATGGGGCCAAACAGGCCGGCGTGCGCGAGCATCGAGAGCAGCGAGGCCAGCGCCATCGCGCCCACGCCCACGGGGTTGATGTCGTAGAGGTGGGCGCGTTTGAACTCGATGCCTTTGGGCGACCAGCCCAGGGGTTTGTTGATCACCAGGTCGGCCACCACGGCCATCATCCAGGCGATGGCGATGTTGGCGTACATGCCCAGCACCTTGCCGATGGCCTGGAACACGCCCAGCTCCATCAGCATCAAGGCGATGACGATGTTGAACAGCATCCACACCACGCGGCCCGGGTGGCTGTGAGTGAGCCGCGCGAAGAAGTTGCTCCAGGCCAGCGAGCCGGCATACGCATTGGTGACGTTGATCTTGAGCTGCGACACCACCACGAACAGCGCCGTGGCCGCCACCGCCCAGCCGTAGTTGGCAAACACCGCGCCCCAGGCCACGAGGTACATCTGGTTGGGGTCGACCGCGCGCTCCAGCGGCACGGCGTAACCGATGGCGAGGTAGGCCAGCAGCGCGCCACCCAGCATCTTGAGCACACCCGGAATCACCCAGCCCGGCCCGCCCACCGCCACGGCCGCCCACCAGCCCAGGCGCTTGCCCGGCTGCTGCTCGGGCATGAAGCGCAGCGTGTCGGCCTGCTCACCCATTTGCGTGATGAGCGCGATGCCCACGGTGAGCGCGCTGCCGAACTTCATCACGTCAAACCCCGCCGGCAGCACCCCGCCCGGCACGCTCGGGTCGGCACCGCCGTAGGCCCAGAGCTCGCCGATCACCTGCGGGTTCTGGCGCAGCACGTACACATAGGGCAGCACCAACATCACCAACCACAGCGGCTGCGTCCACACCTGCAGGCGGCTGATGGTGGTGACGCCGTGGGTCACCAGCGGGATCACGACCAGCGCGCACAAGAGGTAGCCCCAGGCAGGCGGGATGTCGAAGGCCAGCTCCAGCGCGTAGGCCATGATGGCCGCCTCCAGCGCAAAGAAGATGAAGGTGAAGGTGGCGTACACCAACGAGGTGATGGTGGAGCCAATGTAGCCAAAGCCGGCGCCGCGGGTGAGCAGGTCCATGTCGACGCCGTAGCGCGCGGCGTAGACGCTGATCGGCCAGCCGGCCGCAAAAATGATCAGCCCGGTGGCCAGAATGGCCCAGAACGCGTTGATGAAACCCACGTCCACCAGCAGCGTGCCGCCCACCGCTTCGAGCACCAAAAACGAGGCCGCACCAAAGGCGGTGTTGGCCACCCGCAGGGCCGACCATTTGCGAAAGCCATGCGGCGTGAAGCGCAGCGCGTAGTCTTCCATCGACTCGCGGGCGACCCAGGCGTTGTAGTCGCGGCGCACCTTGACCACGCGTTGCAGCGCGGCGTCATCGCTGGCGGCACCGGGACCCATGCGGCGCACATCGGCCGGGCCCAGGCGCGGCTCGGCCGACGCTGCCGCGACCGGCAGATCGGGCGAGAGCGCGGCAGACGGCGACGAGAGCGACAACGGCATGAGGGCGGCGGCAAGGCGGTGCGCAAACAGAGGGGGCCAACACGGCGGCGCCCTGCCACCGCGTCAGGCCGGCGGTGACTCCGCCTTGTTCTCCAACGCACCAACAACGTGCCAACATGCATTCATATGCACCAATCCGACGCGATGCCGCCCCATGCAGGGCGGGCGCCGATCGGTCGTGGTGCGGCGACAGGTTCAACGCAGCTTCTGTGCCGGGAGCCGTGGCGACGCAAGCTGCACACTCCGGCGCGCAGGCCGCAAACATCGTCCGCACTGGGGTTTGTTCGGACAGACATCGATCACCCCATCAAGGCCAACCGCCGAACCGGCTTGAAGCTGATGAATGTTCAAAATGCCAGCGGCTTTTCAGTGAAAGCTGCAGGCCACCGCGCCACACAATCCGCTCGCAGCCCGACACCGCGAACCCCGTCCGCGAGCCGGGTCACTCATCAATCCCTTGGAGACTGTGTATGGCTTTGTTGAATACGGCTTTGTCGAAAAAGCATTCCCTGACTGGCATGGCAGCCGTGCTGGCGCTGGCCTTCCCGATGCACGCCGCGATGGCTCAAACCGTGGTGAAGCTGGGCTTCAGCAGCCCGCTGTCTGGCGCCCAAAGCCCCAACGGCCAGGACAACCTCGACGGCCTGAAGCTGGCCGTGGCCGAGCTGAATGCCAAGCCCATCACCGTCAAGGGCCAAACCGTGAAGTTTGAAGTGATGGCCGAAGACGACGCCGCCGACCCGCGCCAAGGCGTGGCCGTGGCGCAAAAACTGGTCGACTCGAAGGTGCAGTTCATCGTCGGCCCCTACAACTCGGGCGTGACGCTGCCGGCCTCCAAGGTCTACAACGACGCGGGCGCGCTGGTGCTCACCGTGGCCTCGAACCCGAGCGTGACCAACCAGGGTTATGCCGGCGTGTTCCGCGTGGGCGCGAGCGACAACCAACTCGGCAGCAAAATGGCCGCCTACGCCGCGAAAGAATTGAAGGTCAAGCGCGTGGTGATCGTGGACGACCGCTCGGCCTACGGCCAAGGCGTGGCTGAAGAATTTGCGCGCGAAGCCAAGGCCCAAAAGATCGAAATCGTGGCCCGCGAGTTCACCAACGACAAGGCCAACGACTTCAGCGCCATCCTGACCTCGGCCCGCGCCGCCAAGCCCGACGCCGTGTTCCTCGGCGGCTACACCCCGCAAGCCGGCCCGATGCTGCGCCAGATGCAATCGCTCGGCCTGAAGGCCAAGCTGCTCGGCGGCGACGGCGTGTGCTCCAGCGAAACCGCCAAGCTGGCCGGCAGCAACGCCGCCGCTGAAAACAATGTGTGGTGCACCCAAGGCGGCGCCATGCTCGACCGCGCGAGCAAGGGCCAAGCCTTCATCACCAAGTACAAAACCACCTACAAGCGCGACCCGCTGACCTACGCCGTGGCCTTCTACGACGCCGCGTTTGTGCTGGCCAACGCCATGAGCAAAGCCCAGTCGCTGGAGCCCGCCAAGGTCGGCGCCGCCATGGCCGCCGGCAGCCACGCCGGTGTCGCCGGCACCTACGCGTTTGACGCCAAGCACGACCTGAAGTCGTCGCCCGTCACCGTGTTCACCTTCAAGGACGGCCAGCCGTCGCCGGTGACGACGTACTGATCGCCTCGCTGCTTGGCTGAAGCGGACGGCGGTGTGAATCGCCGCCCTGCCCTGGCCACCGAGTGATGCTGCGCCCGCCGGGTCTTTGGATTCGGCGGGCGTTTTTTCTCCAGAACTCCGTTGCCGAAGCCACATCGCCACGCACAAGCTCAAGCAAATACAGTTGCGCGCAGCGCAGCAAGCTCTTTGGCAAACCTGAGGTAGTCCTGCATCCCTTTGTCTTCCGTCACCTGCTCGTGAGGGATCAGCAAGTACCTCCAAGGCTTGGCCCCCACATCACGTGCGTGGTCTGAAGCTTGCTGGCACCACAGGATTCCTGCTTCCGCCTTGGCCACCACGTCAGCGGCCTCCAACTCGTTCCGTGCCTTGGTTTCGACCATCAACACAAAGTGGTCGGTTTCGGCCACAAAGTCGGGCACGTACTCCGGTTGCTCCGCACCCAATTTGTAGAAGATCTGGAACTGCCCCTTGGCAGGCTTGAACCACTTGTTGGCATCGCGCTCCAGAATCACCGCGAAGCGGCGCTCGGTGTCGGAGTCAAATTTCTGCTGCGGGTAAAGGCATTTGCTGAAGCCTCCAAACACCATCTGCTTGATCCGGCTCGGCTCATCCACGGTGTCGCGGTAGTTGCGCACTGGCTGCCCAGCAGCGACCGTGTAGGTGGGCTCCTTCAACGCGGTGAAGCCGCGACTGATGACCACCTCATAGCCAGCATCGGCGGCCTCATAAAAGTGAGCTGCCATCTGCGCATGGATGTTCTTCGAGATCAACACCCGGTCCAGGTCCAGCACATTGCGCACTTCATCGGGGTTGCTCAAGTAGCTCTGCAGGTGCTTCACCATTTGGCCAGCCAAGTCATACAGCAGGCTCGCGTGCACCGTGTAGTCGATATCGTCGTAGTCGATCAGCGCATGGACGATGTAGTCCTCGAGCCTGCGCTCGGTGCGCCCACCCTGGGCAGACAAGGTGAACTGCTTGTGAGTGCGCAGGTCCTGCCCCACCAAAGAACGGTCCTTCGGCTGCAAGTGCAGGCCCGACACATCCAAGGTGAATGGGTGGAAGCCGCTGGTGACCTCACCCTTGGGCACCACTGCAATGCGTGGAATATCGATGGTTTGTTTGACCACCTCCTCCACCGTGCGCCGCACCACATCTGCGACGTTCAGCGCAGGTGCTGCATCCAAGCCTTCCAGTGCGGCCTGCACGGGCGGAAGTCGTTCCGTCACCGCCCGCGCAATTTCGGCTTGCAGCTCGGGCGCCAAAAAGGACTGGCGCGTCGGTGCCTCGCTTCGGCGCACCTCATACTGCCCCAGCACCTCCATGACCACAGCAGCAGCATGTCGCTCCTGCTGGGTTGCAAACAACGGCTCTGCATATTCGGCATAGCCGGCCTCTGCTGTGCCGCGGCCATCGCCGGCTTCGATTGACTCCGGTGCCGCCCCGGCGGTCAATCGCTCTGCAAAATTCGGTCGCACTGTCAGGCTGCGAGTCCCTGAAAACTCCCGGTCCGGCGCGTCGAGAATCAAGGTCTTGAGCTTGATCGGAGAATCCGCCCGGTTGGCGTCGTCAATGATTTCCTGGAACCGGTCGTGCGCAATGATGCTCAGCCGGTCCACGGCTTCCACGCCCGTGCGTTTGCCATAAGGCAGTCGCAGGCCACGGCCAATCGACTGCTCCACCAGCGTTCGGGCATTGGCCGCACGCAACGGCACGATGGTGTAGAGGTTGGTTACGTCCCAGCCCTCTTTGAGCATGTTCACGTGGATCACGATTTCGGTCGGCTCGTCCACGCTCTCCACCGCCAGTAGGCGGCGGATCATGACCTCCTCGTCGGCACCGGTCTTGCTGCTGTCCACCTGGATGACCTTGTTGCGATAGCGCCCGGCAAAGAATCCATCGGACTGCAAATACCCGAGCAAGTCGCCCGCATGTGTGGTGTCTCGGGCAATCACCAGCATGAAGGGCTTCACCTCTTTCACACCTTGGGTGCGCGCGTAGGTTTTCAGCTCGACCTTGGTGGATTCGTGCATGCGCACACCGTCCTGCAACTTCACGCGTTCCACTTCCTCAGGCGGCACGGCTTTGGCGTCAAAGTTGCGCTGCGTCACCACGGCAGGCTCTTTCACAAAACCGTCCTCCATGGCCCGAGCCAGTGGGTAGTCGACCACCACGTTCTTGAACGCGACTGGCCCCTTGGTGGTTTCCACAAACGGCGTCGCCGTCAGTTCCAGGCCCAGCAAGGGCTTCAACTCGTTGATGGCACGCACCCCGGCAGAAGCGCGGTAGCGGTGCGACTCGTCCATCAGCAACACCAGGTCAGGCAGCGCCGCCAGATATTCAAAGTAGCTTTGGCCGATGTATTCGCTCAAGCGCTTGATGCGCGGTGCCTTGCCGCCGCGCACCTCAGAGTTGATCTTCGAGATGTTGAAGATATTGATGCTCACGGGCGAGAGCAAGTCACCCATTGCCTGGGCGCGCTCTTCGTAGTTGTCGCCGGTGATGATCTCGGGCGGATAGCTTGAAAACTCCGCCACACCTCGGAACACATACTTGGGCGTGTTGGGCGTGAAATCCCCAATCAGTTTGTCGTAAATCGTCAGGTTGGGCGCCAGCACAAAAAAGTGCTTGATGCCGTGCGCCTGATACAGGTAGCTGATGAATGCGCCCATCAACCGCGTCTTGCCCACGCCCGTGGCGAGGGCAAAACACAGGGAAGGGAACTCCCGCTCAAAATCCTGAAGCGTGGGGAACAAGCCCTTCAGTGCCTCCAGCACCACGCCCACCTCGGCGTCGTCGTCGTCGCGCGCGTGCTGCAGCATGGCCGGCGCGGCCTCAATGGCGCGGGCCAGTTGCTTCAATGATTCGTGTTGCGGCGCCCGCAGGCTCAGGCGGCCCGTGATGGCGTTGACTTCGCGTTGACTCATGTCGCTCCCTGCGGATTCTTTAGGGTTGTGCTTTAGGCAGCGGCGTCACGCGCACCACTTGCCCAGCGCGCATGACGATCAGGTCAGTGCCCGTCTGCTGCGCCAGCTGCCGCGCACGCTGGGCAGCCCGGCGCATGGCGGCCAATGAGCCCTTGATGTCTGCATTGGCACCAGCCGGCAACGGGCCATAGTTGGCCGTCGGCTCGTTCACCTGCTCAGGCAAGGTCATGGCTTGTCACTCCAGTCCATCACAACGGGCTCGTCACCCGCGTTGTCATACACCACCCATTGATCCACCAGCGGCTGGTACACCTGGGTCAGCATGCGCCGCCCTGCGTCAAAACGGCGGCGGATGGTGGCTTCGGGGATGTGGTGCCCACCCTGGCGCACCCGCTCGGCCACACGCTGCACCGCCATGTCGGCCGAGGGCAGCGCGAGAAAGAACAATTCCACCCGGTAACCCAGGGCCTGCCACTGCGGGATCTGCCGCGCATACGCCCGGCCCGACAAGGTGGTCTCAAAAGCAAAACTCTCACCCCGGGTCACGTGCTGGGCAATGGCCTCCAGCGTCAAGCGGCCCGCTTGCAGGGCCGCCCGCTCGGGCGCGAACGGTGAGAGCCCCGCAGCAATCAGATCGGCATTCACAAACACGGGGCACCCGGCCTCTCGGGGCAACCACTCGCGCGCAAAGGTGGTTTTGCCGGCTCCGTTGGGGCCTGCAATGATGAGAACGCGAGGTGCATTCACAGCCCCGCCTCGCCAAACAAATCGTCTTGCGCGGCCCCTTCGGCCGCCGGCTTCTGCGCCGTCGGCAAATTGGCCACGTTCAGGCTGTAATCGTCGTGGCCCCACTCGCAGCGGTCCTTCACCATCTTGGGGATCTTCTTGATGGTGAGGTTGGGCCAGCGGTCGGCAGCCTGAGCGGTGGTCACCCCCCGGTAGGCCGCACAGCACACCAGCAGTGAACGCCCCTGGCCCACCTCGCTGCTCAACGCCTCCAGCTGTTCGGCGCTCAGCGTCTGCGTGGTCACATAGATGAAGTCCCGCTCGCTGCTGTGGCCCTGCTGCCACCACAGCACCTCGCTGGGCGCGTAGGTGAAGCCTTCCAGCTTGCACATGGCCGCTGCCAGCATGGCCGCGTCGTACTCAGGGTTGATCACCAGGTTGCCCCAGCGGTCGGTGCTCAGCAGCGTCGGGGCCAGCTCGTAGTAGCGGAAGCCACCGCCGCCCTGCCAGCCGGTGGCTTGCGTCACGCCACCGGGGTCTTGCCCGTCGATCACCCTCTGCAGGCGCGGGACGATGTGCGTGTGGCAGTGATCACCCAGCTCCACCATGATCCAGCGGCGGCCCATTTTGTGGGCCACGGCGCCCGTGGTGCCGGAGCCGGCAAAGGAGTCGAGAACGAGATCACCGGGATTTGTCGCCAGCTCAAGAACTTTTCGAATTAGTGATTCCGGCTTCTTGCCGTTCGGAAACAGGACGCCCCCCTCTTTTGTAAGATTATTCAGAGGAAATCCTTCCCAGTATGTCCCTGCCTTTTCCAGCTTTACGATCCTACGACCACGCTTCTCAGCAGTATCCTTCAACCAAATAACCCGACGAATTGTTGGGCTAACGTAGTAATGCTGGACTACCTTGCCTTTATCCCTGCCGGAGCGTGGCACGTATTCGGCAATAAGCAATTCATCATCAGCCAGCTGGACAAACTCGTCCATAATTCTGGTGCGAATGCTCGTCTGAGCATTCGTATCTGAAAATACCCATTCGAAATGATCCGAGTAAGCGGTTTCCCGATCAGTACCGCCGCGCACTAGTGCATTGATAGTCGTGCGCTTGATGCCCTTGTACTTCCCGACCTTAATGTCCTCGCCAGAGCCGTCCAAGACAGTCCGCTCCTCAACGAAGTCCCCCTTATCCATCAATACGCTTGTGTACTTCCAGCTTTTCCCGTTATCTTCCATTTCGTCGATGATTTCGAATAAATCTTCCTCATCGTAAACATCATTGAACTTCTGAAATCCGGTTGCACCTTCTCTGTCTCGGGCGTAAACAAGGAGATATTCGATGTTTTTCTTTAGACGCTTATCTTCACCACCACCGGATGCCCCCGCCGTCTGCTTCATCTTAACGCTCACTTGATTGATGAAGTTGTTTCTACCAAAAACCTCGTCTAAGAGAACCTTGCAGTAAGCAGCCTCATCATCGTTTAGCTGACAAAATAAAACCCCATCCGTTTTGAGTAGGCGTTTTAGGATTTCAAATCGCTCTTTCATTAGCGACAGCCAGATTGAATGCTCAAGCCCGTCGTCGTAGTGCTCAAACGCCTGCCCGGTGTTGTAGGGCGGATCGATGTAGATGCACTTCACGCGACCAGAGTACTCCTGCTCAAGCGCCTTCAACGCCAGCAGGTTGTCGCCCTTGATCAGCCGGTTGTCGAACAGGTCATCCGCCGTCACCCGCTGCTTCGCGTGGTAACTGCGGGCGGGGTCTTCCAGCAATATGCGCGGCTCTAACCGAGGCCGCTGGTCTTTGCCAATCCAGGTAAGTTCGAGTTTTTGGTGTTTCATGAAGGTTTCTTGAGCGGATGCAGCCGTCGCGTTTCTTGGCGAGTGGCCCAGTAAGAGCCCGATTTGTCGCTGCCAGGCCAGCCTTCGTCGTCACAAATCAAAGCTGCGCCAACCTCGTGAACCAGGATCGCAAAATCCAACGCGTCCTTTTGCGGCAGGTGATGCGCCAAATCTGCATAGTGGCAGCCGAATATGTTCCTCAGTTGAGCCATTTCGTTCAGAGCCTTGAGCTTGTCTCCAATCTTGACTTCTGAGTAGGAGCCGTCGGCACCCTTGACCTCTACTCGCAAGGCTGCGACCAACTTCTTTTCGCACACCTTAGGCAAGAGGTCGCCAAGAGTCAGCCGCCCTTTCTTACGAGGCACATCGCACTCGTAACGCACCGTCAAGAAGTCGCATATGGCTTCGAGCAGGACCCCAGCTGTTGCGCATGCAGATTGAAGACGCGGTGGGGTGGCCGACAGATGCTGACGAAGCTCAATCAAAGGTGCCTGACTCAGTTTCGCCGTCGCGATGCCGGTGTTCGCATCCCAAGCGCCTAGCTCCATCATTTCGCACTGACCATTTTTCAGCCAGCCCCATCGGAACTTCTCGCGCCACGGTTGGTAATGCGTGGTGATCAGGGTATGCCTGAACTTTTTGGACTCGTCGTACAGCATTTCAATGAGCCGGTCCACATGGGGTTCATCGATGCTGCCCAGCACATCATCCATCACGACCAAAGTGCGCTCAGGCTCTCGGAGCGCTGCCAAGGCAAGGAAGATGCAAAGCCCTAACGAGTCCAAATGGGACTCACTGAAGTAGGCGTGGGGTGGCTGGTCCTGGGACGACAAAAACTGCGCAGACAGGTCTACCGAACCTGTCTTGTTGGGATCGAGCTTCAGACTGATTTTGTTCAGCCCTTCACCGGGGTGAATGGTCTCGTATAGTCTGCCGACTTCCTGTGCGATGGAAGAGAGGATGGCATCCAGGAACGCCTTGCGCTCGTTTTCACAGATGAACAGCGCAGCATTCAATCGCGGCAACACCTGTGAGACCACTTTCTGTTTGTCCAGATTTGTTTGGTACTGCTCGTAAACCGTCTTGACGGTCGCGTACCAGGTTTTCTTTCCCTCCAGTTCAGTGATCAACGCACCCCCTGACGTGCTGGCGCCGAGCAAGACGTCAACAGCCGCGGAGTCAAACATTCCCTGTTCAGCGATCTGATCCAAGACCGCCGCCAAGCCGGGGCTCATGGCAGCCCATTGTTCAGCCAGCAGTTGCACCTTTTCACGCGCTACCACTGCGGCCTGTTTCGAGCGTGTGACGGCGGAGCTGAAAACCGCTTGCTTGGAGGCCGCACTGGACTGGGCTTGCCCTAGTGAGTTGCGGGCATCGGTAACTGCTTTCAACTTTGCGAGTCGTGCAGAAACGCGATCAGCCAAGTCCGCCACGCGCTCTCTGCTTTCGCACAGTGGGCAGTGATCGCCCTCCGGATGCTGAGCAAAATGATCCTTGGCTGCCGACAAAATTCGTTCAAACGCGGCGTCTTCGGCAAGTGCTGCGGCTTCGATTTTTGCCATGCTGTCCACAGCAGACGAAAGACTGTCTGCCGCCACCTGTGACTCAGCTCTTGCGCTGTCGATCGAATCACGCATTCGCTCCACGGTCTCAATCGCCGTTTTCCCAAGGCGCAGCTTTTCAACGACTTCGGTTGGGTCACTCGGTGGGCTCTGAAGTATTGCCTGTGCCCACACCAGAGACGAAGCCTCGGCGCTTCCTGACTCCTGGTGGAGCCTCGTCAAGGTTTCGCGGTTTTCCGCGATGCGGTTCGCCGCAATGTTCAGAGCGCTTTCGGATTCCTTGACTTGCTTTCGCAAAGCAGCCTCTGCTTGCTCAGCCAGAGATATATCGATAAACGGTTTGAGGGCGTCGTACTTCTCTTTGGGAGCCTCTTGAACGAGACTCAGGATGGATGCTCTTCGCAATACCTCGACCTTGGGGCGGTCTGCATCGGGCGGGGTGACCGACACACCTTTGGATGTGGACTGCGCCTTCCAGACATGCGCCCCCATGGCCACTTCCACAAGGATGTTGGTATGCGGCTGTCCCAGCGTCGGCCAATAGGGTTTTAAAACCCCCAACCCTCGGTTCTCTAGCGAGCCGACTTTTGCGTTCCCAACAAAGTCGAAGGCATCGGCGATGGTGGTCTTCCCCGTGCCGTTTTCGCCGTAGATCAAAGTCAGCAACTTGCTGGCATCGAATTTGAGCGAGAAGTCTTTGGTTGCTCCACGGAAGTGCTTGATCCGAAGAGACTTGAGCGGTGCCTTAGTTGCCATTCGTGCCCCCGGCAACCTGCTTTTCAATGGAGTTCTCGAATACGGCGTACCAGTCTTCCGGCTTCACCTTTCCTGTCAAGGTCTTATCCGCGAGCTTTTTCAACTCATCGGGGAGCGCCAGCCCAGTCATCTCCAGCGCAGCCGAAATCCGCTGCACCAATTCTTCGTTTGGTGTTCCCATGTGCCATCCCTATATCAGTTCCCACTGCACAAAAAAGACGTCTCTTCTGTTCTGTTCACTAGACAAACCATCTTCGACTTCAGCGATCAGTCGGTTTCGCTGCGAGTCGATCTCATCTTGACGATCAAAGATCCGTCGGCGCAACTGGTTGCGCTTGTCTTCCAGTTCGCGCTGGCGTTTTTGCCAGTGCAGCTTTTCTTCCAGTGTGGCTGCGACGGACGCGGTACGCCGCACATCCTTGATCTCGCGGTCCAGTTCTTTGACTTCGTTTTCCAGGCCACCCTTGAGGTCGTCGGCCCAGGCGTCGAGCTTTTGCACCTCGGCCTCGAAGTAGCCCAGGTTGCGCTGGTTCACTTCGCGCACGCGTTGCTCTTGTTGGGCTTGCAGCGCTTGCTGCAGGCCTGCCGGCTTGCTGGGCGCAGCAAGCGCATCGCTCATCAGTTCGGCGGGCAGGCGCAGCAGCTTTTCGGCGTCATCGTCGTGCAGAGCTTGCCCGGCAGTGTCGGTGGCCACCAGCAGCAGGTGGTCTTCGGCGGCGCCCAGTGCTTCAACGGTGAGTACGCTCAAGGCCAGCCAGCCGCCGGCGCCGCGCAGGGTCTGCAGCGTGGAGACCTTGGCGCCGTAGCCGTCGTAGCTGAAGCGCAGGCGCACGGTGGGTAGGTTGCGTTGGCGGGCTTGGTCGATGAGCGCCTGGGCCAGTGGGTGGCCAGTGCGATAGAGGTGTGCCTCGCCACTGCCAAGAAACAAGGCGCCGTTCCGGCGGGGCAGCTCGTAGCGGCCCGGGGGCGCATCTTGGGGGTTCAGTCCCGGCGGGGTTTGTTCAAGTGTGAATCCTGTGTCGTCGAACTCGGCATGGCCTCGCAGCTCGGCCTCGGTCAGGTCCATGAGGAGGCGCTCGTGGCGGCTGCGGGCGTTGGTGCTCTCGGTCTGCCGGAGTTTCAGCTTGTCTTGCACCGCCTCGTCAAAGTTCTCCAGCAGCAGTTGCCGCGTCTTGAGCATGGCAGCGTTGATCTCGGCAGACAGGTCCAGCTGCAGTTGACGGAACGAACTGTCGATGTCTTCTGTGCTGCGGCAAGTCTGGTAGATCTCGGCAATGCGCCGCTCAAAGTCCACTCCACTGCCGATGGTGCCCAGCACCTCGTCGCTCGCGCCGAACACGCCCTCAAACAACTGAAACTTTTGCGCCAGCAGTTCGTAGACGCGCTGGTCGGCGGGGTTGCTGTGGTCAATGAAATTGACCACCACCACGTCATGCTTTTGGCCGTAGCGGTGGCAGCGGCCAATACGCTGCTCAATGCGCTGCGGGTTCCACGGCAGGTCATAGTTGATGACGAGCGAGCAGAACTGCAAGTTGATACCTTCGGCGCCAGCCTCGGTGGCGATCATGATCTTGGCGCTGTCGCGGAAGTGTTCTACCAGCGCGGCGCGCGTGTCGGCCGTGCGTGAGCCGGTGATGCGGTCGGTGCCAACGTGACGCAGCATCCAAGCGGCGTAGATGCGTTGGGCCAATTCACTGGTGTTGGTGCCGTTGAACAGCACGGTTTGGCCGGCGTAGGCGCTTTGCTCCAGAAGGCTGAGCAGGTAGTCCTGCGTGCGGCGGGATTCGGTGAAGACAAGGGCCTTCTGGTTGGCGCCCAGCTTGGACAGCTCGGCAAAGGCTTTGTCCAGCGCCTTGAGCAAGGCTTCACCTTTGGCGTTGTCGCGGATATGGGTAGCGAGTTGCTGGAATCGACGCAACTCGGCCATCTCCTCAGCCACGCTGGCACGCTGGGAGGCCGCGGAGCCCGCGTCGTCTGCTTCAAGCTCTCGGCCTTCGGACTCTTCCTCGATGTCGTCGAGGGTTTCGAAGTCTTCTTCCAGCGCGTCGGCGAGTTCGTCCGTCGGCTGCTGGGCAAGGCTGTCTTCAAGGCGCTGCGCCATCGTGCCCAAGGCACCGCCAATGGCATAGCTGCTGGAGGCCAGCAGCTTCCAAAGCACCAGTGAGATGAGCTGGCGTTGGCCGGATGGCAGGGCGTTGAGCTGGGGCCGGCGCAGGTACTCGGCCACCATGTCGCGCAGGGCCTGCTCGTCTTGCGAGGGCGTGAACTGCTCGACCATGGGAATGCGTTTGGTGTACGAGATGTACGGCTGCACCTGCCGGCGCAGCGTGCGCATGCACACGGTTTGGAGGCGCGAGCGCAGCTTCTCCAACGTGACCGGGTTGCCAATGCCGCCAAACTGGTCGCGAAAGCTAGAGAGGTCGCCAAACACGCGCTCGTCCACCAAGCTCACGAGGCCATACAACTCCAACAAGGAATTTTGCAATGGAGTGGCGGTGAGCAACACCTTGGGCGCGTGACTGAGTGCGTCCTTCAGCGTTTTGCCGATGACGTTGCCGGGCCTGTAAACATTGCGAAGCCGGTGCGCTTCATCCATGACGACAAGATCCCAAGGCACGCGCCTTAGCTCGTCGGCTTTGGACTTGGCGAATTGGTAGGAGCAGATAAGCACGCGGTTGCTCTGCTCGAAGGGGTACTTGTGCCCCTCCCGTCTGAGTTGCCTGTGGCTACTGCTCTCCAGAATCAGCGCCTGCAGGCTGAACTTGTCCTGCAACTCCTGGTGCCACTGCTTGCGCAGGTTGGCGGGGGTGATGATGAGGATTCGGCGCTTGCGCTCGGCCCAGCGCTGTGCAATGACGAGGCCAGCCTCAATCGTTTTGCCCAGGCCGACCTCGTCGGCCAGGATCACGCCCTTGGACAACGGGCTGCGAAACGCAAACAACGCGGCCTCAACCTGATGCGGATTCAGATCGACTTGCGCATCCACCAACGTGGACGCCAACAGGTCGGCGGAGTCCGCACTCATCCTGCGGGTCAACTGCCAAGCGACGTATTGGGATTGATAGGGGGTCAGGCGCTGCAAAACGATATCGAGTGGGGAATCGGGGGGATTTCAACGTGATTATGAGGGGGCGATTGAGGGTGGAAACACTCAACGCCTAACGTCGAGGTGCCGACATGGAGCTGCGCTTTCGGGTCGGCAATTCCCGCAATTTGTTACGCGGCAGCGCGCTTGCCCGCAGCAGGCTCGGCCCATCACCACTGAGGCGTAGCTTGGACAACTGCTTGCCAGCGCATCGCGCCACCAACGGAGCGATGCCGCGAACTCGCCTGCACGACCTTGTGCGCGCGCCAAACATTGAAGACCCGGCGCATGCCAACCCCGTTGCCAGAGCGCGGCTGGGCCGGGGCCGCTGGGGCGCTGTGGCTGACGGCGAGCAGCGCAGGGCCTGTGGGCCGCGCGCGCAGCGCGCATCAACAACTGACTGGGCGCGCTTGTCTGAGTGCAGTGAGCACAGCGAACGTAGCGAGTTGCGCGCCCGGCCCGCAGGCCCGAGCAGCACAGCGCAGTCCCCGCGCAGCGGGGACCGTCAGCGTCAGCGCCCCAGCGGCCCCGGCCCA
>JBEAOO010000028.1:0-24708 GCA_041164825.1 Pseudomonadota bacterium | reverse complement strand
GACGGCTCGCTGGGCTGGTGGCGGCCCAGCGGCGCGGACCGAACTTGGGGGCTCAAAGACTGATCTTTCTGCGGCAGATAACCCCCCACGCAAACAGGGCCGAGCCCCCGAAGGCCCAGCGGCCCACAGGGCCGCCATTCGCCCAGCGAGCCGGAGACGGACGCGCGGTGAGGCGAGCCGCCTTGGCCGCCATCAACAGAGCCCCTCGAGGCAGATGCGCGGTCAAATGTGTATTGAGGCCCTTTGCTTTGGTGACTTTCATTTGGGCCCCGCAAATGAAAGTTACCCGCCCGCCGGGGCGGAACCCGGCGCGCTGCCACGAACGGCAACCAGACCCAGCCGCGCGCAGCGCCGAACCAAACCAAACCAAACCAACTCAACCCCGACGCCAAAGCCTCCGCAGATGAGCCTTCAGCGCCCGCGCCGCCCGCCAAGCCCCCGACGCCCTCACCCGCCCCAGCAGCGCATCTTTCCAAGCCACCCAGCGCCCATGCCAATGCGCAAACCAGGCCAATTGCATCAGCGCCGGTTGGGTGAGCGTGAACAGCCGAGCCACGATGGCGGTGCCCACGACCTTGGCGGTGAGGATCACCAAGGCGCCTTCGAGTTTGTGGCCATGACCGATGAGCCACAGCGCGCCGAGCTTCACGGGCAGCAGGGCCAGTGTGGGCAGCAGGAACAGCGCCAGCGCGGCATAGGGCGGCAGTGTGCTGACGCGCCGCTCGATCCAGCGAAAACCGGGCCACTGGCCGATGCGCGCCAGCAGCCGTTGCAGCGGCTCCCAGCCCCATTCCTCGAACAGGATCAGCAGCGCGAGTGGCCACTGCCAGAGCGGGCGCAGCAGGCGCCAGAGGAGGGAGGGGCCGGGCATGAGAGCGTGCGGGGGGGTGATGTGGCGTCAGGTCGCGGGGTGGCCGTGGCGCGGTTGCTCTCTGGGGCTCAGGCCGTGGTGCTTGCGTGGCCTGCTGCTGGCGCATCGGCCGTGCACAAGAGCAGCGCTTGCAACCACGCCTGCAACGCTGGGCCGCGCAACCATTGGGGCGTGTCGCCGATGCGGGTGTCGTCGGCGTCGGGGGCCGTGTCGACCTCCAGCGCATGGCGCTGCGCGGCCAAGCTGCCCGGGGCGAGCAGCTGCCACACCGGCAGTTCACGCTGGGCGCGGCCTGCGCGCACGCGGCTGAGGCGGCGCGCCAGGGTGGCGGCCGACCAGGGGCGGTCGAGGTGGATCACCAGCGGGCGCAGCTCGTGCACGCCGATGCGCGGCTCGGCGCCGGGCGTGCCATCGGCCACCAGCAGCACCTGCGGGGTGGTGGCGTCGCGGAAGGCGCGCGCGGCGGCATCGGCCAAGCGGGGCGAGGCCGCGCCGGGCAGGGCGCTCACGGGCAGGCCGAAGGCTTGCAGCGGGGCTTCGAGTGCGGTGAGCGTGTTGGCGTCGCTGCCGAACACGATCACGCGTTCGGCGCCGCTGGCGAGGGCGTCGCGCAGCAGCGCGGGCAGGGCCTCGGCGGCGGCGGCTTGGCCCAGGCTCAGCAGGGCGTTCACCTGGGTTTGCAGCGCGAGCTGGTCGGCATCGGAGACAAAACCGCTGCGCTGCCAGCGGGCCAGGCGCTGTTGCAGCGCTTGCATGCCCGCGGCGTGGGCATCGGTTTGGGCGGCGGTGAGTGCGCAGTCGCGCGTCTGGTGTGCCCAGGCGGGCCACTGCTCGGCCACGTCTTCCATGCGGCGCGACATCAGCAGCGGAGCCAGCGCGCGGGTGTCGCCATCGTTGAGCCAGTCGGCGATGGCGCCTTGGCGCAGGCGGTCGACTTGCGTGAGCAGGTCTTGCGCGGCCAGCGGTTGGCGGGTCAGCAGGTCGGGCGCGGCGAGCACCCAGAGCCAGGTGGCGCCGGCTTGCAGCGCGGGCAGCTCGCGCGCGCCGCTGCTGCGCTGGTCGGCGATCAGCACCTCGGGGGCGGCTTCAGCCGCCAAGGCGGCCGGGGCGCCGGCATCGAGCCAGCGCACGTCGGCCGCGGCCGTGCCGAGCTCGGCCAGCGCGGCTTGCCACTGTGGCCAGGCGCTGCGCGGGGCGAGCACGGCCAGGCTGGCGGCGCCGAAGTGCTGTTGCACCAGTTGCCACGCCAAGGCCAGTTGGCGCTCGGGTTGCAGCGCGGGCTCGTCGGCCAGCACGCAGGCGCCCACGCAGGCGGCAAACAGCGCGCCTTCGAGCTGGCAGCGGCGCCAGGCTTCGGGTTGCTCCGCGGCGGTTTGCGCCCAGGCGTCGAGGCCTTGCGGGTGCTGGGCTTCGAGGTGGGCCACGCGCAGGTGCAAATCGCTCAGCGCGGCCAGGTGTTGCCACACGGCGGCATCGACCTGCAGCGTGTGGCCCAGGCGGGCGGCCAGGGCCAGCAGAGGCTGCAGCTGCGCCGCGTCGCTGATGCGCAGGCGGCCATCGCTGCGGTCTTGCAGGGCGGTGGCGGCGTCGCTCAGGGCGGTGGGGCAGCCGCTGCCGGCTTGCCATTGCAGGCGGCGGCGCAGGCCGTCGAGCAGCGAGATGCGGCTGTGGACGGGGCGGGTGTCGATCACGGGTTCGGCCACGGGCTCGGCGGCAGCTGGGGCGCTGGCCACGGCTTCGGCGGCGCCCCCGGTGGGTTCGTTCGCGACCACGGGCGCGGTGTACCGCAGGTCGGGCGCCTCGCTCACCTCGGGCTCTGCGGCAACCACAACAGCGGCATCAGCGGCCTGGGTCACGGCGGCCGTGATGTCGGCCTCGGCTGGGCGCGTCGGGGCGGGCTTGCGGCTGCGCGGTGGGCGTGCCGACGCCGCGGGTGCGGGCTCGCTCGGGGCCGGCTGAGCGGCGGGCTTCGCTTTGGACTGGGTTTTGGCCTTGGCCTTGACATTGGCCGGGGCCGAGGCCGCTGGCTTGGCCCGGGCGCTGACGGGCGTTGGCGCGTCGGCGGTCGGCGCCACCGTGGCATCCACCGGTGCGGGCGCCTTGGCCTTGGCTGGGCGCAGTGCGCGTGTGGCCGGTGCCGGTGCGCTGGCCTCGGTGGCGGCCGGCTTGGCCGTTCGCGTCGGGCGCTTCTTGGCGGCAGGGGCTTTCGCGACAGCGGGCAGCGCGACGGGGATCTCGGTGGCCGAGTCGGCCGCGGTGGGCGCAGCCTTGCTGCGCCGGGTGGAAGTGGCCATGGGGTGTGGGGTTCGGAGAAGGGGTGGGCACCGTGCGGCGGCCGGTGCTGTGAGATCACACAGCAGGCCGCGGCAGGGCGCGGGATGGGGGGAAATGAGGTGTGGAGGCGCTAAACGCCGCGGGCGCGGTCAGCGGCAAATTGGGCGCGGAAGGCGTCGAAGCGACCGGCATCCAGCGCGTCGCGCACTTCCTGCATCAGGTTCAGGTAGTAGTGCAGGTTGTGGATGGTGGCGAGCATGGGGCCGAGCATCTCACCGCAGCGGTCGAGGTGGTGCAGGTAGGCGCGGCTGAAACCGCCCGCATTTTTCGAGGAACCGCCGTCGCCCTTGCAGGCATAACAGCCGCAGGTTTCGTCGATCGGGCGGTGGTCGCTCTTGTGGCGGGCGTTGCGGATCTTCAGGTCGCCGAAGCGGGTGAACATGTGGCCGTTGCGCGCATTGCGGGTGGGCATCACGCAGTCGAACATGTCGACCCCGCAGGCCACGCCAGCCACCAGGTCTTCGGGTGTGCCCACGCCCATCAGGTAGCGCGGTTTGTGGGCCGGCAGCTTGTGCGGCGTGTGGGCCATGATCTGCAGCATCAGGTCTTTGGGTTCACCCACGCTGACGCCGCCGATGGCGTAGCCGGGCAAATCCAGCGCCACCAGCTTGTTGAGTGACTCCTCGCGCAGCGACTCGAACATGCCGCCCTGCACGATGCCAAACAGCGCGTTCGGGTTGTTGAGCTTGGCGAACTCGTCTTTCGAGCGCTGGGCCCAGCGCAGGCTCAGCTCCATCGAGGTGCGGGCTTCGCGCTCGGTGGTGATGTGGCCCTTGGTTTCGTAGGGCGTGCACTCGTCGAACTGCATCACGATGTCGCTGTTCAGCACGGTCTGGATCTGCATGCTGACCTCGGGCGTGAGGAAGAGCTTGTCGCCGTTCACGGGCGACGAGAACTTGACGCCCTCTTCGCTGATCTTGCGCATCTCGCCCAGGCTCCAGACCTGGAAGCCGCCGCTGTCGGTGAGGATGGGTTTGTCCCAGCGCTCGAAGCCGTGCAGGCCGCCAAAGCTCGCCATCACGTCCAGGCCCGGGCGCATCCAGAGGTGGAAGGTGTTGCCCAGAATGATCTGCGCGTTCATGTCGTGCAGCGAGCGCGGCAGCGTGCCCTTGACGGTGCCGTAGGTGCCCACGGGCATGAAGATGGGCGTTTGCACCACGCCGTGGTTGAGCGTGAGCGTGCCGCGGCGGGCGTGGCCTTCGGTGCGGTGCACCTCAAAGGCCAAGCCGCCAGCGGGCGGGGCGATGGGGGACGGGGTGGCGGTGGGGGCTGCAACAGACGCGGTCATGCGCGCGATTGTCTCAGGCCGCGGGCGCCTGAGGGCTGACGGCTGCGGGCGCGGCGGCGGGCCGCAGCACCCACTGGGCCACGGTGGCCAGCAGGTGGGCGGTGAGCACGGGTTTGGTGAGGAAGTCGTTCATGCCGGCGGCCAGGCAGGCGGCGCGGTCTTCGGCAAAGGCGTTGGCGGTGACGGCGACGATGGGCACGCTGGTGCCTTGGGCGCCCGAGGCCCCGGCGCGCAGCCGGCGCGTCACCTCCAGGCCGTCCATGTCGGGCATTTGCCAGTCCATCAGCACCAGGTCAAACGGCTGCGCAGCCACCAGGGCCAGGGCCTGGGCGCCATCGTCGGCCACGGTGGTTTGGTAGCCGGCGCTGTGCAGCATGCTGCAGACGATGGTTTGGTTGAGGCGGTCGTCTTCCACCACCAGCACATGTGGCAGGCCGGGCCCGGTGGCCGAGCTGCTGGGCGGCGCTGCGCTCGGGTCACCGCCCGGGAGCGGTGCGCTGCCGGCGGGCAACAGCGGCTCCACGGCGCCCAGCCGGCTCACCAGCGTGGAGCGCAGCACCGGCTTGCTGATGTGGCGCGGCAGCTTGAAGCGCTCACGGGTGAGCTCGTTGCCGTGTGATTCGGTGAGGCTCATGCCGATCACGCGCTCGGGCTGGATGAAGGGCAGCGCGTGTTCGACCAGCGCCCAGCTCTCGGGCGCATCCACGGCCACCAGCACCCACGGGTCGGCGGCGGGGCCGTGGTCGCTGATCCAGGTTTGGATGTCGGCGGCGCTGCGGCAGCGCTGGGCATCGCAACCGAGCTTGCGCAGCAGCGCACCCAGGGCCTCTGCGCTGGCGTCGTGCGGCTCCACATACAGCACGTGTTTGCGCAGCGGCGGCTGCGGTGCGGCCACGGCCTGGGCGGGTGGCAGCGGCACGCTGATGGCAAAGCTGGCGCCCCGGCCTTCTTGGCTTTGCACGCCGATGCGCCCGCCCATGGCCTCGACCCATTGGCGGGTGATCGACAGGCCGAGCCCGCCGCCGCCAAAGCGCCGGTTGGCACCGTCGTCGGCCTGGGCAAAGGGCTCAAACACCTGGCCGAGTGCCGCGGCCGGAATGCCCACGCCGGTGTCGGTGACGGTGATGCGCACCCAGCCTGGCACCTGGCCCGGCTGTACGCGCATCACCACCTCGCCAGCGAGCGTGAACTTGACGGCGTTGCCCAGCAGGTTGAGCACCGCCTGGCGCAGCCGCAACGCGTCGCCGCGGCGCCACATGGGCAGGCTGGGGTCGATGATGCAGGCCAGCTGCAGGCCTTTGGCGCGTGCCGGCACGGCCACCGTGGCGAGCGCGCTTTCAATGCAGTCGAGCAGGTGGAAGTCTTCGGGGAAGAGCTGCAGGTCGCCGGTCTCGGTGCGCGAGAGGTCGAGGATGTTTTCGATCAGGCTCAGCAGGCTGTCGCCGCTGTGGCGGATGGAGTCGATCAGCTGCGACTGCTGCTCGGCGTCGGCGGTGCCGCTCTTGAGCAGTTGTGCGGCGCCGATCACGCCATTGAGCGGGCTGCGCAGCTCGTGGCTCATGTTGGCCAAAAAGCGGGTCTTGGCCTGCGAGGCGCCTTCGGCACGCTCTTTTTCTTGCAGCAGCGCCAGCGTGCGCTCTTGAATGCGCTGCTCCAAGCTGCGGTTGGCCTCTTGCAGCGCGTCGCCGCGCTGGGCAATCACGTCGAGCATGTTGTTGAAGGCGTTCACCGCCGTTCCCACTTCGTCGCTGCCACCGGCGGGCAGGCGGCGTTGGTAGTCGTGGCGGCGGGCGATCTCGCTGGAGGTGTGGGCCAGCCGCACCATGGGCTCGGCAATGCGCTGGGCCATGCGCCGCGCTGTCAGCACCGAGAGCACAAAGCCCGCGGCGGCGGCGCCAAAAGCGGTCAGCATCACCAGCAGCAGCGAGGTCCAGCGGTCGCTGTAGTCGTTGAGCAGCACCAACTGGCCCAGGCGCTGGCCGTCGAGCTCGATCGGCTCGGTGGTGTGCACGCGGCCGGCGTCGAAGTGCGAGCCCTGGCCGGGTGCCTCCGCCGGGGCGGTGCCGTACGTGCTGAGCAGCTGGCCTTGTGCGTCGTACACCCAGGCGCCACTGATGCGCGGGCGGCTTTGCAAGTGGGCCAGCGTGCGGGCGATGGTTGCTCGGTCGTTGGCGACCAGCGCCGGCTGCAACTCGGCCACCAGGCTGAGCGCGAGCTCCTGGGTGTCGTTGTTGGCGTTGCCGGCCACCACGCTGATGCCCAGCCCCAGCGCGGCCAACATGCTGAGCAGGGCGGTGAGCCCGGCCGCAAACGCCACCAACCACGACAGGCGGCGGCGCAGCGGCATGTGCTGCACCGTGTGGAGGGCGTTGCTGAACAGTCGGTTCATCGTCGGTGGGGGCCGGGGCCGGCGTGAGAGTGCGCGGGCCTCAGGACCGCGATCGTGCACCTGTTTGGCGTTGGCGTGGTGATTTTGGTGCGCCAACCCCGGCTCAAACTGGGAATTCCGGCGCTGCGGCTGCGGTGGCGCCGAGTCGCATCCGGTCGATCAGCATCGCGTCGCCATAGCTGAAGAAGCGGTAGCCGTGGGCGATGGCGTGGCGGTACAGCGCCATCATGGGCGCGTAGCCGGCCAGCGCACTGACCAGCATCAGCAAGGTGCTCTTGGGCAGGTGGAAGTTGGTGATCAGGCGGTCGACCACCTGGAACTCGAAGCCCGGGGTAATGAAGATGTCGGTGTCGCGGCTGCCGGCCAGCAGCGTGCCGCCGCGGGCGGCCGATTCGAGCGCGCGCAGCGTGGTGGTGCCGACGCTGACCACACGCCCGCCGGCGGCGCGGGTGGCGGCAATGGCGTCTATCGTGCTCTGCGGCACATCGAACCACTCGCTGTGCATGCGGTGCTCGGCCAGGGATTCGCTGCGCACGGGCTGAAAGGTGCCTGCGCCCACGTGCAGGGTGACGCTGGCGCGGTTGACGCCGCGCGCTTGCAGTGCGTCGAGCAGCGCTTGGTCAAAGTGCAGCGCGGCCGTGGGCGCCGCGGCGGCACCGGGCTTGGCGGCGAACACGGTTTGGTAGCGGCGCTCGTCGTCGGCATCGTCGGCGTGGCTGATGTAGGGCGGCAGCGGCACGTGGCCGTGGGCCTCCAGCAGCGCAAAGGGCTCCGACGGAAAACGCAGGTGGAACAGCGCATTCTCGGGGCCGGCGCGGCCCAGCACCTCGGCGGTGAAGCGGCGCTGGCCGTCGCCGCTCACGAAGGTGACGCGGCTGCCGGGCTTGGGCGATTTGCTGGCGCGCAGGTGCAGCAGCACCTCGTGGCCGGGCAGCACGCGCTCCATCAAGGCTTCGACCGAGCCGCCAGTGTCTTTGGCGCCCAGCAAGCGCGCCTTGACCACGCGGGTGTCGTTGAACACCAGCAGGTCGCCGGGCGAGAGCAGGCCCGGCAGCTCGCGGAAGATGCGGTCGACCGGGTCGCCGCTGCCGGTGCCATCAAGCAGCCGAGAGCTGCTGCGCTCGGCGGCGGGTTGCTGGGCGATCAGCTCGGGCGGGAGCGCGAAATCAAAGTCGCTGAGCGTGAAGTCGCGTGGTGCGGGCGGCCGATCAAGCGGCAGGGCGGTGGACGGCATGGCCTGGGGCCCGGCCGGGAAGGCGCGGGCGAAATCGCAAAGAAGCGGCGGATTGTTCCACGCCGCTTCTCTGCCACCAGTGCAGCGGCGCGCCTTTACGGTGTCTTGAGCGCCAAGATCCACTGCACCAGCTGGCGCGTGTCGGTCTCGCTGATGGCCACCTGGTTGGGCGGCATGGCCAGGCCGCTGACCTTGCCCTTCCAGTGGCTGGCGTAGGGGTTGGAGCCGGCCTGCACGGTGGCGGTGAGCTGGGCCAGGGCTTTTGCATTGCCGCGGTATTGGGCGGCCACGTCGCGCCAGGCAGGGCCGATGGGTGGCAGGCCGTCCGGGCCTTTGGCGCCGGGCTCGATGTGGTGGCAGGTCATGCAGCCGCTTGTCGTGGCGAGCTGCAGCATGTCGGCGTCGCTGGCCGCGAAGGCGCTGGGGCTGACGACGGCGCTGCCAAGGGCAAACAGACAGGCCAGGGCGGCGGGGCGGCGGGTGCGCAGGGCGGGCATGGATCGGGTCCTCCAGAGGTGCCCCCCGTCGGGTGCCGAGGGGCACCGCCAAAGCCGGGGGAAACCGGCCACCGGAACGCATCAAACGCCCGGCGGTGACGTCACCTTAAAAAGCTGGCCGGCGCGCACCTTGAGCGGCGTCAAGGTGCCCGATCATTTCGCCAGAGTGGCGCAGTGCCCGTGCGCAGATGGAGCGCGCTTGAACAGCCGCTGTCTCGTGGCGTGACAGCTGGCGAGCCGTCCCGTGCTCAGTGTGCGGGCGCAGCGGCAACCTGCGCTTGCGCGGCTTGATCCGACTGGTCCCAGGCCTTGGCGGCGAGCACGCTCATGGTAAGGACGGCCAGCGCACAGGCGGCACAACGGAGCAGGAAACGCATGGTGGGATTCGGGCGGGCAAGGGGGGGATGGGAGGGGGGCTGAAAACGACAGTTTTGTGCGCTGCAGCGGGCGGAATTGTGCCGGGCTTTGGCGGGCTATTTGGCCGGCTGTGTGTGGGAATGTGAAAGAGCGATCAACGCTGCGCAGGAGTGTTGCGCGCCGTGCACAACGGTGGCAGGCGCGGGCGGGCCGCAGCGGCTGCGCCCGGTGGCGGGGTGGGGCTCAGCGTGTGCGTGTGGGTGCCTGCCCAGCGCTCGCCGCGCGGCGAGAATGACCGCCATGGTTGCCGCCACGCCCACGCCCACGCCCGCTGACAAACCGACGCCCACTGCCGCGACGGCAGCCAAGTCTGCGCCGCAAAAGGCCATGGAGCGCTTGGGCCTGCGCCGCGACATCGACCTGGCCCTGCACCTGCCGCTGCGCTACGAGGACGAAACCCGGCTCACGCCGCTGCACGCCCTGCGCGACGGCCAGACCGTGCAGGTGGAGGCGGTGGTGGCGCACTGCGAGGTGCAGCTGCGCTCGCGCCGCCAGCTGATCGTGCGGCTGATGGACGAGGGCACGCGGGATGAGCTGGTGCTGCGGTTTTTGCACTTCTACCCCAGCCACCAAAAGGCCCTGGCCGTGGGCCAGCGGGTGCGGGTGCGCGGCGAGGTGCGCGTGGGCTTTTTTGGCCGCGAGATGGTGCACCCCACCTTCAAGGCGGTGAGCGAAGGCCAGGCGCTGGCCACCGCGCTCACGCCGGTGTACCCCACCAGCGCCGCGCTGCCGCAAGCCTATTTGCGCAAGGCGGTGGCCGCGGGCCTCAAGCGCGCTGACCTGCGCGAGATATTGCCGCCGGCCGTGTTGCCGCAGGGCCTGGGCAAACTGCCCACGCTGAAAGAAGCGCTGACCCTGCTGCACCAGCCCCCGCCCGACGTGGGCCTGGCCGCGCTCGAAGACCACAGCCACCCGGCCTGGGAGCGGTTGAAGTTTGAAGAACTGCTGGCGCAGCAGCTCTCGCAGCTCGAAGCCAAGCGCGAGCGCGCCAAGCAGCAAGCGCCCGCTTTTGCACTCGTGCGCGGCGGCCTGCAAGAGCAGCTGCTGGCGGTGCTGCCCTTTGCGCTGACCGATGCGCAGCGCCGCGTGGTGGAAGAGATTGCCAATGACCTGCAGCGCCCCGTGCCCATGCACCGCCTGCTGCAGGGCGACGTGGGCTCGGGCAAAACGGTGGTGGCTGCACTGGCCGCCACGCTGGCCATGCAGGCCGGCTGGCAATGCGCGCTGATGGCGCCGACCGAGATCTTGGCCGAGCAGCACTTTCGCAAGCTGGTCGATTGGATGGCGCCGCTGGGCATTGGCGTGGCCTGGCTCACCGGCAGCCGCAAAGGCAAGGGCCGGCGCGAGATGCTCGACTTCGTGGCCGACGGTCGCGCCAAGCTGGTGGTGGGCACGCACGCGGTGATCCAGGGCGATGTGGTGTTCGCCAAGCTCGGCCTGGCCATCATTGACGAGCAGCACCGCTTTGGCGTGGCCCAGCGCTTGGCGCTGCGCAGCAAGCTGGAGGAACAGGCGCTGGAGCCGCACCTGCTGATGATGAGCGCCACCCCCATCCCGCGCACGCTGGCGATGACGGTGTTTGCCGACCTCGATGTGAGCACCATCGACGAGCTGCCGCCCGGCCGCTCGCCCATCGTCACCAAGGTGTTTGGCGACGCACGCCGCGACGACGTGATTGCCACCATCGCCCATGAGGTGGGCACCGGCCGGCAGGTGTACTGGGTGTGCCCGCTGATCGAAGAGAGCGAAACCCTGGACCTGCAAAACGCCACCGCCACACACGAACAACTCAGCGCCGCGCTGCCGAACCACCGCGTGGGCCTGATCCACGGGCGTATGCCCGCCGCCGAGAAGGCCGCCACCATGGCCGAATTCGCCAGCGGCAAGATGGCGCTGCTGGTGGCCACCACGGTGATCGAGGTGGGCGTGGACGTGCCCAACGCCAGCCTGATGGTGATCGAGCACGCCGAGCGTTTTGGCCTCAGCCAGCTGCACCAGCTGCGCGGCCGCGTGGGCCGCGGCGCGGTGGCCAGCGTCTGTGTGCTGCTCTACACCGGCCCGCTCAGCGACACCGGCAAATCGCGCCTGCGCGCCATGGCCGAAACGCAAGACGGGTTTGAGATCGCCCGGCGCGACCTGGAAATTCGCGGCCCCGGCGAGTTTCTCGGCGCCCGCCAAAGCGGCGCGCCGCTGCTGCGTTTTGCCGACATGGTGCTCGACGAGGCCCTGGTCGCCCGCGCCCGCACGGCGGCTGAACAACTGCTCACCACCCACCCCGCCATCGCCCACCAACACATGGCCCGCTGGCTGGGCAGCAAGGCCGAGTACCTGAACGCTTGAAGCGCTGGGCGTCAGACGGCCGCCCAAGGACTTGGGGGTGCTCATCAGTGTTGATGATGGCCAGCGCGCGCACCCCTCCTACGCTGGGCTCGTGATTCAGGGTGCCGCGGCAACGTGCGGCGGCAAGCGACCTGGACGCGCACCCCAAACGCCCCAGGAGGCCTGCCATGTTTGTCAACCTTGCTCCCGTTCCGGTCCCCATTTCCACGACCGCCTCCGCAGCCCAGGCTCACGCTGACGCCGCACCGGCCCGCGGCGCCCGCCGCTGGCAGCCCGCGCTGCGCCATGCGCTCTTGGCCACCGCCCTGGCAGCCCTCACCGCCTGCGGTGGTGGGGGCAGCAGCGACGACACCGCTGCGGCCTCCCTCACCGGTACCGCTGCATCGGGTGCGCCGGTGGTGGGCCACGTCACGGTCAAAGACAGCGCGGGCCGCACCCGCACCAGCCCGATCGAAGCCAATGGCCAGTACACGGTCAGCGTCACGGGCATGACGGCGCCGTTTTTGTTGATGGCCGAAGGCACGGTCGGTGGCCGCACCGTGCGCCTGGTGTCCGCCGCCACGGCCGACGACGTCAACCAGACCATCAACATCACGCCGTTCACCGATCTGATCGTGGCCAACATCGCCGGTGCCGCCGCTGCCAACTATTTCGACGCGCCCAATTTCGCCGACCTTGCCCAACTCAAACCGGCGGAACTCGATGCCGCCAAACAGGCGCTCACCGACAAGCTGCGGCCGATCTTGCTTGAGTTGGGGGTGGATGCTGGGTTTGACTTGCTGCGCACCGCCTTTGCCACCGACCACACCCAGTTCGACGCCGTGATGGACGTGCTGCGCGTGAGCACCGACGCTGCTGCCAAAACCGCCACCATCACCAACCTGGTCGACAACACCCGCATCGTCGATGACCTGAACAGCAGCACCGACGTGGAGGCGTTTGTGGTGCCCGCCGTGCCGCGCACCTTGCCCTTGACCGAGGCCGCGGCGAGCCTGAAGGCCATCGAGCAAACCTTGGCCGTGATCAGCGCGGCCTTCAAAGACGGCATTCCCGTCGCCAACAACACCGCTTTGCGGGCGAGCATTGCCAGCAACTTCTTGGACCAAGGCGGCGGCTCGGACGCTTACTTGAGCGCCGACGGGCTGCTGGTCCCCATGTTTGCGGGCATGGTGCAGTCCGGCGCCACGATTCGTTCCTTCGCCGATGGCGGAAGCACCATCAGCGTGGCCTACGAGACCCGGTTGAAGGATGGCACGTCGTCGCAGTGGGTCCACCAGTTTCGTCGCAGTGCCGACGGCAGCACTTGGCAAGACGCCGGTGACCGCGCCTTGTTTTATGCAGATGTTCGTGCCGTCAATGCCCGCTACCCAGACGAAAACCTGACCCCGCGCTACTACGCGCCCAAGCTCGGGTACTGGGTCTCCACACGGCATCCTGACGCGCAGTACGTCCAGATCACCGGGCCGGGCTTGAAGTCCCATGTGCCAGATGCCTTGGCCGGCTTGGGCCTCACCGGGGTGGTGGCGCAGCGCAGTGCGGGGGCCTATCGCTTGGCCACCGGAGATGGCCAGTTCACCGGCACCTGGTTGCCCGGTTGTGATGATCCAGGGCGCACGGAGTTGGCCTGCATGTATCGGGCGCAATTGGCGGCCGGTGGCTCGTACGCCTTCACCCTGTTGGATGCCAACGGCGCCCCCCTGGGCGAGCCGCGCACCTTGACCCTGGCAGAAGCGCCCCTCAGTGCTGAGCAAGCCGCCGCCGCAGGCGACACCTTGTTCCCGCGCGTTGCTTCCATCAACCCCGGCAACTGGGCCGCGCTCGTCGACGGCGTCGAGGTCAGCCTGACGGCAACGCTGCCCACCACTGGCACGTACCGCTTGAACGCCGCCGCCATGAGCCCGCCCGGTGGGGCGACGGTTTTCAGGAACAACCTCACCAGCAACACGATCAGCTTCGGCAACTGGGTGGGCGCCTCGCCGACCTCGCCGGTGGGCTTCTCGGTGACCGCGCGCAACGCCTTGGGCAGTGATTTCTACACCTTCCACGAACTGCGCCAATGACGCTGGCGGGGCCAAGGCCATGGGAAAATCTCGCCCATGGCCACCTCCTCCACCCGCCTCGTCTACTCTACCGACACCGGCCGCACTTGCCCCGATTGCCGCCAAGCGCTCAGCGCTTGCGCGTGCAAGCAACGCCAAGCCGCGGCCGTGCCGGCGGGTGATGGCATCGCGCGGGTGTCGCGCGAGACCAAGGGGCGCGGCGGCAAGGCGGTGACGTTGGTGCGCGGCGTGCCGCTGGCGGCGGAGGCACTGGCCGCGCTGGGCAAGCAGTTGCGCACCGCTTGCGGCAGCGGCGGCACGGTGAAGGACGGCGTGATCGAGGTGCAGGGCGACCACGCCGAGCGCATCGTGACGCTGTTGCAAGCGCAAGGCATGAAGGTCAAGCGCGCGGGCGGCTGACCTTCGTCGGGCTGGGGTTTTGGGGGCGGCCGCAGATGTCGCTTTTCAGGGCCTGCCGCTACAGTGGTGGTTTGATGAAGCTGTCCGCGTGCGCCGCGGCTGGCCCAGCCCGGATGCGCCCATGACCCTGACCGAACTCCGCTACATCGTTGCCGTGGCCCGTGAGCGCCACTTTGGGCGGGCGGCCGAGGCCTGTTTTGTGTCGCAGCCCACGCTCAGCGTGGCCATCAAGAAGCTCGAAGAAGAGCTCGACGTGAAGCTCTTCGAGCGTGGCGCCAGCGAGGTGAGCGTGACGCCGCTGGGCGAGCAGATCGTGCGCCAGGCGCAGCAGGTGATCGAGCAGGCCGCGGCCATCAAAGACATCGCCAAGCGCGGCAAAGACCCGGTGACGGGCCCGCTGCGGCTGGGCATCATTTACACGATCGGCCCGTATTTGCTGCCGGAGCTGGTGCGCCACTCGATCGAGCTCACGCCGCAAATGCCCTTGATGCTGCAAGAGAACTTCACGGTGAAGCTGCTCGACATGCTGCGCACCGGTGAGCTCGACTGCGCCATCATGGCCGAGCCGTTTCCCGACACCGGGCTGGCCGTGGCACCGCTCTATGACGAGCCCTTCCAGGTGGCGGTGCCGCGCACGCACCCGCTGGCCGCGCAAGCCAGCGTGAGCGCCGAGGTGCTGAAGCAAGAGACCATGTTGCTGCTCGGCACGGGCCATTGTTTCCGCGACCACGTGCTGGAGGTGTGCCCCGAGTACGCGCGTTTTTCGAGCGATGCCGAGGGCATCCGCAAGAGCTTTGAGGGCTCGTCGCTGGAGACCATCAAATACATGGTGGCCGCGGGCATGGGCGTGACGGTGGTGCCGCAGCTCAGCGTGCCCGTCGAGCCCGAGCGCCACGTGGCCTACCTGCCCTTCAGCGACCCGGTGCCCACGCGGCGCGTGGTGCTGGCCTGGCGCCGCAGCTTCACCCGTTACGAAGCCATCGCCGCGCTGCGCAATGCCGTGCACGCCTGCACCTTGAACGGCGTGACCCGGCTGAACACCTGAGCAGGTGCCCGCGCAGGCGGGGCTATGGCGGGCATTCTGCTATTCAATTAGATGCATTCATAGTTCTTGACTAACATGGCGACCATGCCCTGACAGCCGGGGCCCGTGACGGCCGCTTCGGCTGCCACTGCGTCAGTCAACATCCCGTAGCCAGGAGCCTGCCATGTCCACCTTCATCGCCCACACTGCCACTGTGGCCCGCCAAGCCTTGCCGCGTTTGTCCGCCCGCCAGCAGCTGGGTCTGGCCCTCAATGCTGCTGGCGCACTGGTGTGGATGGGCCAGCTCGGCCACCAGCTGGCAGCGAGCTGAAGCCTGCCCGACTGTTTGCGTGAACATTGACAGCCGGGCCCTGCAAATGCCCCGGGCTGACGCTAAAGTCAGACCACCCCAGCCCTACTTGTGACTGCCGCCATGAGCCACGAAGCCCCGAAAGACATCTACACCGAGCCGCACCCGATCGACGTCGACACCCTGGCCAACTTGGGCCCACTGCGCGGCATGGCCGGCGTGTGGCAAGGCACCCGCGGGCTGGACGTGAAGCCCAAGGCCGAGGGCCCCAAAAAGCAGGCCTTCGTCGAGCGCATTGAGCTCCAGCCCATCGACCCGCAGACCAATGGCCCGCAGCTGCTCTACGGCCTGCGTTATCACACCCACGTCACCAAGCCCGACCAGGTCAAGACCTACCACGACCAAGTGGGCTACTGGCTCTGGGAGCCGGCCACCGGCACCATCATCCACACGCTCACCATCCCGCGCGGGCAGGTGGCCATGGCCTCGGGCCAAGCGGCGGCCGATGCCACCACGTTCGAGCTGAACGCCACACAGGGACTGGACACCTGGGGCATCTGCTCGGCACCGTTCCTGAACGAGGCGTTCAAAACCACCTCGTTCCACATCAAGGTCACCATCAACGCCGATGGCACCTGGGGCTACGACGAAGACACGGTGCTGCAGATCCGCGGCCAGGCCGAGCCCTTCCACCACACCGACCGCAACACGCTGCACAAGATCGCCGAGCCCACGCCCAACCCGCTGGCGCGCGCTTGATTCGCGTCCTGCCTGCGGGCTGCGGCCACGCGGGCGCGTTTTGGTTTTGAAGGCCCCGCCACCATGCGCATCGCCATCCTCACCTTCGACGGCTTCAACGAGCTCGATTCCTTCATTGCCCTGGGCCTGCTCAACCGCCTGAGCGCGCTGGGCTGGAAGGCCGAGTTGGCCTGCCCCACGGCGCAAGTGACGTCGATGAACGGCGTGACCGTGACCGCCCAGCAGCCGCTCGAATTTGCCAACGAGGCCGATGTGGTGCTGTTTGGCAGCGGCATCTACACCCGGGCCATTGCTGAGAACAGCGCACTGCTCGACCGCTTGCAACTCGACCCCACGCGCCAGCTCATTGGCGCGCAGTGCTCGGGCACCCTGCTGCTGGCCCGACTCGGTCTGCTCGGCGACCGCCCGGCCTGCACCGACACCACCACCAAACCCTGGGTGGTGGAAGCCGGTGTGCGCGTGGTCGATGCGCCTTTTCACGCGCGTGGCCCCATTGCCACCGCGGGCGGCTGCATGTCGGCCGTCTACCTGGCCACCTGGGTGATGCTGCAGCGCGCCGGCCTGGAAGCCACCACGCAGGCCCTGCACTACGTGGCGCCCGTGGGCGAAAAAGACGCCTGGGTGGGGCAGGCGCTGGCGGTGGTGAACCGCTGGCAAGAGGGCGGAAACCCGGCGGGCTGAGTGGCCTTGCTGACTCTCAGCCGGGTTGGCGTTCAAAAGCACCAGTGCGCCGTGGCCAGGACGTTCGGTGCTCGGCGCGAGGGCGACTCACTCGTCGCTGGGCTGGCATGCCGAGGCTGGCACGCGGCGCCGCGCCAGCCGCATGCCCAGGGCGCAACCGGCGGCGTAGGGTATCGCGGCGAAAACGATCACTGGGTTGAGCAGAACCACATGCAGTTGCGCCCCGTTGCGCCCCGCCAGCGCAAACGCCGCCCACAGCCCCAAAAACACCGCCAGCGCCACGCCCTTGCGCCAGCCTGGGGGGGCGAAGCGCGTGAGCAATGCGCCCACCACGGCCCCTGGCGCCATCACGATCACAGCGCCGATGCTCATCAAGCCGATGGCTTGGCCGGCGGTCTCCAGCGCGGCGTGAGCGTTGCCGGCGAGCACCCAGCCCGCGGCAAGCAGGCTGACGCGGCGGGGGAAGGTCAGCGCGTTCATTGTGGGTTCCGGGTTCGGGGTGTGCCGCTGCGCACGAGCGCGTGGCCAAACCAACACCCTCCCGCGAAAACCAATGCGGCAAAGACGAACGGGATGCTGAGCCAGGCTTGGTACCAGGGCTCCATGCCCAGCCACAGGGCCAGCGCCACCCATTCGGCCAAGAACACGGCGGTCGCCCACATCAGGCGGTGTGCCTTGCGCGAGACGCGACTCAGCAACGCGCCCACCACAGCGGCTGGCACCGCCACGATCAAGCCGCCGATGAGCATCAGGCCGACGACTTGAGCGCCGGTTTCAAGCGCGGCGTGCGCCGGCGCGGCCGCGCCGAGTCCGAGGGCAAACAAGCCGGCCGGGGCCAGCGATGGCGTGCGCTTCATGGCGGAGATCGCCCCCCGGTGTCTCCCGCGCGGGACGTGTTTCCAGCGCGGCTGGCGGGTCCGGTGCAGGTGGGTGGTGGTGGCGCAGCCTCTGCCGTGTTCATCACTTCGGCCCCCGTTGTGTCACAGCGTGGGCCACGGCCCGGGCTTCGTCGCTGGGCAAGGCGCCCAAGCCCGCCACCACACCTGCGCGGTTGGGGGCGCTGTGGTTCTGGCTCATCTTCCACTTGCCTTCGAGCCGGGTGATGTCAATCTCTATGCCCACGATGCCAACCAACATCGCCTCGATGTAGGCCGGCGGTGCGTCGCTCACCTGCCAGGGCTGAGGCTGTGTGGCCTCGTGCTGCTGGGTGAGTTGGCTGACGATCTGCAGCAGGCGGGCCCGGTCGTCCACCGCGCGCGCCAGGCCGTGGGCCTGCACCACCGCGTAGTTCCAAGTGGGCACGGCCTTGCCGTCTTGCTGCTTCGAGGGGTACCAGTTGGGTGACACATAGGCCTGCGGGCCGTGGAAGGCGACGATGCTTGGCGCGCCAACTGCGCTGCCGTCCTGGGCATCCAGGCAGGCCTTCCACACCGGATTGCCCCGCGCCACATGCCCCACCAGCGTGCCGTGCGCGCCACGGCTGAGGTCGAGCAGGAACGGGATGTGGTTCATCAGCAGCCCCTCTTGCGGGCTCACGCAGGCCCAAGTGCCCAAGGCCTGGTCGGCGATCAGCGCGTGCAGCAGGGCGGGGTCGTCGATGCGGAAGGCGGCGGGTTGATGCATGGTGCGGGCGAGGGTCGGTTGGCGATGCGGCCCATCTTGACATGGGGTCCGAGCGACGATTTGACACCTCGGGCGAAATTCAGCAGACTTGCCGGATGACCAGTTGAATGACCAGTTGAGTCACCCATTTCAAGGAGATTGCGATGCAATCATGGCCCGTTCAGGACGCGAAAGCGCGGTTCAGTGAGTTTTTGGATGCCTGCTTGGAAGTGGGTCCGCAAATGGTGACCCGGCGTGGCGCCGAGGCCGCTGTGTTGGTTCCGATGCACGAGTGGCGCCGGCTGCAGTCGGCGGCACGCCCCTCGTTAAAGCAACTGCTCACGACCGACCAAGCGCGTAGCGCGTTGAACCTGCCCGCCCGCGGTGGCGCCAAGCGCCGCGACGTGGAGCCCATGCGGTGAGCCCGCGCATGTATTTGCTCGACACCAACGTCGTTTCCGAGTTGCGCAAGCCCCGCCCGCATGGCGCAGTGCTGGCGTGGCTGGCCGCTTTGGATGACGCGCAACTGCATGTGTCTGTCGTGACCTTGGGCGAGATTCAAGCGGGCATTGCGTTGACCCGCGAGCAAGACGCTGACAAGGCCGAGGAAATAGAGGCCTGGTTGGCGCTGATGGCTGGGGCCTACAACGTGCTGCCCATGGATGCCGCCGCCTTCCGGGCTTGGGCCCGGTTGATGCACCGGCAGTCCAACACCTTGTATGAAGACGCGATGATTGCGGCGACTGCGACAGTGCACGGCTTGGTGGTCGCGACGCGGAACGTGGCGGATTTCAAGGCGCTGGGGGTCGAGGTGCTGAACCCGTTTGGCGCGGCTTAGGCGGCAGTCGGGCTTGGGCTTGGGCCTGCGTTGCCCCACGCAGCGATAATCGCCCACCTCCTCTCGCCCGCACGGCCCCGCGTCACCGCTGGGCCGTGCCGCTTTTCAGCCATGTCCGATCTGACCCCCCAGGTGCGCCGTCGGCGCACGTTTGCCATCATTTCTCACCCTGACGCGGGCAAGACCACGCTGACCGAGAAGCTGCTGCTGTTCTCGGGCGCGATCCAGATCGCCGGCTCGGTGAAGGCGCGCAAGGCCACGCGCCACGCCACCTCGGACTGGATGGAGATCGAGAAGCAGCGGGGCATCTCGGTGGCATCCAGCGTGATGCAGATGGAATACCGCGACTGCACCATCAACCTGCTCGACACCCCGGGCCATCAAGACTTCTCGGAAGACACCTACCGCGTGCTCACCGCGGTGGACGCGGCGCTGATGGTGATTGATGCGGCCAACGGCGTGGAGCCGCAGACCCGCCGCTTGCTGCAGGTTTGCCGCGCGCGCAACACGCCCATCCTCACCTTCGTCAACAAGATGGACCGCGAGGTGCAAGAGCCGCTGAACCTGATGGACGAAATCGAGCGCGAACTCGGCATGACGGTGGTGCCCTTCACCTGGCCGGTGGGCATGGCCAAGTTCTTTGGCGGTGTGCTCGATCTGCGCAAGAACCAGATGCGCGTGTTCTCGCCCGGCGAAGACCGCGTGGCCGGCACCGAAGAAATCATCGACGGCATCGGCAACCCGCTGCTGGCCGAGCGCTTTGGCCCGGCGTTTGAGCAAGCCAGCGGCGAGGTGGAACTGGTGCGCGACGCGGCGCCCGCATTTGACGAGGCCGAGTTTTTGGCCGGCCGCCAAACGCCGATGTTCTTCGGCTCGGCGGTCAACAACTTTGGCGTGCAAGAGGTGCTCGACGCGCTGGTGGACCTGGCGCCGTCGCCCGGCCCGCGCCAGGCGATTCAGCGCGTGGTGCAGCCCGACGAGGCCAAGTTCAGCGGCGTGGTGTTCAAGATCCAGGCCAACATGGACCCGGCGCACCGCGACCGCATCGCGTTCTTGCGTGTGGCCAGCGGCAAGTTCGAGCGCGGCATGCGCATGAAGGTGGTGCGCAGCGGCAAGGAGCTGCGGCCCAACACGGTGGTGACCTTCATGAGCCAAAAGCGCGAGCTGCTGGACGAGGCCTATGCCGGCGACATCATCGGCATTCCCAACCACGGCGTGCTGCAGCTCGGCGACACGCTGAGCGAAGGCGAGGCGCTGCAGTTCACGGGCTTGCCCTTCTTCGCGCCCGAAATGTTCCGCTCGGTGGAAGTGGCCGACCCGCTGCGCACCAAGCAACTGCGCGCCGGCCTGACTCAGCTGGGTGAAGAAGGCGCCATTCAGGTGTATCGCCCGGTGGCGGGCACGGTGCTGCTCTTGGGCGCCGTGGGCCAGCTGCAGTTTGAGGTGGTGGCGCACCGCCTGGAGCACGAGTACGGCGTGAAGGCGCGCATCATGCCCGCGCGCTACAACGTGGCGCGCTGGGTGACGTGTGACGAGGCCGACGGCGGCGAGCGCGAGCTCAAGCGCTTCATCGACCACAACGCCCACCGCGTGGCGCTCGATGCCGTGGACGCGCCCTGCGTGCTGCTGGAGTACGCCGGCGAGCTGCGCGCCATGCAAGACAACTGGCCCAAGATCAAGTTCCACGCGCTGCGCGAGCACGCGGGCTTGGTGTTTCAGCAGCGCATGGGGGATTGAGCGCGGCGAGCGTGGGCTGATCTGCGACTTGGCGCGGCACAAGGCGAAAATGCGGCCATGGTTGCTCCCGCCCTGTCTGTCTCACGCTGGCCGCTTTACCTCGACCTGATTCGCTGGAACCGCCCCGCCGGGTGGCTGCTGCTGCTGTGGCCCACGCTGGCCGCGCTGTGGATCGCGGCGGGTGGTTTTCCGGGTTGGCACCTGCTGGCGGTGTTCACGCTCGGCACCATCCTCATGCGCAGCGCCGGCTGCTGCATCAACGACGTGGCCGACAAGGAGTTTGACCGCCACGTGAAGCGCACCGCGCAGCGCCCGGTGACGAGCGGTGTGCTGCCCGTGAAAGAAGCGCTGGCCGTGGGCGCGGTGCTGGCGCTGGCCGCGTTTGCGCTGGTGCTCACCACCAATGCGCTGACCATCGGCATGTCGTTCGCCGCGCTGGCGGTGACGCTGGCCTACCCCTACGCCAAGCGTTTTGTGTCGATGCCGCAGGCCGTGCTGGGCGTGGCCTTCAGCTTTGGCATCCCGATGGCGTTTGCCGCCGTGCGCGGCACGGTGCCGCCGCTGGCCTGGGGGCTGCTGCTGGGCAATTTGTGTTGGGTGCTGGCCTACGATACCGAGTACGCCATGGTCGACCGCGACGACGACCTGAAAATCGGCATCCAGACCTCGGCCATCACGCTCGGCCGTTTTGATGTGGTGGCGGTGATGGGTTTTTACGCGGCCTTCTTGCTGATCTGGGCGTGGCTGGGCCGCTCGGTGGGGTTGGGCCCGGTGTTCTTGCTCGGCGTGGCGGTGGCGGCCGTGCAGGCGCTGTGGCACGGCTGGCTGATCAAAGACCGCCAACGCGACGGCTGCTTCAAGGCGTTTCGCCTCAACCATTGGCTGGGCCTGGTGGTGTTTGTGGGTGTGGTGCTGGGCTGAACCGTGGTGCCCGGGCAACCCGCAGCGCGCTGGGGTGACATTCTTCCGGCACTGGCCCGCGCTGCGCGCTCAAATCCACTCGCCGGATTTCAGCCGCGCCACACTCCAGCCGATACCTGAACCTCGGCCACAAGATCCATCGCTCCACTGGACTGCTCGCATGTCACTGTTCAACCGCAACGCCCGCCCACCTGCGCCCTCGTCGCGTCCGCCGTCCAGCCGCTCGGGCGGCGGGTCGTCGCCGGGGCGATCTTCGCGCCCGGCCTCGGCGGGCAGCGCATCGGGGTCTCGCCCGGTCTCACGCTTGCCTGGCACCGCGGCGGCGGCGGCCCCAGCGCAGCGCAAGCGCCGGGCCTGGCAGGTGGCGCTGAGCGCCACGGTGTTGGTGCTCGCCTCCGGCGCCACCATTGGCGGGGGTTGGGGGGCAGGCTTTCAGTACTGGTTGATGGCGCTGGTGCCGTCAGCCTTGGCGGTGGCCTCGGCCCAAGGGCGCGACCAGTGGGTGGGCGCGATGATCTTGGCCGCCTGGTTTGTGGTGCTCGACCACCTGTGCCGCGTGGCCGCGCCCTGGCAGCCGCTCAATGAGCTGGTGCTGCAGGGGTTGCGCATGGTCAACATCATTGGTGCTTTTGCGGCACTCACCTGGCAGGCACTGGCCGCCGCGCGTTTGCAAGCCGCGGCCGAAGCGCAGGCCGACGCGCTGGCCACCACCGACACCCTCACCGGCCTCAACAACCGCCGCCGCATGCTGGAGCTGGTGGACTACGAGCTGGCGCAACGCCGCCGCCGCCCGGTGCCGCTGAGTGTTCTGCTGATCGATGTGGATCAGTTGAAGCGCGTCAACGACCGCCACGGCACGGCCGTGGGCGATGAGGTGCTGCAGGCGGTGAGCCGCGTGCTGGGCGAATCCTTCCGCGAGCAAGACAGCGTGGCACGCTGGGGCGGTGAAGAATTTTTGGTGCTGCTGCCCGGCACCGATGCCAAGGGTGCGGCGCAAGTGGCCGAGCGGCTGTGCGCCGCCGTGGCGGCCATCAAGGTGAAGGTGGAGCACGCAGTGGTGCCGGTGAGCGTCAGCGTGGGCCTGGCCGAGCACCGGGGCGAGAGCGCCGACCCGTGGATCGCACGGGCCGGCGCCGCCTTGCTGCGCGGCAAACAAGCCGGCGCCGGCCGGGTGGAAGTGGCGCCGCTGATGTGAACCGCTGACATGAGCGGCTGCGGGCCTCGTGGGCCCTCAGCCGCGCTGCTGCTCAGTGCGTTGAGCCCCGCGTGGTGAAGCGCGTTTCACCACGCGCCTCAAGCCACGATCACGGGTACAGGCCACGCTCCTGGCGTGCCATCAAGATGCGCTCGCAAGCCACCGCAAAGGTTGCGGTGCGCAGCGTGATGCGGTGCATGTCGGCGGTATCCCAGATCTTGGCCAGCGCTTCGCTCATGATCTTGTCGAGGCGGGCGTTGATCTCGTCTTCGGTCCAGAAGAAGCTCGAAAAATCCTGCACCCACTCGAAGTAGCTCACGGTCACGCCGCCGGCGTTGCAGATCACGTCGGGCATCACCAGGATGCCGCGCTCGGCCAGCACGTCGTCGGCATCGGGCAAGGTGGGGCCGTTGGCGCCTTCGAGCACCAGCTTGGCGGTCAGGCGGTTGGCGCGGGCAGCGGTGATCTGGCCCTCCAGCGCGGCCGGGATCACGATGTCGCAGGCCACGTCCCAGAAGGCTTCGTTGTCGATGCGCTCGCCTTCGGTGTGGTTCACCACGCCGCCGGTGCGCGTGCTGGTGGTTTGCAGCGCTGCCGGGTCGAGTCCGCCCGCGTTGAAGATGGTGCCGCTGTGGTCTTGCACGGCCACCAGTTTGGCGCCGGCCGCCACAAACAACTCGGCCGCCACGCTGCCCACATTGCCAAAGCCTTGCACGGCAATGCGTGCACCTTCGAGCTTCAGGTCGATGCGGCGTGCCGCTTCACGGCCGGTGACAAACACGCCGCGGCCGGTGGCCTTGACGCGACCCAGCGAGCCGCCGAGGTGGATGGGCTTGCCGGTGACAACACCGGTGGCCGTGCCGCCGACGTTCATCGAGTACGTGTCCATCATCCACGCCATGATCTGCGGGTTGGTGCCCACGTCGGGCGCCGGGATGTCTTGGTGCGGGCCGATCATCAGGCCGATTTCGCTGGTGTAGCGGCGCGTCATGCGCTCCAGCTCTTTGTGCGAGAGCAGCTTGGGATCAACGCGGATGCCACCCTTGGCGCCGCCGTAGGGCAGGGCCACGGCGGCGTTTTTCACCGTCATCCAGGCCGACAGCGCCATCACTTCTTCCAGCGTCACGTCCGGGTGGTAGCGAACACCGCCCTTGCCCGGGCCGCGCGAGAGGTTGTGCTGCACGCGGTAGCCCTCGAAGTGGGCCACGGTGCCGTTGTCCAGCTCGATCGGCACGTCAACGATCAGCGCGCGCTTGGGGCGCTTGAGCGTTTCGCCCCAGTGCGCCAGTGGGCCGAGGTAGGGCAACACGCGGTCGACTTGCGACAAGTAGGTGTGCCACGGACTGGTGCTCGTGGGGTGGATGTAGGACAGCGGGCTGTGGCTCATGCAGGGTCTCCAAAGTCGTTGGGTGTGAGGCAGCCGGGGCCCCCACGTGGCGGGTGCGGTGTGGGGGCCCGTTCGGCGCACTTGTGGTGCGACGCCGGCATGGGGAGCGACTGTAGGAGCGCCAGCGCCGAATGAATCACCGAGTCTCATGCCAGTTCGGCATGGGTCAGCGCGGCGCGCACATGAGGTGCACGGAAGGCCGTTCGATGGCGGCCGAAAACGCGGAAAGCCGCGCCGAATCTTGCGATCCGGGGCGGCTCTCTGTGGCTCGTCAGGCCGTTCAACGGCCGTTCTGGGGCGTGAATCAGCGGTGCATCACGCGCACATCACGGCGCACATCACGCCACATTGCCGAACTCATCACCCAGCTCGTGCGCCCGTTGCCGGGCCGCCTGCAGCGCGGCAATGAAGCGCGCTTTCACGCC
>JBEAOO010000027.1:0-7876 GCA_041164825.1 Pseudomonadota bacterium | reverse complement strand
CCGCCACCCAATCACCCGACTTCCCGCCGTGCTTCTCCAGCACGCGGATCTCGCCCATCACCATGCCGCGGTCCATGGCCTTCATCATGTCGTAGATGGTGAGCAGGCCCACCTGCACAGCGGTGAGCGCTTCCATCTCCACGCCGGTGCGGCCGAGGGTTTCGACTTGTGCGGTGCACACCACGCGGTGCGCCGCGGCATCGAGCTCAAAATCAATCGCCACGCGCGTGATGGGCAGTGGGTGGCACAGCGGCACCAGGTCTGAGGTGCGCTTGGCGCCTTGGATGGCGGCGATGCGCGCGATGCCCAGCACGTCGCCCTTCTTCGCGTTGCCCGCGGCAATCGTGGCAAACGTGGCCGCTTGCATGCGAATCACGCCGCTGGCGCGCGCCACGCGGTGCGTCTCGGCCTTGGCCGACACATCGACCATGTGCGCCTGGCCCTGCGCATCGAAGTGCGTCAAGGGCGAACCGGCGGCGGCCGATGGGGTGGGGTTCGTTGCGGTGGTCATGGGTGTCAGCAACATGGAGAAACGTGAAGCGGGCATCATAGTGAGCCCGCCGCAGCCCACTGGCGGCCAAGGAATGCATCGCTTGACCTCACACCGCACCGACACCTCGACCGTCCCGACGCACGCGCCTCGTGCGGTCGCCCACTGGCCGCGCCGCGCCGCGAGCCTGCTGTGCGCCGTGTTGATGGCCCTGCCCGCCGTCACGCCGCCGCCAGCCCTGGCCCAAAGCCGCTTGCCGGCACTCGGTGATGCTGAATCTGACGAGATGACCCTGGGCGCCGAGCGCCGCTTGGGCGACCAGATCATGGCCGAGATCCGCCGCGATCCGGACTACCTCGACGACCCCTGGCTGCTCGACTACGTGCAGTCGCTGTGGCAGCCGCTGGTGACGGCGGCGCGTGCGCATGGCGACATCGAGTCCGAAGTCGATGGCCGTTTTGCCTGGGAGCCCTTTCTCGTGCGCGACCGCAGCGTCAACGCCTTTGCGCTGCCGGGTGGCTACATCGGCGTGCACCTGGGCCTGATCGCCATCACCGCCAGCCGCGACGAGCTCGCCTCGGTACTGGCTCACGAGCTGAGCCACATCACGCAGCGCCACATCGCGCGTGGCATGGGCATCGGCCGTCGGCAATCGATGATCGCGGCTGCCGCCACCGTGTTGGGCGTGATTGCCGCCAGCCGCAGTGGCGCCAACATCGACGCGGCCAACGCGCTGATCGTGGGCGGCCAAGCGGCGGCCGTGCAGGGCCAGCTCAACTTCTCGCGCGACATGGAGCGCGAGGCCGACCGCATGGGTTTTTCACTCCTGCCCGATGCGGGTTACGCGCCCGAGGGCATGGCCTTGATGTTCGAGAAGCTCAGCCAATCCTCGCGCCTCAATGACAGTGGCGCCTTCCCGTATCTGCGCAGCCACCCCTTGACCAGCGAGCGCATCGGCGAAGCGCGTGCCCGCCTGGGCACGGCCGCGCCCGATGCTGCGGCGCATGTGGCGCCCTGGTTGCACAGCGTGGCGCAGGCGCGCTCGCGTGTGCTGGCCGATGCGCGTGTGGACGCCTTGCGCCGCTGGCAAGCGCTGGATGGCGGCAACAACGCGGCGCAGGCGTCGGCCAACAACGCTGTGGCCATGCCCGACGCCTTGGCCAATGTGTTTGGCAGCGCGGTCGCATCGGCCCAGCTGCGCGATTGGGCGCGGGCCGATGTGGCCTTGTTGCGCGCACAGGCCCTGGTGCAGCGCGCTGCACTCACGCCCGAGTTGCGGGCGCAACTGAGCCGTGCGCTGCTGCTGCAGCAGGCCGATGCCTTGCTCTCGCGCGGCGAGCCCGTGGCGGCGCGTGATGCCCTGTTGCCGTTGAAGAGCGATGGCTCACGGCCGCTGATGCTGCTGCGCGCGCAGATTGATGTGATGGGCCCCGCGGCAGATGCCACGTTCGCGCTCTCGGCCCGCAGCAGCGCCGAGGCCTTGCAAACGCATGTGTCGACGCACCCGGACGATGCCAGCGCCTGGGCGCTGTTGGCGCAACTCTGGGGTCGCTTGGATCAGCCGTTGCGGGCCGTGCGCGCCGAGGCCGAATCGCGCCGCGCGCTGGGCGACTTGGACGGCGCCATCGAGCGCCTGCGAGCCGGCCAGCGCCGTTTGCGCAACGGGGAGTTGCCGGCCGATGTGATCGAGGCCTCGGTCATCGACAACCGCTTGCGCGATTTGCAAGCCCAGCAGCGCGAGAAACAGGCCCAGCAAAAAGCGCAGGGCGGTTGAGCCCGCGTCGCTCGGTGGTGCTTGGCCTCAGCGATCGGGCAACAGCCGCTCCATCGCCACGTCAATCACCATGCCGCACAGGCTGTAGATCAGCGAGCCGATGAGCGCGGCGCCGAAGCCCGTGACGGCCAAGCCGTCGAGCACCGAGGCCGCGAAATAAAACATCAGCGCATTGATCACGAACAAAAACAGGCCCACCGTGATCAGCGTGACCGGCAGCGTCAGCAGCACCAAGACGGGCCGCAGCAAGGCGTTGAACAAACCCAGCACCAAGGAGGCCAGCAAGGCCGAGCGGAAGCTGCTGACCACCACCCCGGGGTAGAGGTGCGCCACCAGCAGCAGCGCAGCAGCGAGCAGAAACCAGCGGATCAGTGTTTTCATGCGCCAAGAATAGCGCGCCGGGTTGTCGGTGTGCAGTGTGTTGGGGCTTCACCGCCCTCGCCCGCACGCCAGTTGAGCCCGCCGAATGGGGGGCGTCGGCGGGATCGTCAGGCCGTCGTGCTGCCCTGGCGGCACGCACTTGAGGTGCTGAGGCGACAAAAGGGCACTTTCCCCCTTGAGAAAACGCATTTCTACGGGCTACGCGCCTTCTCAATGCCCGGTGCAGGCAGTACCATTCGCGTCGATCGGTGACTGAGAGAAATGGGCGTTCATGCGGCGCTCACCCGTCCCCGTCACATCAACCACTCACATTGATGGAGAGAATGAACATGGCAACTGCGAAGAAGGCCGCTCCGGCAGCCAAGAAGGCCGCCCCGGCCGCCAAAAAGGCGGCTCCCGCCAAGACCGCTGCAGCTCCGGCTGCAACCAAGGCAGCTCCGGCAGCCAAGAAGGCGGCAGCACCGGCCAAGAAGCGCACGCCCAACGCGGCCTTCATGAAGGCCATGACCCCGAGCGAACACCTCGCTGCAATCATCGGCGCCACGCCGGTGCCGCGCACTGAAGTGACGAAGAAGGTCTGGGAATACATCAAGAAGCACGATCTGCAGGACGCCACCAAGCGCACCATGATCAACGCCGATGCCAAGCTGAAGGAAATTTTCCAAAAGGCCCAGGTCTCGATGTTTGAGATGACCAAGCTGATCAACGCTCACCTGAAGTGATTTGACTTCTGCGTGGCCGCCGCACCTCTCAAGGTGCCGTGGCTGCACCCCCAAAAACCGGCGCCTGGCGCCGGTTTTTTTTCGCCAGTGCGGAGCACGCCAGCCCCACAGGTGGCTCGCGCTCCGGGGCGGCGCGACATCGTTCACGCTTTGTCGTCTGCGCCCCCGCGTTCGCGGTCTGTGGGGCCCCGGCCGCAATCCCTAACCTCACAGCATTGCATTTCGTTACGACTGCTGCTGTGTCCACCACCCGCCTCTCCTCACCCCGTTCGACCCGCCGTCCCGCTGCCGGCTGGCAGCTCGTGGGCGCGTGGATGTTGGCCCTGTTCTGCTTGCTGCTCGCGCTGCTGCTGCCCGCCGTGCCAGCGCAAGCCGCGCCGCGCGCTGCGGCTGCTGCTGCGTCGGCCAAGGTGCTGCCCGCTTGCAGCTGGGATCGCCCCGGCCACAACCCATTCACCGGTGACCTGGTGGCTGCCGTGGATCACTACAGCGATATCCCCGCACCCGTGCGTGCCCGCCTCAAGCAACGCATGGCCGCGCGCCAGTACGACGAGATCGTGCAGATCCGCCGCGACAGCATCGAAGGCCGCCACAGCTACCAGCCCACCATCCGGGGCATGCACTTTGGTGAAGGCAGCCTGTGCACCCAAGTCAGCCGCGCGCGCTGGGCCGACACCGCCTTGGAGCGTGGCCTGGTGTATTGCGACAGCGGCACCTGCCTGCTCGTGCCCACCGTGTGCCGCAACCTCAGCCGCATCGAGCCCAACGGCGCCGGCCCCGCCGCGCCGGCCGTGGCAGGCAGTGCCTTGGACGGCCTGCTGCCGCCTGCCGAGCCCATGTTCCCCGAATCCGCCTTGGGCGAGTTGTTGTTCGACCCACCTGGCGCCGGTTTGCCCGCTGACGCCGCCCCCAGTTTTGACGAGCTCGCCAGCCCAGGCGCCTGGAGCAGCGCTTTGCCGGCCTTGGCCGTGTTGGGTGGCAGTGGCGGAGCCCGCAGTAACCCAGGCACAGGCCCGGGTTCCAACGGCGGTGTGGGTGGATCAGGCGGTTCGGGTGGCAGCGGGGGATCGTCGCCGTTGACGGGCGGTGGCGCTGTGCCCGAAACCCCCGCCGCCCTGTTGCCACCCGTGGTCCCGGCCGTGCCCGAGCCCAGCACCTGGGCGCTGATGGTGCTGGGCTTGTGCGGCCTGGTGGCTGCACAGCGCCGCCGCGCAGCAGGCTGCTGAGGCGGGCTGGCGTTCAAACGCACATGTTCTTTGAGGCTGGGGCGTTGGGTTCTCGGCACGTTGCCACCGCGTGATTCGCCGCCGCTTCCTGTTCGACGTTCGGCGAGAGAGCGGCGATGGGCCGGGCCGATGTGCTCCGTGCCCGGGCCAGAGGCCCCGTGCCTTCGCCAGGCACAAACAGTCCTCAGGACTGTTTGTGTCCGGGCTCAGTCCCCCGGACCCGCTTCGCGGGCCCTCATCCTCTACCTCCGCACATCGCTCCGAGCGCCTGCCGCCAGCCCGTGCGGCGCGCTCAGCCGCTCAAGCCATGTTCGGCAGCAGCGCGCGCAAATAGCGGCCGGTGTGGCTGTCCGGGTGCGCTGCGATGGTTTCAGGCACGCCCACCGCCATCACCATGCCGCCGCCTGCGCCACCTTCCGGGCCCATGTCGATCACCCAGTCCGCGGTCTTGATCACGTCCAGGTTGTGCTCGATCACGACGATGGTATTGCCCGCATCGCGCAGCTGGTGCAACACGCGCAGCAGCAGGTCGATGTCGGCAAAGTGCAGGCCGGTCGTGGGCTCATCCAAGATGTAGAGCGTGCGGCCGGTGTCGCGCTTGCTCAGCTCCAGCGCCAGCTTCACGCGCTGCGCTTCGCCGCCCGAGAGCGTGGTGGCGCTTTGCCCCAGGCGGATGTAGCCCAGGCCCACATCGAGCAGCGTCTGCAGCTTGCGCGCGATGTTGGGCACGGCGCTGAAGTAGCCGTGCGCGTCTTCCACCGTCAGGCCCAGCACCTCGGTGATGTTCTTGCCCTTGTAGAGCACTTCCAGCGTTTCGCGGTTGTAGCGCTTGCCGTGGCACACATCGCAAGGCACGTACACATCGGGCAAAAAGTGCATCTCCACCTTCAGCACGCCGTCGCCCTGGCACGCCTCGCAGCGGCCACCCGCCACGTTGAAGCTGAAGCGGCCCGGGCCGTAGCCGCGTTCGCGCGCGGTGGGCACATCGGCAAACAGCTCGCGGATGGGCGTGAACAAGCCGGTGTAGGTGGCCGGGTTGCTGCGCGGCGTGCGGCCGATCGGGCTCTGGTCGACATTGATCACCTTGTCGAAGTGGTCCAGCCCCTCGATGGTGTCGTGCGTCTCCGGCTCGGCCTGGCTGTGATACAGCTTCTTGGCCACGGCCGCATACAGCGTGTCGTTCACCAAGGTGCTCTTGCCCGAGCCCGACACGCCCGTCACGCAAGTCAGCAGACCCACGGGAATCTCCACCGTCACGCCCTTGAGGTTGTTGCCCCGGGCGTTGACGATCTTCAGCGTTTGCGCCGCGTCGCCCGCGGGCAGCGTGTGGCGCACTGCGGGCACCTCGATGCGCAGCACGCGCGACATGTACTTGCCGGTGAGCGAGTTCGGGTCGGCCGCCACCTGGGCCGGCGTGCCTTGCGACATCACGCGCCCGCCGTGCACACCCGCGCCCGGGCCCATGTCGATCACGTGGTCGGCGGCCATGATGGCGTCTTCGTCGTGCTCCACCACCAGCACGCTGTTGCCAATGTCGCGCAGGTGGCGCAGCGTGCCAATCAAGCGGTCGTTGTCGCGCTGGTGCAGGCCAATGCTGGGCTCATCGAGCACATACATCACGCCCGTCAAGCCACTGCCAATCTGGCTGGCCAGGCGAATGCGCTGCGCCTCGCCGCCGCTGAGCGTGTCGGCGCTGCGGTCCAGGCTCAGGTAGTTCAGGCCCACGTCGTTCAAGAACTTGAGCCGCGAGCGGATTTCGCGCACCACCTTGTCGGCGATCTCGGCCTTGGCGCCTTGCAGCTTCAGGCCCTCGAAGTAGTGCAGGCACTCGCGCAGCGTGAAGTGCTCCACCTTGAACAGAGGCTCACCGCGTGAGCCGTCGGCGCCGTGCAAAAACACATGGCGTGCTTCTCGGCGCAGGCGCGAGCCTTCGCAATCGGGGCACGGGCCGGCGGCCTGGTAGCGCGACAAATCTTCGCGCACGGCGGTGGAGTCGGTCTCTTTGAAGCGGCGTGTGAGGTTGGGCAAGATGCCTTCAAACGGATGCGCGCGCTTCACGCTGCGCACCTTGCCCTTGGCGCTCTCCGCCTCGTAGGTGAACTCGATGGCTTCTTCGCCCGAGCCCCACAGCAGCACCTGGCGCGCGGTCTCGGGCAGCTCCTCAAACGGCAGCTCGATGTCGAAGGTGTAGTGCTTGGCCACGCTCTCCAGCATCGAGAAGGTGTAGGCGTTGCGGCGGTCCCAGCCCTTCACTGCGCCACTGGCCAGGCTCAAGCTCGGGAAGGCCACCACGCGGTGCGGGTCAAACTGCGTCACATGGCCCAGGCCATCGCAGCTCGGGCAGGCGCCGGCCGGCGAGTTGAACGAGAACAAGCGCGGCTCCAGCTCAGCCAGCGAGTAGCTGCACACCGGGCACGCAAACTTGCTCGAAAACAAGTGCTCGGTGCCCGTGTCCATCTCCAGCGCCACCGCGCGGCCATCGGCAATGCGCAGTGCGGCTTCAAAGCTCTCGGCCAGGCGCTGCGCCAAGCCGCGCGATTCTTCGTCGTCGGTGGGCGTGTGCGTCTTCACGCGGTCAATCACCACGTCGATGTCGTGCTTCTCGTTCTTCTTCAGCGCCGGCACATCGGCGGCTTCCACCGTCTGGCCGTCAATGCGAAAGCGCACATAACCCTGCGCCTGCATGTCGGCAAACAGTTCCAAAAACTCGCCCTTGCGATCGCGCGCCACCGGCGCCAAGATCATCAGCTTGGTGCCGTCGGGCAAGGCCATGGCCGCGTCCACCATCTGGCTCACGCTTTGAGCCTGCAGCGGCTGGCCGTGGTCGGGGCAAAACGGCGTGCCGGCGCGGGCATACAGCAGGCGCAGGTAGTCGTGAATCTCGGTCACCGTGCCCACGGTGGAGCGCGGGTTGTGGCTGGTGGCCTTCTGCTCGATGGAAATCGCTGGCGACAGGCCCTCGATCATGTCCACATCAGGCTTGTCCATCAGCTGCAAAAACTGCCGCGCGTAGGTGCTCAGGCTTTCGACATAACGGCGCTGGCCTTCGGCGTACAGCGTGTCAAACGCCAGACTGGACTTGCCCGAGCCGCTCAGCCCCGTGATGACCACCAGCTGGTTGCGCGGGATGTCGAGATCGATGTTTTTGAGGTTGTGCGTGCGTGCGCCGCGAATGCTGATTTTCTGAGCGGCCAGCGCACTGGCCAAATAAACACCAGAGCGTTCAGGATCGATGGAGGAATTCACGGCGGGTGCCCAAAAGGAAACCTTCAATCATACCGAT
>JBEAOO010000026.1:0-17400 GCA_041164825.1 Pseudomonadota bacterium | reverse complement strand
TTCCCTCGCTGGCGTGGCCGCCGACGCCTTGTTGCTGGTGCTGCACGGCGATGCCTTGCCCAGCACGCTCGACCCGGTGCTCAGCAGCCTGCTGCAAGACGCGCTGAAAGCTGGCGACTTCGAGCTCACATCGGGCAAGAGCCTGTACCTGCACCGCCCCGTGGGCGTGAAAGCCCCGCGCCTGATGGTGTGCCAAGCCAGCGCAGGCACGGCCAAGGCCTTCAAGGCAGCCACGGCCGCGGGTGTGGCCCACCTCAAGACCTTGGGCGCCAAGCACTTGGCCGTGGCCAGCGTGGGCCCGCAAGCAACGCTGGACGAGAGCCATGCCGAAGCGCTGGTCACCGCTGTGAGCGACGCCGCCTACACCTATCGCCACACCAAGCCTAGCGCACCCAAAGCGGGCGCACTCGGCAAAGTCAGCCTGTTGTGCACCAAAGAGGAGGCTCGCGCCGTGCAAGCCGGCCTGCGCCGCGGCCAAGCCGTGGCCAACGGCATGACGCTGGCGCGCGAATGGGCCAACCGCCCCGGCAACCACTGCACGCCGAGCGATCTGGCGCAGGTGGTGGCCAGCATGGGCAAAGAGTTCAAGTTCAAGGTCGAGGTGCTGGGCCGCAAGGAGGTGGAAAAGCTCGGCATGGGCGCCTTCTTGGCCGTGGCACAAGGCTCGGACGAGCCGTTGAAATTCATCGTCGCGCGCTACGAAGGCGCAGCCAAGAGCCAGGCACCGGTGGTGCTGGTGGGCAAGGGCATCACCTTCGACACCGGCGGCATCTCCATCAAGCCTGCGGCCGAGATGGACGAGATGAAGTTCGACATGGGCGGCGCCGCCAGCGTCATCGGCACCCTGCGCGCGGTGGCAGAACTGCAGCCCAAGCTGAACTTGGTGTGCCTGATTCCGAGCTGCGAAAACATGCCCAGCGGCAACGCCATCAAGCCGGGTGATGTGGTCACCAGCCTGTCGGGCCGGACCATCGAAATCCTCAACACCGACGCCGAAGGCCGCCTCATCTTGTGTGACGCACTGACCTATGCCGAGCGCTTCAAGCCCGCGGCGGTGGTCGATGTGGCCACGCTCACTGGCGCCTGCGTGATCGCGCTGGGCCATCACCATTCTGGCCTGTTCAGCGCCGACGACGCGCTGGCCGAGCAACTGCTCACCGCCAGCCGCAGCGCGCTCGACCCCGCCTGGCGCCTGCCGCTGGACGACGAGTACGACGCCGGCCTGAAGAGCAACTTCGCTGACATGGGCAATGTGGGCGGCCGCCCGGGCGGCGCCATCACCGCCGCCAAATTTTTGCAGCGCTACACCGGCGCCTACCGCTGGGCGCACCTGGACATCGCCGGCACGGCCTGGAAGTCGGGCGCGGCCAAGGGCAGCACGGGCCGGCCCGTGGCGCTGCTCACCCACTTCGTGCTGTCGCACGCGGCGACTTGAGCCTCGCTTTGACCTTCAGCGCGGCATGACCGACATCCAGTTCCACTTCAACGTGGCCGACCGCCTCAACTACGGCTGCCGGCTGCTGCGCAAAGCCACGCGGGCCGGCGTGCGCGTGGCTGTGGTGGGGCCGGGCGGGCTGCTGAACCGGCTCGACCAAGCGCTATGGACCTTCGAGCCGACCGAGTTTTTGCCCCACCTGCGCTGGCGCGGCGACGCCGTCCCCACCGCCGCGCAGCAGCGCACGCCCATTTGGCTGCTGGACGACGAAGCCCTGGCCCCCGATTGTTCGGTGCTGCTGAATTTTGGCGCCACGCCGCCCACCAGCTTTGAGCAGTTCGGCCGCCTGATCGACCTCGTCAGCGCCGACCCGGAAGACCGCGATGTCGGCCGCCAGCGTTGGAAACACTACGCATCGCTGGGCCACAAGGTCACCGGCTTCGAGGCCACCGCATGAGCCCATCGCAACACCCCGCCGAAGACCAACGCGTCCCCACGCTCACCGAGGTGATTGATCTGCCGTCGGCGCAGTCGCCCGCAGCGTGGGCGGGTGAACCGGTGTGGCGGGAGAGTGCGCAACCCTTGGTGGAAGCGCCGCAATGGGCGCCACCGCCCGCCAGCGAAGCCGCGTTCCCGGTCTGGGACCAGGTTGTGCCCGCGTCTGCCGATGTTGGCTGGCACAACACACCTGCCGAACCCGCCTTGCTCGCCCCCGCGCCGATACCGCAGTGGACTCCGGCCAGCGTCCGGCCAGCCCCCGTGGATGCGATGTGGGAGGCGGAGTTGAACCAGCGCATCCTCGGCAACGTGCAGCGGCAGGTTGATTTGATGCTCGACTACCGCTTGCGCGAAGCACTGATGCCCACGCTGGCCCGCTTGGCCGATACCTTGGTGCGCGACCTGCGGGTCGACCTGGCCAGCACGCTGCAAGACGTGGTGGCGCGGGCCGTGGCGCAAGAACTGGCGCGCCAACGCAGCCGCTGACACAGCGCCGCTGCGCACCCTCGTGTGCCCCTTTGCGGTGCATCTGACACGGCCAAGATTTTCGCGATACAGGGGAGAGTCCGGAGATAGTGCACCCACATGGGCCACTACACTGGGCAAAGAAAGGTCAGGCACGCATCGTGCGTGTTTGTCTGCTCTCATTTCCTCATCCACCTTTTCGTTTCACTCGACAGGACACTCCCACATGAAGAAGTCAGTCTTTACGGTTGCCATTTCCGCTGCGGTGCTGCTGATGGCTTGCGGCAAGAAGGAAGAAGCTGCGCCGGCTGCGGCCGCCTCTGAACCTGCTGCGGCAACGGCTGCTGCACCCACGGGGGCAGTGGTGAAGATCGGCCACGTTGGCCCCACCAGTGGCGGCATCGCCCACCTGGGCAAGGACAACGAGTTCGGTGCCAAGATGGCCATCGACGAGTTGAACGCCAAGGGCATCTCCATCGGCGGTCAAAAGGTCACCTTCGAGCTGCTGCCTGAAGACGACGCCGGTGATCCGAAGCAAGGCACGGCCGTGGCGCAAAAGCTGGTCGACTCCAAGGTCAACGGCGTGGTTGGTCACCTGAATTCCGGCACCACCATTCCGGCATCCAAGATCTACAGCGACGCGGGCATCCCGCAGATCTCCCCCTCGGCCACCAACCCCAAGTACACCCGCAACGGCTACAAAACGGCGTTCCGCGTCGTGGCTGACGACGTGCACCTGGGTGGCACGCTGGGCCGCTATGCGGTCGAGACGCTCAAGGGCAAGTCGATTGCCGTGATCGACGACCGCACGGCCTACGGCCAAGGCGTGGCTGAGGAGTTCGAGAAGGCTGTTGTGGCTGCCGGCGGCAAGATCGCCGAGCGCCAGTTCACCACCGACAAGGCCACCGATTTCACCGGCATCCTGACCGCCGTGAAGTCCAAGAAGCCTGACGTCGTGTTCTACGGCGGCATGGACGCTGTGGCTGGCCCGATGATTCGCCAAATGAAGCAGCTCGGCATCAACGCCAAGCTGATGGGTGGCGACGGCATCTGCACGGGTGAGCTGCCCAAGCTGGCTGCGGGTGCCATGGCCGACGGCCAAGTCATCTGCGCTGAAGCCGGTGGTGTCGAAGGCGAACAAAAAGCCGGCATGGAAGAGTTCAAGACCAAGTTCAAGACCAAGTTCAACACCGACGTGCAGATCTACGCACCGTACGTGTACGACGCCGTGAACGTGATGGTGGACGCCATGGTCCGGGCTGATTCCTCCGATCCGGCCAAGTACCTGCCGGTGCTGGCCAAGACCGAAGGCTACAAGGGCGTGACCGGCACGATCACCTTCGACGAGAAGGGCGACATCAAGAACGGCGCGCTGACGCTCTTCACCTACAAGGGTGAAAAGCGCGAGCAAATCGCCGTGGTGCGCTGATCTTCAGCCCATTGCTTCGGCTCCAAAAAAAGCGTCCTTCGGGACGCTTTTTTTTCGCCTGATCGCCGCGACGTCGTCTCGGCCGCCTGTCGCGGAGCCTTCGCTCGCCCGCGTGGGGCTGCGCCCTGAGTGGACGGGGCCTGTGAGGAATTCATTGAGGAATGGCCAGCGGAAACGAAAAAACCCCAGAGCGCCAAGTCATTGATGTGACTGGACATTCTGGGGTCTCTATACCTTGGCGGAGAGGGCGGGATTCGAACCCGCGGGGGGTTATTAGCCCCCACACGCTTTCCAGGCGTGCGACTTAAACCGCTCATCCACCTCTCCGAAGCCTTTGATTCTAGCTCACTCTAGCGCACGGAAATCAGTGCGTGGCCCTGAAGCACGGCCAAACTGACGAACTCCAGCGCTTTTTCGTGCGTGCACTCCAACAACAAGGGCGGTGCCACGCCAGCGTGCAGCGCATCGAGCCAGCGGCTGATGCACAAACACCAGCGGTCGCCGGGCTGGAGGCCTGCAAAGCGAAACTCTGGGCGCGGTGTTTGCAGGTCGTTGCCTTGGCGTGCCGAGAAGGCCAAAAACTCGGCCGTGACCTTGGCGCACACCACGTGCGTGCCGCTGTCGTCTTCGCGCGTGTTGCAGCAGCCGTCGCGGAAGTAGCCAGTCAGCGGGTCGTAGGAGCAAGGGCGCAGGGCGGTGCCCAGAACGTTCAGGGGTTCAGTGCTCATGCTGTCGTGTTCATACCGCGTTCATACCGTGGAAGGCGTGCGTGTGATGCCAGCGGTAGCGGCTCATTCTTGGCCGGGCGTGCGGCCCTTGCTGATGGCCATGGCGGAGGCGATCAGTGCCGAGACCTCGCTGAGGTTGCCCGGCACGATCATGCTGTTGTTCTTGCGGGCGAGTTCGGCAAAGGCCTCGACGGCCTTCTCGGCCACGCGCAATTGCACCGCCTGCTCGCCGCCGGGCGACTGAATGGCCTGCGCCACGCGGGTGATGGCGCCAGCGGTGGCTTCGGCCACCGCGGTGATGGCCACGGCCTCGCCTTGGGCGCGGTTCACTTCGGCTTGTTTGGCGCCTTCAGAGCGGGCGATGTAGGCCTCGCGCTCGCCGGTGGCAATGTTGATTTGCTCTTGTTTGCGGCCTTCGCTGGCGGCAATGAGGGCGCGCTTTTCGCGCTCGGCGGTGATCTGCGCTTGCATGGAGCGCAGGATCTCGGCCGGCGGCGTGAGGTCTTTGATCTCGTAGCGCAGCACCTTCACGCCCCAGTTGGCGGCGGCTTCGTCGAGTGCGCTCACCACCGACGCGTTGATGGCGTCGCGCTCCTCAAAAGTCTTGTCGAGCTCCATCTTGCCGATCACCGAGCGCAGCAGCGTTTGCGCCAGTTGGGTGATGGCCAGCACATAGTTGGACGAGCCGTAGCTGGCGCGCATCGGGTCGGTGACCTGGAAGTAAATGATGCCGTCGACCTGCAGCTGGGTGTTGTCGCGCGTGATGCACACCTGGCTGGGCACGTCCAGCGGCACCTCCTTGAGCGAGTGCTTGTAGGCCACGCGCTCCACAAACGGAATCACGAATTTGAGGCCGGGCGTGAGCGTGCGGTCGTACTTGCCCAGGCGCTCCACCACCCAGGCGTTTTGCTGCGGCACGATCTTGAAGGTTTGAATGACAAACAACACCGCAATGACGGCGAGGATGAGGGCGAGTTCCATGGGCGAGTTTCCTGGTTGATCGGTCGATGGGCGGCACAGCGAGCGGCTCAGCCTCAGGTGCGAGGCGTCAACGGCGCCAGCACGAGGTGGTTGCCTTCGATGGCAACGATGGTGTGGGGGCCCGGCAGGGCAACAGCACCCGGCGCCAAGCGCGCTTGCCACACCGAGCCGCGGTGCTGCACCTGGGCCACGCCGCTGGCGCTCCACTGCGGCACCTGCACCTCGGCGCCCAAATCGAGGTACACATCCGGGTTGCTGGCAGCCGGAGCCGAGTGCGGATGCCGCATGCGCGAGCGGTGCCACAGCGCCGTGGCGCCAGCGCCCACCAGCGAGGCCACGACGATTTGGGTGTTGGCCAGGGCGCCTGCCGAGGCGGCCAGTGCCCCTGCGGCCAAGCCGAGTGCAATCATCAGCAAATAGAAGGTGCCCGTGACCAGCTCCAGCGCCACGGCGGCACCCGCCGCCCACCACCACCAACTGGCCATCGATCCGCTCATGTGCGTGTCCTTGCGCGCGGCGTCTCGCGCCGATGCGGATGAGTGTAGGCCGGCCCCGATGGGCGGCCGGAACCAAGGCATGAAAAACGAACCCCGTTTGAAACCGCGCCGACTTGCGCTGGCCCTACACTTCGCGCTCCGTTCTTCCCTCCGCCTTTTTCACTGGGCCGCCATGCAGCGCTTTCATTTTCCGATCGTCATCATTGACGAGGACTTTCGCTCCGAGAACACCTCGGGTTTGGGCATCCGCGCGCTGGCTCAGGCCATCGAAAAAGAGGGCTTCGAGGTGTTGGGGGCCACCAGCTATGGTGACCTGTCATCGTTTGCCCAGCAGCAAAGCCGCGCCAGCGCCTTCATCTTGTCGATCGACGACGAGGAGTTCACGCCCGGCCCCGAGCTCGACCCGGCGGTGCTGAACCTGCGCAAGTTCATTGGCGAGATCCGCTTCAAGAACGCCGACATCCCCATCTATTTGTACGGCGAGACGCGCACCTCGCAGCATTTGCCCAACGACATCCTGCGCGAGCTGCACGGCTTCATCCACATGTTCGAGGACACGCCGGAGTTCGTGGCGCGCCACATCATCCGCGAGGCCAAGACCTACCTCGACGGCCTGGCGCCGCCGTTCTTCAAAGCGCTGATGGACTACGCGCAAGACGGCTCCTACTCCTGGCACTGCCCGGGTCACGGCGGTGGTGTGGCCTTTTTGAAGAGCCCCGTGGGCCAGATGTTTCACCAGTTCTTTGGTGAAAACATGCTGCGCGCCGACGTGTGCAATGCGGTGGAAGAACTCGGCCAGCTGCTCGACCACACCGGCCCGGTGCTGCAGAGCGAGCGCAACGCCGCGCGCATCTTCAACGCCGACCACTGCTTCTTCGTCACCAACGGCACCAGCACCTCCAACAAGATGGTGTGGCACCACACCGTGGCGCCGGGTGATGTGGTGGTGGTCGACCGCAACTGCCACAAGTCCATCCTGCACAGCATCATCATGACCGGGGCGATCCCCGTGTTCATGACGCCCACGCGCAACCACTACGGCATCATCGGCCCGATCCCGGAGAGCGAGTTCTCGCCCGAATCCATTCGCCGCAAAATCGCCGCCAACCCGCTGCTCTCGCACGTCGACGCCGCGACCGTGAAGCCGCGCATCTTGACGCTGACGCAAAGCACCTACGACGGCGTGCTCTACAACACCGAAACCATCAAGCACTCGCTCGATGGTTATGTGGACACCCTGCACTTTGACGAAGCCTGGTTGCCACACGCGGCCTTCCACACCTTCTATGGCAGCTTCCACGCCATGGGCAAAAACCGCGCGCGCCCCAAGAACCAGCTGGTGTTCGCCACGCAATCGACCCACAAGCTGCTGGCCGGCATCAGCCAGGCCTCGCAGGTGTTGGTGCAAGACGCGAGCGAGCGCAAGCTCGACCGCCACCTCTTCAACGAGGCCTACCTGATGCACACCTCCACCAGCCCGCAATACGCCATCATCGCCAGCTGCGATGTGGCTGCGGCCATGATGGAGGCACCCGGTGGCCCCGCCTTGGTGGAAGAAAGCATTTCAGAAGCGCTGGACTTCCGCCGCGCCATGCGCAAGGTCGACCGCGAGTTCGAATCTGATTGGTGGTTCCAGGTCTGGGGGCCTGATGCGCTGGCCGACGAAGGCATCGGCAGCAGCAGCGAGTGGATTCTGAAGGCCGGCGAAGAGTGGCACGGCTTTGGCAACCTGGCCGAAGGCTTCAACCTGCTCGACCCGATCAAGAGCACCATCATCACGCCCGGCCTCGACATGGGCGGCAACTTTGCCGAGACCGGCATCCCGGCCTCCATCGTCACCAAATATCTGGCCGAGCACGGCGTGGTGGTGGAAAAGACGGGCTTGTATTCCTTCTTCATCATGTTCACCATCGGCATCACCAAGGGCCGCTGGAACACCATGTTGACTGCACTGCAGCAGTTCAAGGACGACTTCGACCGCAACCAGCCGGTGTGGCGCGTGCTGCCCGAGTTTGTGGCCAAGTACCCCCGCTACGAGCGCATGGGGCTGAAGGACTTGTGCCAGGCCATCCACAAACAATACGCCAAGGGCGACATCGCGCGCCTCACCACCGAGATGTACCTCTCGGACCTGCAGCCCGCCATGAAGCCCAGCGACGCGTTCGCGCACATCGCGCACCGCAAGACCGAGCGCGTGCCGATTGACGACCTGGAAGGCCGCGTCACCACCGCGCTGCTCACGCCTTACCCGCCGGGCATTCCGCTGCTGATCCCGGGCGAGCGATTCAACAAAAAAATCGTCGACTATTTGAAGTTCACGCGTGAGTTCAACGCAGCCTTCCCGGGCTTCAACACCGACGTGCACGGCCTGGTCGAAGACCACGAAGAAGGCCAACCCCGCAGCTACTACGTGGACTGCGTTCGCGAAGACATCTGACGTTTCCCCGGGGCCGATCATGAGCAACAACACTTTCCCTCGCCTGATTGGCGACGTGGGCGGCACCAACGCCCGTTTCGCCTGGCAAGCCGCGCCCGGCGCCGAACTCAGCCATGTGCAGACCCTGCCCGCGGCCGATCACCCGACGCTGTTGGCCGCCATGCAGGCCTACATCGCCAGCATTGGCCAAGGCGCGCCGCGCCAGGGCGCCATTGGCATCGCCAACCCGGTGCTGGGCGACCGCGTGCAGATGACCAACCACCACTGGCAGTTCTCGATTTCCGAGATGCAAGCGGCGCTGGGCCTGGAGCGCTTGGTGTTCTTGAACGACTTCACCGCCTTGGCCTTGTCGCTCACGGCCTTGGCGCCGGACGAGCAGCGCCAGGTGGGTGGCGGCGTGGCCGATCCGCTGGCTGCCATTGGCCTGATCGGCCCGGGCACGGGCTTGGGCGTGTCGGGTTTGTTCCGCGGCCCCAACGGCTTGGTGATCCCGATCGACGGCGAGGGCGGACACGTCACCTTGGCTGCGGCCTCGGTGTTTGAAGACCAGATCTTGCAAGCCATGCGCGAGCGCTTTGGCCACGTGTCGGCCGAGCGTGCCGTGTCGGGCCAGGGCCTGGAAAACCTCTACGTGGCGGTGTGCACCGTGCGCGGCCTGCCAGCGCAGCCCCTCGTGGCGTCGGACATCGGCACCCGTGCTTTGTCGGGAGAGGATCCGGCCTGTGTCGAGGCGCTGGACCTGTTCTTTGCCTTTTTGGGCAGCACCGCGGGCAACTTGGCGCTGTCGCTGGGTGCACGTGGCGGCGTCTACATTGGTGGCGGCATCGTGCCGCGCATGGGCGACCGCATCGACCGCTCGGCCTTCCGTGAGCGCTTCGAGGGCAAAGGCCGCTTCCAGACCTACCTCAGCAAGATCCCGACGCTGGTGGTGCAGGCCCACATCTCGCCGGCCTTGATCGGTGCGGCCCAGGCGCTGGAGCGCGCCTGACGCCGAGGCTGGCAGGCCCGTACAAAAAAAGACCCGCCTTGGCGGGTCTTTGTCATCGTGCCTGCGGTTGTCCGCCGTGGCAGGGCAGGGTGGCGCGCTCAGGCGTCGCTCGTGCCGCCCATCACTTGGCTGAAGCCACCGTCCACATAGGTGATCTCGGCGCTGATGCCCGAGGCTAGGTCGGACAGCATGAAGGCGGCAGCATTGCCGACGTCGTCAATCGTCACCGCGCGGCGGATGGGTGCGGCGGCCGCAAAGTCATTCAGCAGCTTGCCAAAATCCTTGATGCCCGAGGCGGCCAAGGTCTTGATCGGGCCGGCCGAGATGCCGTTCACGCGCACGCCCTTGGCGCCCAGGCTGTGAGCGAGGTAGCGCACGCTGGCTTCCAGCGAGGCCTTGGCCAGGCCCATGGTGTTGTAGTTGGGCACATAACGCACGGCGCCCAAATAGCTCAGCGTCAGCAGGGATGACCCCGGACGCAGGCGGCTGGCCGCAGCCTTGGCCATGGCCGGGAAGCTGTAGGCCGAGATGTCGTGGGCGATGCGGAAGTTCTCGCGCGTGAAGCCATCGAGAAAGTCGCCGCCAATGGCCTCGCGCGGCGCAAAGCCGATCGAGTGCACAAAGCCGTCGAACTCGGGCCAGGTTTCGCCGAGCTTGGCGAACAGGCCCTCGATTTGCGCGTCGTCGCTGACGTCACAATCAAAGGTGAGCTTCGAGCCAAATTCGGCGGCGAACTCGGCGATGCGGTCTTTGAAGCGTTCGCCCTGGTAGCTGAACGCCAGTTCAGCGCCCTCGCGGTGGCATGCCTTGGCAATGCCGTAGGCGATGGACCGGTTGTTGAGCAAGCCCGTGATCAGAAGACGCTTGCCGGCCAGAAAACCCATGGTCTCTCCAGTGTTGGTGATGTCTCGGGATTTTCGCACGCTGGAGCGCTGCTAATGAATCTACTGCACGCCACCGGGCCAAACACCCCGTGGCAGGGGCGGGCGCGTGCTCTTGACAGTGCCCACCCTTGTCTGTAGGGCAGATTCAAGGCTATAATGCGTCTTTCCCGAGAAAGCTGCATGGGCGGATTCTTTTCCTGCCCATTTTTTTTGCTTTTCCGTTTTTCGATGTGAGTTTCAGGGGTATGCCGGGGCACCAAAGTGCAGCCGAATATTCCGCCACTCACCGGGAAGCGCCAAGCAATGTGCGGCGGGAGCGAACGACAGGATGCGAACGACTGGATGAACTGGCAAGCCGCTGTAGACAAGACCGTGACCGGGTTGGGATATGACCTGGTGGACACCGAGCGCACCCCGGGTGGGCTGCTGCGCGTCTACATCGACCGCGTGCCGGGCGACCCGGCGGGCGAGTTCATCACCGTGGAAGACTGCGAGCGCGTGACGCGCCAGCTGCAACACGTGTTGGAGGTCGAGGGTTGCGCTTACGAGCGCTTGGAAGTGTCGTCGCCCGGCCTGGACCGCCCGATCAAAAAGGCTGCCGACTTTGTCCGCTTCTCGGGCGAGCAGGTGGACCTCACCTTGAAGATGCCCTTCCAGGGGCGAAAAAAATACCGCGGAGCGCTGCAGGCCCAAGAGCCGCAGCAAGACAACGCCTGGCGACTCGTCTTCAACGACGGCAAGGTCGAACAGGCCCTGGATTTTTCATTGGAAGAAGTGCGCGAGGCACGGTTGGTACCGGTGGTCGATTTCAAGGGGCGTCGCTTTGCGCCCCCCGCCCCGGATGCAACCCCTGGCGCAGATGACGAGCTTGACGGAGGCCTGACAAAATGAACCGCGAACTGTTGATGCTGGTAGACGCCATTTCCCGCGAAAAGAGCGTGGACCGCGAAGTGGTCTTTGGCGCCGTGGAATCGGCGCTGGCCTCGGCCTCCAAGAAGCTGCATGGCGGCGAAGTTGATGTGCGCGTGGCCATCGACCGTGACACCGGCGAGTACGAAACCTTCCGCCGCTGGCACGTGGTCCCGAACGAGGCCGGCCTGCAACTGCCCGACTCGGAAATCCTGCTGTTTGAGGCGCAGGAGCAAATCTCCGACATCGAAGTCGACGACTACATCGAAGAAGGCATCGAGTCGGTGTCGATCGGCCGCATTGGCGCGCAAGCCGCCAAGCAAGTGATCTTGCAAAAGATCCGCGACGCCGAGCGCGAACAGCTGCTGACCGACTTCCTCTCGCGCGGAGAGAAGATCATGGTCGGCACCGTGAAGCGCCTCGACAAGGGCGACCTGATCGTGGAATCGGGCCGTGTTGAAGGCCGCCTGCGCCGCTCGGAAACCATTCCGAAGGAAAACCTCCGCTCCGGTGACCGCGTTCGCGCCTACATCGCCGAGGTCGACCCGACCTTGCGCGGCGCTCAAATCATCTTGTCGCGCAGTGCGCCGGGCTTCATGGCCGAGCTGTTCGCCCAAGAAGTGCCCGAGATCGAACAAGGCCTGCTGGAAATCAAGGGCTGCGCCCGTGACCCCGGCTCGCGCGCCAAGATCGCTGTGCTGTCGCACGACAAACGCGTTGATCCGATCGGCACCTGCGTTGGTGTGCGCGGCTCGCGTGTCAACGCCGTGACCAACGAGCTCGCTGGCGAACGCGTGGACATCGTGTTGTGGTCGGAAGACCCGGCTCAGTTCGTGATCGGTGCGCTGGCCCCGGCCAATGTGCAATCGATCGTGGTCGACGAAGAGCGCCACGCCATGGACGTGGTGGTGGACGAGGAGAACCTCGCCATCGCCATCGGCCGTGGCGGCCAAAACGTGCGCTTGGCGTCCGACCTCACCGGCTGGCGCATCAACATCATGACGGCCGAAGAGTCGAGCGCCAAACAGGCCGCTGAGACCGACGGCGTGCGTGCGCTGTTTGTTGACAAGCTCGATGTGGACGCCGAAGTGGCCGACATCCTGATTGCCGAGGGCTTTGCCAGCCTCGAAGAAGTGGCCTACGTCCCGATGCAGGAAATGCTCGAGATCGAAGGCTTCGATGAAGACACGGTCAACGAGTTGCGCACCCGTGCGAAAGACGCGTTGCTGACGATGGAAATCGCCAAGGAAGAGAAGGTTGACGATGTGTCGCAAGACCTGCGCGACCTTGACGGCCTGAGCCCCGAGTTGATCGGCAAGCTGGCCGACGGCGGCATCCACACCCGTGACGACCTGGCCGACCTGGCGGTGGATGAACTCACCGAACTGACTGGCCTGAACGACGACGCAGCCAAGGCGCTGATCATGAAGGCGCGTGAACACTGGTTCAACGCCGCCTGATCGATATCGCGCCCCACATTGCCCCACCGCAAGCTGCACTGCAAGACCCAAGCAAGGATTCCACAATGGCTGTGACCACCGTCGCACAACTCGCCGCTGAGCTCAATCGCTCCGCCACGGCACTGCTCGAACAACTGCAGTCCGCGGGCGTCAAGAAGGCGTCGACGGACGATGCGTTGACCGAAAGCGACAAGGAGCGTCTGCTCGACTTCCTGCGCACCTCCCACGGCACGACCGCCGGCACGGAGCGCAAGAAGATCACCGTGACGCGCAAGTCGACCAGCGAAATCAAGCAAGCTGATGCCTCCGGCAAGGCCCGCACCATTCAGGTGGAAGTGCGCAAGAAGCGCACCTTCATCCAGCGCGATGACGCGCCCGGTGGCGCCGAAGAGACCAGCAGCGAGCAAGAAGACGCTGAACTGCAACGCCGTGAGCTGGAAGCGCAAGCCCAGGCCGAGCAACTGCGTCAGCAAGAAGCCGAACTGGAAGCCAAACGCGTGCAGCGCGAAGAGCAAGCCCGCGTCGAGCGCGAAGCCGCTGAGGCGCGTCAACGTGAAGCCGCTGAGGCCGCGGCCCGCGAAGCCGCCGCTGCTGCCGAGGCCGCTGCGCGCGCCGCTGAAGCGCAAGCCGCTGCTGCGGCCGCCGCTGTTGTGGCACCCGCCGCCACTGTTGGCACAGCCGCCGCACCCGCTGCTGCTCCCGCCCCGGCGGTGGTGGCCAGCGCCGCAGCGACCGTGGTTGCCGCAGCCGCTGAAGCCGCCAAGCCCGCCGAGCCGGCCAAGCCGCAACTGCGTGTGATCAAGGCCGCCGACGTGGTGGACGAAGAAAAGCAACGTGCCCTCGACCTCGCCAAGCGCCGCAAGGCCGCTGAAGACGAAGCCGCCGCCATCCGCGCGATGATGAATGCGCCCAAGAAGGTGATGCTGGCCAAGAAGCCGGAAGAGCCGCCGAAGCCTGAAGTCAGCAAAGAAGGCATCAAGGGCACGATCCACAAGCCTGCTGGCGCGCCGGGCGCAGCCCCTGCCGCAGGAGCAGCGGGTGCCGCCAAGCCGGGTGCCAAGAAGTCGCTCACCTCCGAGAAACTCTCGTCGAGCTGGGCCGATGACGCCGCCAAAAAGCGGGGCCTCAAAACCATCAACACCGGTGGCCCGGCCCGTCCGGGTTGGCGTGCGCCGCGTGGCGGCCGCCGTGGTGGCCGCGACGACGGTGGCTCGCAGCAGAGCTTTGCCGCGCCGGTTGAAGCGCAAATCCAGGAAGTTCACATTCCTGAGACCATCAGCGTGTCTGACTTGGCGCACAAGATGTCGGTCAAGGCGTCTGAAGTCATCAAGCAGATGATGAAGCTGGGCCAGATGGTGACCATCAACCAGCAGCTGGACCAAGAAACCGCGATGATCGTCGTGGAAGAAATGGGCCACACCGCGCTGGCGGCCAAACTGGACGACCCGGACGCTTTCTTGGAAGACAGCGAAGCCGATGCCAAGCACGAGTCCTTCCCGCGGGCGCCAGTCGTCACCGTCATGGGTCACGTTGACCACGGCAAGACCTCGCTGCTCGACTACATCCGCACCGCCCGTGTGGCAGCAGGCGAAGCTGGCGGCATCACGCAGCACATCGGCGCGTATCACGTCGACACGCCGCGCGGCATGATCACCTTCCTCGACACCCCGGGCCACGCGGCCTTCACGCAGATGCGTGCCCGCGGCGCCAAGGCGACCGACATCGTGATCTTGGTGGTGGCCGCCGACGACGGCGTGATGCCGCAGACCAAGGAAGCCATTGCCCACGCGAAGGCTGCCGGTGTGCCGCTGGTGGTGGCGATGAACAAGATCGACAAGCCCGGTGCCAATCTGGAACGCTTGAAGAGCGAACTGGTGGCCGAAGAAGTGGTGCCCGAAGAATTCGGCGGCCCGTCGCCCTTCGTGCCCGTGTCGGCCAAAACCGGTCAAGGCATTGACGACCTGCTGGAACAAGTGCTGTTGCAGGCCGAAGTGCTGGAGCTCACGGCCGCCAAGGCCAGCATGGCCAAGGGCCTGGTGATTGAAGCCAAGCTCGACAAGGGCCGCGGCCCGGTGGCCACCATCTTGGTGCAGAGCGGCACACTCAAGCGTGGCGACGTGGTGTTGGCCGGTTCGAGCTATGGCCGTGTGCGTGCCATGCTGGACGAAAACGGCAAGGCCTGTGCTGAAGCCGGCCCGTCGATCCCGGTCGAAATCCAGGGTCTCACGGAAGTGCCGCAGGCCGGTGATGAATTCATGGTGCTGTCTGACGAGCGTCGGGCGCGTGAAATCGCCACCTTCCGCCAAGGCAAGTACCGTGACGTGAAGCTGGCCAAGCGCCAAGCCGCCAACCTCGAAACCCTGATGGACCAGATGGGTCAGGGCGGCGATGTGCAGACCCTGGGCCTGATCATCAAGGCCGACGTGCAAGGCTCGCAAGAAGCCCTGGCATCGTCGCTGCTCAAGCTCTCGACCGACGAGGTCAAGGTGCGCATCGTGCACGGCGCGGTGGGTGGCATCAGCGAGTCGGACGTCAACTTGGCGATCGCCTCCAAGGCGGTCATCATCGGCTTCAACGTGCGTGCCGATTCGGGCGCCCGCAAGCTAGCCGAAGGCAACGGCGTCGACCTGCGCTACTACAACATCATTTACGACGCGGTGGACGAAGTGAAGGCGGCCATGACCGGCATGCTGGCACCGGAACAGCGCGAAGAGATGATCGGCACGGCCGAGATTCGCACGGTGTTCGTGGCCTCCAAGATCGGCACAGTGGCCGGTTCGATGGTCACCTCGGGCCAAGTGCGCCGTGGTGCACGCTTCCGCCTGCTGCGCGAAAACGTGGTCATCTACACGGGCGAAATCGAGTCGGTGCGCCGCTTGAAAGACGACGTGCGCGAGGTCAAGGAAGGCTTCGAGTGCGGTATCAAACTGAAGAACTACAGCGACATCGCCGAAGGCGATCAGCTGGAAATTTTCGAAATCAAGGAAGTGGCTCGCACGCTGTAAAGCGCAACGATCCCACGGCCCTCAACCCCGCCGTCCACAAGACGGCGGGGTTTGTATTTGAGCCGGGAGCACCCACACCCCATGCGACACAAAAAATCCACCCCCAACCGCGGTTTCCGCGTGGCCGACCAGATCCAGCGCGATGTGGCCGAACTGATCCGCGATCTGAAAGATCCGCGCATCGGCATGGTCACGCTGCACGCGGTCGAGGTCACCCCCGACTACGCCCACGCCAAGATCTATTTCTCGGTGCTGGTGGGCAACCCGCAAGAATGCGAACTGGCGCTCAACGAGGCCGCGGGCTTCTTGCGCAACAGCCTGTTCAAGCGCCTGCAGATTCACACCGTGCCGACGCTGCACTTTCACTTTGACCGCACCACCGAGCGCGCGGCCGAGCTGAACCTGCTGATTCAGCAAGCCAACGCCACGCGCGCCAAGGACGACTGAGCGCATGAACCGCCCGGTGCGCCAGCGCATTCAACGCCGTGATGTTCACGGCGTGCTCTTGCTCGACAAGCCGCTGGGCTGGTCGAGCAACGATGCGCTGCAAAAAGCCAAGTGGTTGCTGCGGGCCGAGAAGGCCGGCCACACCGGCACGCTCGACCCGCTGGCCACGGGCTTGCTGCCGCTGTGTTTTGGTGCGGCCACCAAGTTCTCGCAAGTGAGTCTGGATGCCGACAAACGCTACCTGGCCACGCTGAAGCTGGGCGAAACCACCACCACCGGCGATGCCGAGGGTGAGGTGCTCGACCGCTTGCCGGTGAGCGTGACGCGCGAACAGTTGGCGGCCGTGTGCGCGCAGTTCACTGGCGCGCAGTTGCAAACGCCGCCGATGTATTCGGCGCTCAAGCACGAAGGCCGGCCGCTGTACGAGTACGCCCGCCAAGGCATCACCATCGAGCGCGAAGCGCGCGCGGTGACCTTGCACAGCATTGACATCATCGACGGCGACAATGACCGTTGGCAGATCGACGTGCGCTGCAGCAAGGGCACGTACATCCGCACCTTGGCCGAAGACATCGGCCGCGCGCTGGGTTGTGGCGCGCATCTTGCGGCACTGCGTCGCACTGGTGCCGGCCCACTCGATGTGGTGCAGGCGGTGACGCTGGAGCAGGTGGAAGCCTGGTCGGAGGCCGAGCGCGACGCCGCGCTGCTGCCCGCCGACGCGCTGCTGGCCGAGTGGCCCGTGGTGCGTTTGGAGGCCGACGAGGCCGGACGATTTTTGAGCGGCTTGCGCCGCCGCCTGCCGCTGGCCGACGCGCCGGCTGTGCGCGTTTACGGCCCGGAAGACCAGGCCTTTTTGGGTGCCGGCCATGTCGCTGCCGGCGAATTGATTTCTACGCGGCTCTTGAGTCCGCGGGAGGTGCAGGGCCTCCTTAACTCTCCCTCTGCAGCAAAGAGCACGATATGACACAACAGATCCGCAACATTGCCATCATCGCCCACGTTGACCATGGCAAAACCACCATGGTTGACCAATTGCTGCGTCAAAGCGGCACCTTCGCCGAGCACGAGAAAGTCGTCGACACGGTGATGGACAACAACGCCATCGAACGCGAGCGTGGCATCACCATTCTGGCCAAGAACTGCGCCGTGTCATGGGAAGGCACCCACATCAACATCGTCGACACCCCCGGTCACGCGGACTTCGGCGGTGAAGTCGAGCGCGCGCTGTCGATGGTCG
>JBEAOO010000025.1:0-22430 GCA_041164825.1 Pseudomonadota bacterium | reverse complement strand
GCAGCGGCGGCGGCCTGCATTCGCCACGCGGTGTCGCTGGCACGCGGCGGCGACGTGCGCGCCATCGTCACCGCGCCGATCCACAAAGAAGCTCTGGCAGCGGCCGGTGTGCCGTTCCCCGGCCACACCGAGATGCTGCAGTCGCTGGCGGCGCAGGGCGCAGCACCCGCGCCGGTCCGCATGATGTTGGCCAACCCAGAGCTGCGCACGGTGCTGGTGACCATCCACATGTCCTTGCGCAAGGCGATTGATGCGCTGGACTTTGACGGCGTGCTGCAGACCCTGCGCATCGCTCACACGGCCGCACAGGGCTGGGGCCAAACTCAGCCGCGCATTGCCGTGGCGGGACTCAATCCGCACGCAGGCGAGGGCGGCTTGTTTGGCGACGAAGAAATCCGCTTCATTGCGCCTGCCATTGCGGCCGCGCGCGCCGAGGGCATCGATGCGCAGGGGCCGTTTGCACCTGACACGGTGTTCATGCGCGCCCGCCATGCACCGGGTCACCCGGGCGAGTTCGACATGGTGGTCGCCATGACCCACGACCACGGCCTGATTCCGGTGAAGTATCTGGGCGTGGAAGAGGGCGTGAACGTGACGCTGGGCCTGCCCTTTGTGCGCACCAGCCCGGACCACGGCACAGCCTTTGACTTGGCCGGAACGGGGCGGGCCAGTGAGGCCAGTTTGGCCGCCGCGGTGCGCATGGCGTGGCAGTTGGCCGCCGGCCGCTGCGTCGCCTGATCTGGGCCTTGACCTCGGCCTGGGCGCGTTCAGTGCCGGGTGGTGCCGCCGCTGGCTGCGGCGCTGGCCGGTCGCGCGCCGCGGGCTTTGAGGGCCGCCAACTGGCGCCGGGCGCGGGCCGTGGCGCGTTCCATCAGGTAGGCGCTTTCCACGGCGCGCACGCGTTGGGTCTCGCACATGCGGGTGAGCATGCGCGAGGTGACCGACAAGGTCTCTTGGTACTTGCGGCCGTGCGCAAATACAAAGAAGGCGCGCTCCGGGCTGACGTAGCTCAAACGCACTTTCTCCCAGCGGCCTTGCAAGTGCATCTGGTAGGCGAAACCGAGCTTGATGTGATCGATGAGCTGGGCGCCGCGCTGCGCCTCGGCTGGGTCGGCGCTGACCAGATCCAGGTTGATGTCGAGTTCAAACGCGGGCAACGGGGCGGCGCTGTCGGCGGGCTCGTTGAGGTCGATGTCGGGCTCGGTCACCGGTGCGGGCGCTTGCACCTCGCTGTCGGACAGCAGGCCAACGCGGCGCGCTTCGTCGGCCGTCAGGCGCGGCTCCAGGGTGTCGTCCCGCACATCGCCCACGGGCAACTGGCGCGCGCTCTCTGAGCCGGCTGCGTTGATTTGGGGCAAAGGGGCCGAGAACACCGCTTCGAGTTGTTTGACCAGCAGGTTCCGTTCGAGCTCAGACGGCGGCATGCCTTTGAGCGATTCGGCGTGGGCCGGCAGCAGCAGGCCAAAAAAGTCTTTTTGCGCCGCATCGGACCAGCCGATGCGCTGCAGGCCGTCGTTGAGGTTTTTCATCAACGCAGGCAGCTGCATCAAAAAAGCCTTGCGCAGGTTGGGCAGGCCTTTGGGTTGCACGCTCATCACCAGGTCGACGCCAACCTGGCGAAACCGCAGCAGATTTTCGGGGTGCTTGAGGTCTCGCGTAGCCTGGGTCAGCACTTGGCTCCACACCTCGGCCAAAAAGTCGCGCAGGTAGTTTTGCAGCGGCAGGCTGGCCAGCGCATTGCGCAATTGCATCATGTAGAGCTGCTGCAGGCGCAGCTCCGATTCCTTGTTCTCGAACAGCGTCACCGCGCCGGTGCGCTGCTCCACATCGTCCTGGCTTTGGCTGGCAATGAAGGATTCGAGCAGCACCAGCTTGCTGGCGTAGACATCGACCAGGTCAAAGTCGCCGTCGACGATCTCTTGCACCAGCGCCTCGGCCTGCGCTAAAAATTGGCGGCCGGGGTCGACATCGAAGGCGTCGAACGCGCCAGCCAGCGAGGCCAAGCGATTGACGAAACGCCGTACCGGGTGTTTGCGGGACGAAAAGAAGCTGGCGTCGGACAGGGCCACGCGCAGCACGGGCAACTGCAACCGCGCCATCAGCCGGGCCATTTGCGGCGGCACGCGGCTGTCGGAGAGGATCTGGTCAAACAGGCTGGCCACCACATCGATCACCAGGTGGTTGAGCTGGCCCGGTGAGGCCTCGCGCAGCGCCTCGCGGTGGGCGTGGATCAGGTTGGGCGCCATCAGCGGCGGCAGCCCCTCGCCGTGCTCGCCACCGAACCGGCCCAGCAGAGGCGCCGCACCCGAGGCCCAGCCGCCCAAGCCCGAATTCGAGCCCAAGCCCGCGCTCATGCCCGAGTTGCTGTGCGGGCCGAGTGCATCCAGGTCGGCCGGCTGACTGGCCAGCGCAGTGAGGCGCCGCAACAGCGCCATCAATTGCACGTCGCCGCCACCGCCGCCTCTGTGAAGGCCGCTGGGGCCGGTGTGGCCAAACTGGCCCTGGGCGGCGCGGGCGCTGCCGCTGGTGCTGTCAAACTCGCGGCTGCGGGGGATGCCGCTGTCTGCGTTGGCATGGCCGGTGTGGTGCCCGCCACCGGTCACGTCCAAGGGGCGCACGCGCAGGCCCACGGGTTTGACGCCGCGGGCTTGCAGGTTGCCCAAGATTTCGCGATAGCAAGCCGGCATGGCATGCGACATGGCCAAGCCAAATTCTCGGGCCAGCAGTTTTTGCGCCTCGGGGGTTGCGGTGATGGCGTCAATGGCGCGGGCAATGGCGCGGCCGATCACCTCGGCGCGCAGCGGGCTGCGCTCTTCGTCGGCATGGGGCCAGCCGAGCACGGCGGCCACGTAAGTGGCCATTTCGCGCAGCTCCCACTCGCAGGCGTGGGCAATGTCCTGGCCCAGCCGGGAGGCGACCATCTGGTCTTCCACCTCCTGGTCGTCCACCAAGCTCAGCGATTGCCAATCGGTGGTGGGGGCGGGGCGGCGGCGCGCGCTGTCACGCGGTTGGAGGTCGACGTGGACTTGGCGCGTCAGTTCGTCGCTGAAGCGGGTCAGGAACAGGCCACTCTTGCGGGTCAGATCGAGGTGGGCATTGAACAGCACCTCGCGCTCGGCAGCGCGCAAGCTGAGCTGCACTTGGCCGCCCAGTGACACACACAAGCGGTCCACCACCGCGTTGGCCGTGGTGTTGACCAGACTGATGGCCGCCGACAGGGCGACGGGCAGACGGGCTTCACTGGAGGACATCAGGGCTGGGGCCGCGGTGAAAGGGCGCAGGGGTTCAGAGCGTGAAGTATCACTCCAAACCCCGGTGCACCGCGACGAAACCGCGCCGGCTTTGCGCCGGCGCGGTCACAACTGGTAAGCGCGTACTACGCGCCGATCACTTGCGCAGGGCGTCGCGAATTTCGCGCAGCAGCACCACGTCTTCTGGGGTCGGGGCGGGTGGCGCTGCCGGCTCGGCACGCTTCATTTTGTTCATTTGCTTGACCATCATGAAGATGATGAATGCCAAGATGACGAAGTTCAGGGCGATGGTGATGAAATTGCCATAGGCAAAGACCGCGCCGCCTTTTTTGGCATCGACCAACGACAGGCCGGCGGCTTGGCCGGCCAGGGCGATGTAGTAGCTGGAGAAGTCCAGGCCACCAAAGATCTTGCTGACGATCGGCATGATCAGGTCGCCAACAATGGAGTCCACGATCTTGCCGAAGGCGCCACCGATGATCACACCGACGGCGAGATCCATCACATTGCCCTTGAGGGCGAACTCTTTGAACTCTGACGCAAAACTCATGTTTAACTCCTGAAGGATGTTGCGGTCTTCCGCCGCCCGTGACATGAGATAAATGTCTCGAACTGCGGCGCCGGCGGCAGTATCTCCCCTGACTAACAGCTGTCAACATCCTGATCGGGGGGGGATGAGTGCGAAATTGAGACGATTGAGGCAATTCATTGCGCCGTGTGGCGCAAATGCTTCAACTGACATTGTCTTGCCTGGGTTTGATCTGGGTCGCAATCCGGGCGTCGCCCGGGTGGGAGGGCTTGACGAGTCCGTTAGAATGACTGGTTGTCCCTGATCAGAAGTCTCTTTCGAGGATCCCCATGAGTGACCAGCAAGTCGATAGCGGCAAGCGCACCTGGCTCATTGCGTCGGGCTGTGCCGGCGTGGTGGGCGGCGCGGCAGTGGCCGTTCCGTTTGTCAGTACCTTCCAGCCCTCCGAGCGCGCGCGCGCTGCCGGAGCGCCGGTCGAGGTGGACATTGGTGGCCTCAAGGCCGGCGAAAAGCTGACCGTCGAATGGCGCGGCAAGCCGGTCTGGGTGATCCGTCGCACTGAGGCGCAGTTGGCTGCGCTGCCGAAAAACGATCCCTTGCTGGCCGACCCGAACTCCGAGCGCAAGCCCGCGGAGCTCACTCCCGAGTACGCACGCAACGCGCAACGCTCGATCAAGCCCGAATATTTGGTGGCTGTGGGCATCTGCTCGCACCTGGGTTGCTCGCCGTCCGACAAGTTCCAGCCCGGCGCCCAGCCCTCGTTGCCCGACGACTGGAATGGCGGTTTCCTGTGCCCTTGCCACGGCTCGACCTTCGACTTGGCGGGCCGCGTGTTCAAGAACAAGCCGGCCCCCGACAACCTCGAAGTGCCGCCGCACATGTACCTGTCGGACACCAAGCTGTTGATCGGCGAGGACAAGAAGGCCTGATGCCCGCGCACTGACGCGACGCATCACCGGCAACTTCAGGAGAACAAGACATGGCTGAATACAAAGAAGCACCCGCAGGCGCCAACCCGGCGCAGAAGCTGCTCAATTGGGTGGACAACCGCTTCCCGGCCTCCAAGCTGTGGAACGAGCACGTGGGCGACTACTACGCGCCGAAGAATTTCAATTTTTGGTACGTTTTTGGATCGCTGTCGTTGCTGGTGCTGGTGATCCAGATCGTCACCGGCATCTTCTTGGTGATGCACTACAAGCCCGACGCCACGCTGGCGTTCGCTTCGGTCGAGTACATCATGCGCGATGTGCCCTGGGGCTGGCTGATCCGTTACATGCACTCCACCGGCGCCTCGGCGTTCTTTGTGGTGGTGTACCTGCACATGTTCCGTGGTCTGCTCTATGGCTCCTACCGCAAGCCGCGTGAGTTGGTCTGGATCTTTGGTTGCGCGATCTTCTTGTGCCTGATGGCCGAAGCCTTCATGGGCTACCTGCTGCCCTGGGGCCAAATGTCCTATTGGGGCGCGCAGGTGATCGTGAACCTGTTTGCCGCCGTGCCGCTGGTCGGCCCCGACCTCGCGCTGCTGATCCGCGGCGACTACGTGGTGAGCGACGCCACCCTGAACCGCTTCTTCAGCTTCCACGTCATTGCCGTGCCGCTGGTGCTGCTGGGCCTGGTGGTGGCGCACATCATTGCGCTGCACGAGGTGGGCTCCAACAACCCCGACGGCGTCGAGATCAAGGCCACCAAGGGCCCGAACGGCAAGCCGCTGGATGGCATTCCCTTCCACCCGTACTACTCGGTGCACGACGTGTTCGCGGTATCGGTGTTCTTGATGGCTTTCACGGCTATTCTGTTCTTCGCGCCGGAGTTTGGTGGTTACTTCTTGGAGTACAACAACTTCATCCCGGCCGACCCGCTGAAGACGCCGGCTCACATCGCTCCGGTCTGGTACTTCACGCCGTTCTACTCGATGCTGCGCGCCATCACCAGCGAGATGATGTACGCGCTGATCGCGTGTGTGTTGGCCGGTGCCGGCTTGGGCGCGCTCAAGGCCAAGTTGCCCGTCATCTTCAAGGCCGGCATCGTCGGCGCTGCGGTGGTCGTGGTGGCGTTGATGCTGTCGATCGACGCCAAGTTCTGGGGCGTGGTCGCCATGGGCGGCGCGGTCGTGATTTTGTTCTTCCTGCCTTGGCTTGATCACAGCCCGGTCAAGTCGATCCGCTATCGCCCCGACTGGCACAAGTATGTCTATGGCATCTTCGTCATCAACTTCCTGATCCTCGGCTACCTCGGCGTGCAACCGCCGTCGCCGGTGGGTGAGCGCGTGTCGCAAATTGGCACCCTGTTCTACTTCGGCTTCTTCTTGCTGATGCCGTGGTGGAGCCAGCTGGGCACACCCAAGCCCGTGCCGAGCCGCGTCACGTTTGCTGCTCACTGATCGCTCGCAGGACACCAAAACCATGAAAAAGCTGCTTTTGATCCTGCTGGCCTCGATCGGCTTGACGATCGGTGCATCGAACATCGCGCAGGCCAACACCGGTGGCCCGGCGCTCGACAAGTTCCCGGAAGCCAAGTTGAACGACAACGCGTCGCTGCAAAACGGTGCCAAGTTGTTCGTCAACTATTGCCTGAACTGCCACAGCGCCGCGTACATGCGCTACAACCGCCTGCGCGACATCGGCCTGACCGAAAATCAGATCAAGAAGAACCTGCTGTTCGCCACCGAAAAGGTCGGCGACACGATGAAGGTCTCGCTCGATCCGAAACAGGCCAAAGAGTGGTTTGGCGCTGCGCCGCCCGACCTGACCGTGATCGCGCGCTCGCGCGCTGGCCTGGGTGGCACGGGTGCCGATTACCTCTACACCTACCTGCGCACCTTCTACCGCGACGAGACCAAGGCCACGGGTTGGAACAACCTGGTGTTCCCGAGCGTGGCCATGCCGCACGTGATGTGGGAGCTGCAAGGCGTGCGCGCCGCGAAGTTTGAAGAGCACGCCGATGCCCACGACGCGAGCAAAGTGGTGCACAGCTTTGCCGGCTTCGAGCAAGTGAGCCCAGGCTCGCTGACGCCGGCCCAGTTTGACGACGCTGTGGGCGACCTGGTGGCCTACCTGCAGTGGATGGGCGAACCGGCCCAAGGCCAGCGCGTGCAGCTGGGCGTCTGGGTGTTGCTGTTTTTGGCCATCTTCACCGTCTTCACCTGGCGCCTCAACGCGGCCTACTGGAAAGACGTGAAGTAACACGCCATCCCCTCCGCGGCCCTGCTTGGGTCGCGGTGTATCCACGCAGTGGCAGGCCTGTCCGGGCGTCCACTGCGTTTCTTGTTTTCTGAACCTGCCTGCTGAGGAGCTCGCCCACCATGATGGTGCTTTACTCCGGAACGACCTGCCCCTATTCGCACCGCTGCCGTTTTGTCCTGTTTGAAAAAGGCATGGACTTCGAAATTCGCGATGTGGACTTGTTTGCCAAGCCCGAAGACATCGCGCTGATGAACCCGTACAACGAGGTGCCCATCTTGGTGGAGCGCGACCTCATCTTGTACGAGTCGCACATCATCAACGAGTACATCGACGAGCGCTTTCCGCACCCGCAACTGATGCCCGGTGACCCGGTGGCGCGTGCCCGCGTGCGCCTGTTCTTGCTGAATTTTGAGAAAGAGCTGTTCGCCCACGTGAACGTGCTCGAATCGCGTGGCGTCAAGCCCAACGACAAGCAACTGGAAAAGGCCCGCTCGCAAATCCGCGATCGCCTGACCCAGCTCGCCCCGATTTTCATGAAGAACAAGTACATGCTGGGCGACGACTTCAGCATGCTCGATGTGGCGATAGCCCCGCTGCTGTGGCGCCTGGATTACTACGGCATCGACATGTCGAAGAACGCCGCGCCGTTGCTGAAGTACGCCGAGCGGATCTTCTCGCGCCCGGCCTACATCGAGGCACTGACGCCGTCTGAAAAGGTGATGCGCAAGTAAGCGCTGATGGATCGCATGAGCACGCCTGACGCCCCGAACGCCGCTGGCACCTCCACCCGGCCCTACCTCGTTCGTGCGCTGCACGAATGGTGCACCGACAACGGCTTCACGCCCTACATCGCCGTGCACGTGGATGGGTCGGTGCGGGTGCCGATGGAGTACGTGAAGAACAACGAGATCGTGCTCAACATCGGTTTCGAGGCCACCACCGGCCTTGAGCTCGGCAATGAGTTCATCTCGTTCAAGGCCCGCTTTGGTGGCACGGCCCGTGAGCTCAGCGTGCCGCTGGACCACGTGACCGCCATCTACGCCCGTGAAAATGGGCAAGGCATGGCTTTCCCGGCCGCGGCCCCGGCTGCTGCTGATGCGGCACCCGCGGCGGCGGCCCAGCCGCCTGCGCCCGAGCGCGGCGCGGGTTTGCGCCTGGCTGGTGAGGCGCCCAAAGCCAAGCCGGCGGTGCTGGCGCCCGCAGAGAGCGTGGGCCAGAGCGACGACAAGGCGTCTGAAACCGACGATGCCGCGCCGCCGACCGAGCCGCCTGCTGGCGGTGGTGGGTCGGGTGGTCGCCCAGCGCTCAAGCGCATCAAGTGAGCGAGGGCGCGCTTCTTCAGGCGCCTGTGCTTGCACTCAACGTGGCACGTCACCGTGCACTGAAATTTGGCCCGCTAGAATGCCGGCCTTGGCCCTTGTAGCTCAGTTGGTAGAGCAGCGGTTTTGTAAACCGAAGGTCGCGGGTTCGATTCCTGCCGGGGGCACCAATTTTCGCCAACCGCTGACGACGCTCAGTCGGTCAGCACCTTGATGCGGATGGTGCTTTGCTGCCAGCCCTGCGCGCGCAGCGCGGCTTCCATGCGGGGCTGCAGTTGTCGCAGCTTGGCGGCCACGGAGGCGTTGGCGGCCAGCATCGACCAGCCTTCATCGTCCACCGGTCCGGCCTTCACATGGGCGAAGAGCATGGCGGGCATGCAGGCCCGCACGGCCGCAAAGCGGGCGTTGGAATCGGCCAGCCGTTGGCGCAGGCTCTGCAAGGGTGAGCTTTGCAGCATCACCTTGGCGATCGGCACCGAATCTGGGACGCTGGGCAGGACTTTGCGGTTCACCGCGGGAGTTTAACGATGCAAATCATGATCACGCATGGCAGCCTGGCGCAAAGCCGGGTCTTGCAATTCAGCCGACCGCAATTGGCCGCCATGTTGGCCGCGCTGATCGTGGTGCTGACGCTGCTCTCGGGCACGGTGTACCACTTTGTATTTCTCAAAGCCGCGCGCGAGGGCTGGCCGGTGGTCAGCCAGATCGTGCGCCTGGTGGTGCGCGATGAGTTTGCGCAGCGTGATCGCTACATGCGCGACAACCTCGATGCGATGGCGCAGAAGGTGGGCGAGATGCAGGCCAAGTTGGTCAAGCTCGACGCCATGAGCGAGCGCGTGTCGGGCATGGCGGGGCTGAAGGCCGATGAGCTCAAGCAGCTGCGCAAACCGGCCGATGGCAAGGCCGCGCCGGGCGGCCAAGGCGGCCCGTTTGTGCCCGTTGCGGAGCGCCCATCGCTCGAAGCGTTGAGTGCCTTTGTTGACCAGTTGGACGAGCGCACCGACCTGGAAACCGACGTCTACACCATGATGGAGTCGCGCCTGTTTGAGAAGCGCTTGGACGCCGCCATGGTGCCCAACAGCCGGCCGGTGGATGGCCCCGTGGGCTCGGGTTTTGGATTCCGCTCCGACCCGTTCACCGGCCGCTCCGCGCTGCACACGGGGCTCGACTTTCCGGCCGAAACCGGCACACCCATTGAAGCCGCTGCCGGCGGCGTGGTGCTCAGCACCGACATGCACCCGGCTTATGGTCACTTGGTCGAGGTGGACCACGGCAAGGGCCTCATCACCCGCTATGCCCACACCTCGGCGGTGCTGGTGAAAGTGGGTGACATCGTCAAGCGCGGGCAGGTGATTGCGCGTGTGGGCACCACCGGCCGCTCCACCGGGCCCCATTTGCACTTTGAAGTGCTGGTGGACGGGGTGCAGCAAGACCCGGCGCGCTTCTTGGCGGGTGGGGCGGGTGCGCCTGCGGTGGCGGCCGTCAAGCGCTGATTCCCTCTGGCTGCGAGACCGCAGGAGCCGTCACACGCAGGGGGTAAAATCAAAGGCTTTGCGGAATGGCCCGGGCTTGCCTTGGCCCATTTCGTCCCCAGCTTTGCGGTTCGAGCTGCCGGTGGTGCTGAGTGCCTCGCACGTGTTGATCACGCGCGAGGCGGCGCTGCTGCAGTGCGCTGCCCTGAGCAGCTCTCCGTCCAACCCGTCCCCGCCGCATGTTGCCCAAGCTTCTCACCCAGATTTTCGGTAGCCGTAACGAACGCTTGCTGAAGCAGTATCGGCAGGTCGTCACCCAGATCAATGCGCTCGAGCCGCAGTTCGAGGGGCTCGACGACGACGGCTTGCGCGCCAAGACCGCCGAATTCCGCCAGCGTTTTGCCGCCGGCGAAACCGTCGATCAGCTGCTGCCCGAGGCCTTTGCCGTGGTCCGCGAGGGCGGCAAGCGCGCGCTCAAGATGCGCCACTTTGACGTGCAGCTGATTGGCGGCATGGTGCTCAACAACGGCAAGATCGCCGAGATGCGCACGGGCGAAGGCAAGACGCTGATGGCCACGCTGCCGGTGTACCTGAACGCCATCACCGGCAAGGGCGTGCACGTTGTCACCGTCAACGACTACCTCGCCAAGCGCGACGCCGAATGGATGGCGCGCCTCTACAACTTCCTCGGCCTGAGCGTGGGTGTGAACCTGCCGCAGATGCCGCGCGAGCAAAAGCAAGCCGCCTACGCTGCTGACGTCACCTACGGCACCAACAACGAATTCGGCTTCGACTACCTGCGCGACAACATGGTCCATGAGGTGGCTGATCGCGTCGCGCGCGGCCTCAACTTCGCCATCGTTGACGAGGTCGACTCGATCCTGATCGACGAGGCCCGCACGCCGCTGATCATCAGCGGTCAGGCCGAAGACCACACCGAGATGTACGTGAGCATCAATGCGGTGATCCCGCAGCTCAAGAAGCAGATCGGCGAGGCCGACCCGCGCACCGGCGAGGGTGTGATCGAGGCCGGCGACTTCACGGTGGACGAAAAAACCCACCAGGTGTTCCTGACCGAAGACGGCCACGAGAACGCCGAAGCCATGCTGACCCGCGCCGGCCTGCTGGCCGAAGGCGCCAGCCTGTACGACGCGGCCAACATCGCGCTGATGCACCACGTGTACGCCGCGCTGCGCGCCAACCACATCTACCACCGCGACCAGCACTATGTGGTGCAAGACGGCGAAGTGGTGATCGTGGACGAGTTCACCGGCCGCCTGATGACCGGCCGCCGCTGGAGCGATGGCCTGCACCAGGCCGTGGAGGCCAAAGAAGGCGTGCAGATCCAGAGCGAGAACCAAACCCTCGCCTCGATCACCTTCCAAAATTACTTCCGCATGTACGCCAAGCTCGGCGGCATGACCGGCACGGCCGACACCGAGGCCTACGAGTTCCAGGAGATTTACGGTCTGGAAACCGTGGTGATCCCGCCCAACCGCCCGACCCAGCGCAAGGACGAACTCGACCTGGTCTACAAGACCTCGAAAGAGAAGTTCGACGCCGTCACCGAAGACATTCGTGACTGCGTGCAGCGTGGCCAGCCGGTGTTGGTGGGCACCACCTCGATCGAAAACTCGGAGCTGATCTCGGGCCTGTTGACCGCGGCCCAGCTGCCGCACCAGGTGCTCAACGCCAAGCAGCACGAGCGCGAAGCCTCCATCGTGGCCGAAGCCGGCCGTCCGGGCGTGATCACCATCGCCACCAACATGGCCGGCCGCGGTACCGACATCGTGCTGGGTGGCAACGTCGAGAAGCAGGTGCAGATCGTTGAAGCCGACGCCTCGCTGAGCGACGACGACAAGGCCCAGCGCATTGCCACCCTCAAGTCCGAATGGCAAGGCCTGCACGAGCAGGTGAAGGCCGCGGGCGGCCTGCGCATCATCGCCACCGAGCGCCATGAGTCGCGCCGCATCGACAACCAGCTGCGTGGCCGCTCGGGCCGCCAGGGCGACCCGGGCTCCTCGCGCTTCTACCTGAGCCTGGACGACCCGCTGATGCGCATCTTCGCGGGCGACCGCGTGCGCGCCATCATGGACCGCCTGAAGATGCCCGAGGGCGAGGCCATCGAGGCCGGCATCGTCTCGCGCAGCATCGAGAGCGCGCAGCGCAAGGTGGAGGCGCGCAACTTCGACGTGCGCAAGCAGTTGTTGGAGTATGACGATGTGTCGAACGACCAGCGCAAGGTGATCTACCAGCAGCGCAACGACATCCTGGAGGCCGAGACGCTCGAAGCCCAGATCGCCAACCTGCGCGAATCGACCATGAACGATGTGGTGCGCACCTATGTGCCCGCCGACACGCTGGAAGAGCAGTGGGAGTTGCCGGCGCTGGAGAAGGTGTTGCGCGACGAGTGGCAGGTGGATCTGCCGCTGGTGGCCGAGGTGGAGCAGAGCAGCAGCATCACCGACGAAGACATCGTCGAGAAGGTGCAGGCTGCCGCCAACACGCTGTTTGTCAGCAAGGTCGAGCGCGTGGGTCTGTCGCAGTTCACGCCCTTCATGCGCATGGTGCTGCTGCAGTCCATCGACTCGCACTGGCGCGAGCACCTGGCCGCGCTCGACTACCTGCGCCAGGGCATCCACCTGCGCGGCTACGCGCAGAAGAACCCCAAGCAAGAGTACAAGCGCGAGGCGTTTGAGCTGTTCAGCCAGTTGCTCGACGTGGTGAAGATGGACGTCACCCGCGTGCTGATGACCGTGCGCATCCAGAGCGAAGAAGAGGCCCAGCAAGCCGCCGCAGCGATGGAGCAGCAGGCCGAGAGCTTCAGCAACGTCACCTACACGCACCCGAACGAAGACGGCAGCGTCTCGTCGGAGGCCGACGAGGCCGCCGCCGGCAAATCGCTGGCCGATGCGGTGCAGCGCGTGGGCCGCAATGACCCGTGCCCCTGCGGCAGCGGCAAGAAGTACAAGGCCTGCCACGGCCAGTTGGCCTGACGAGTTTTGTTGTCTAGCCCCAGCGCCGGCCTCCGGCGCGAGACGACGGAGCCCCAGGGCTCCGTCCTTGTCTGAGTCCCCCTTTTGTTGATTGAGACCTGCTTGTGTTCAAGAACCTGACCGTCTACCGCGTGGGCCCCGAGTGGCAAGCTGAGCTCACCGAGGTCGAAGACAAGCTGCAAAAGCACCGCTTCATCGCCTGTGGCGCCAGCCAACCGATGAGCATGGGCTGGGTGGAGCCGCGCGGCCAGGCCCACGGCCCGCTGGTGGAATCGGTGGCCGGGCAGTGGATCTTCAAGCTCATGATCGAGAAGAAGATGCTGCCGGGCTCGGTGGTCAAGCGCGCGCTCGATGAGCGCATGAAAAAGATCGAGCAAGAGACCGGCCGCAAGCCCGGTCGCAAGCAAGGCAAAGAGCTCAAGGAAGAGCTGATGCTGGAGCTGCTTCCCAAGGCCTTCACGCGCCAAGATGCCGTGTCGGTCTGGTGGTCGCCCGAGCACCGCATGCTGTTTGTGAACGCCGGCAGCCAAGGCCGCGCCGATGAGGTGGTGGGCGCGCTGGTGGAGGCCCTGGGCGGCCTGCCGGTGGCCTTGCTGCACACGGCCACCTCGGCCGCCGTGGCCATGGCCGCATGGTTGACCGAAGGTGCGGCGCCGGCCGGCTTCACCATCGACCGCGAGTGCGAGCTCAAGTCGAGTGACGACATGAAGGCCAGCGTGCGTTACGCGCGCCACGCGCTCGACATCGACGAGGTGCGCCAGCACATCACCGAGGGCAAGATGCCCACGCGCTTGGCGCTGACCTGGGAGGAGCGCGTCTCCTTCGTGCTCACCGACACCTTCCTGATCAAGAAGCTCGAATACCTGGACGGCGTGTTTGAGGGCCGCACCCAGGCCGACGAAGGTTTTGATGCCGATGTGGCGATTGCCACCGGCGAGCTGAGCCAGTTGTTGCCCGACTTGGTGGAAGCGCTCGGCGGCGAGCAGCCGCTGCAAGGCGGGGCCTCGGTCGCCACCGCCTCACCGTCGTCGCACATCGCTGCAGCGCCGGCCGGACCGGTGCAGGCCTTGGCACCCGCCAGCGTGGACGACAGCACGCCGCCCTGGGAAGCCTGATACCGCCTGCGCGCTGCCGCCCATGGTCTGAGGCCGCGCTTTCCTGCCGGAGATCAGCGCCCTCACAAACGCCGCGGCTTTCGTCGACTCGGCCTGCCACCACTGGTTCAGGGCGCGCTGTGCCGCCTTCGCTTTGCGCAGGTAAAGGGAGGAGCCGGCCGCCGGCCGGCGGAGGACACGGAGCGAAGCGAAGGCGGCACAGCGCTCCGAGCGGCTGCCTCGGCATGAGTTGAGCCTCCGTGCCCGGAACCTAACTTCCCGACCACGGAGATTCCCGACCACGGAGAACTTCCACAACGGGTGCCGCTCAAGTGCGCCAGCCTGGCCTCAACCGAAGCGCGTCTCGGCCTCATGGAGCAGCGCGTCCACGGTGCGCAGCAATTCACCCACATTGACCGGCTTGGTCAGGTAGCGCAGCGCGCCGGCTTGCAGCGCCGCATCCACCTGCCCACCCAGCGCATCGGCCGATACCACCACCACCGGGAGGTCGCGCAGGGCGGGGTTGCTGCGCAGGGTTTTGAGCAGCTCGATGCCCGTCATGTCGGGCAAGTTCATGTCGAGCAGCAACACGTCGGGCGGCGATGTGGCGATGGCGCTCAAGCCGTCTCGGCCGGTCATGGCCACCTCCAGCTCCACTTGGGGCCGCTGGGCCAAGATGCCGCGCATCACTTCGATGTTGGTCTCGTTGTCTTCCACATAGAGCACGCGTCGGCGGTGGTAGCCGGCGGCCGACGGTGTCAGCATGTCGAGCTCGGACGGCTGGGTGTCGGTGTCGACCACCACCGCAGGCAGGGTCAATACAAAGGTCGAGCCCTCGTCGGGCACGCTGTGGGCAGAGAGCGTGCCGCCCATCAGCTCGGCCAGGCGCTGGCTGATCACCAGGCCAATGCCTGTGCCTTGCAGCGCCGTGTGTTCGCGCCCCAGCCGGTTGAAGGGCTGGAACAGCGCGCCCAACTGCTCGGGCGTCATGCCCAGGCCGGTGTCGGTCACAGACACCGAGATCACCGCGCCCAGCGAGCGGCTGATCACCCGGATGAGGCCGTGGTCGGTGTTGTATTTGACGGCGTTGCTCAGCAGATTGATCAGGATTTGTTTGACCCGCGTGGCGTCGCCGCGCACACGCAGCGCGTCGTTGGCGAGGTCGGTGCTGATGGTGATGCCGCGCTTCTGGGCGTCTTGCGTCACCAGGGCCAGCGCGGCCTGCAACTCGTCGGGCAGGGTCAGCGTGTGGGCCTGCAGGCGCAGGTTGCCCGATTCGATGCGCGAGAGATCAAGCACATCGTTGATCATTTCCAGCAGGTGCCAGCCCGCGCTTTGAATTTGCCCGACCCAGGGGCGTTGCGCCTCGTCCAGTGGGTGGCGTTGGTCGATTTCCAGCAGCTGCGCAAAGCCCAGCATCGCGTTCAGCGGCGTGCGCAACTCGTGGCTCATGCGCGAGAGGAACTCGCTCTTGGCCTGGTTGGCGGCCTCGGCCGCGTCGCGCGCTCGCTCGGCATCGGCCAGGCGCAGATGCTCGGTGATGTCTTGCACTGCGGCCACGATGCGCAGCGGCCGGCCTTCCGGGTCGCGCAGCAGCGTCACGGTCGACTGCACCCAAACGATCTCGCCGTTCTTGGCCACTTGGCGCTTGTTGCGGGTGAACAGCGGCAACGAACCGTCGATCAGCCGGGCGGTGAGCGTCACGTCTTGTGCCGTGTCCTCGGGGTGGGTGAGGTCGTCGAGGCGGCGGCCCAGCAGATCGGCCGCGTGGTAACCCGAGAGCTCGCAGTAGCGCGGGTTGGCCTCGCGCACACGGCCGTCGAGGTCGGCGTACACCAGCGCCACCGGCACGTGGTTGAAGATGTTGCGAAACCGTTGTTCGCTCACGCGCAGCGCGGTTTCGGCCTGGTGGCGTTCGCGCACCTCGGCCACCAGCTCGGAAGTGCGCTCGCGCACTGCCGTTTCAATGCGGCGGGCGCGGCCGGTCACCGTGAGCAGCAGCGCGCCCAGCAGGCTGGCACCGAGCAGGCTCACCACCGACATCAGCCAGGCACTGGCATCGGCCTGCACCGGCTTGTCGGTGACGGCGCGCTGCACCTGCAACTGCCAGTGCCGGCCCGCAAAATCGTGCGCCAGGCGGCGCATGGGTTGGGCGGTGTTGAGGTCGCATTGCGGCTCGCCGGCCAGCACCTGGTGACCCGTGGCCGCGTCGGCATCGATCAGGCACAAGGTGAGCGGCGCCACCAAGGCGGCGTTGACGCTTTGCAGCATGCGGTCCATGCGCATGGTGGCAAACACCACGCCAGCGAAAGATTTGCGGCGCGCCTCCACACCCTGGTCCCCGCCGCGATAGATGGCTTGGTAGGCCACCACGCCGGTGCCGGGCCGTTGACCGTTGCCGCTGGCATCGCGGTCTTGGCTGAGCACAAAGCCGCGCGATGCCGCCGGCGCACCGGTGATCACCGTGTGGTCGATCGCTTCCCGGGCCGCCTCCACCGAGAGGCTGTTGACGCCCAATGCGCTGTCGTTGCCGAGCATGGGCTCGATGAAGGTGATCGCCACCACGTCGGGCCCATTGCGGTCGGGCGACGCGAGTTGATCGCCCGCGCCGCGGTTTTTCACCCGAAAGCGCGGCAAACCTTCGGCCCGCATGCGCGCTTCGAAATCGGCAATCTCCTCGGCGCGCAGGCGCTCGCTCCAGCCCAGCGCGCGCAGCGCGACGTCGCCCTGCAACCAATCTTCGCTGGCGTGCCGGAACTCGTCGCGGGTGACGTCTTCAGAGCTCGCGTACACGCCTTTGAGGCCCTGCAGCGCCGACAGCGGCTGCGTGAGTTTGGCGCTCAGCGCCGCATTCGCATTGAAGGCCTCGTGTTCGAAGGCCGCGTCTTCGCGTTCCAGTCGCCAGTGGGCCACCTGCGCAATGCCGATACCCACCAGCACGGTGGTGGCCAGCAGCGGCAAACCGACCGTGAGGCGCCGCGGCGCCCAGGCCTCGCGCGGTTGGCCGATCCAGGCCAACGCAATCGGTGCGCCCACCATCACGCCCAAGGTGTCGCCGGCCCACCAGGTGAGCCACACATAGAGCAGACTGCTGGGGGCGATGGCGCCTGTGAGACCGAGGGTGCCGACCGCCAGGCTGGCGCTGGTGGCGCAGGCGATCACCGCCCCCGCCACATAAAACAAGCCGATGTCTCGCGGTTCTGTCAGCAATTGCGGTTGGCGCACCCAGCGTTTGACCAGCCACGCCCCCGCGACCGCCTGCAGCGCCGCCCCCCCGCCAATGACGGCGGGCACCAGCATCTGCGCCCATCCCCAGGGCACCTGCCGTTGCAGACCCACATTGACGATGAAGGCGCCGAGGGCCACCCCAGGCGCCACCCCCTTGCCCCACACCAGCACGCAAGCCAGCGCGATGCCCGCCGACGGGTAGAACGGCGAGGCGAAATCGGGCGGCATCGCCAACAACAGGCCCAACCACCCCGCGGCCACATAGGCCGCGCAGGTGAGTGCATTGCCGAGCAGCCAGTGCAGCGGGCGCTTGGTGGGGCGAGGGGCAGGGGCGTTCAGGGGACGAGTGGGCATGACGCAGGGCGTCGTCGGTTGAGGTCGCTCGGCCTTGGCGGGGCGAGCCGGCGCGGCACAGCACCGTCAGACTACCACCAGCCTGCCCGGTTTCAGCCCGCCGCCCGGCGTCGCAAGCGCCGTCATTGTTACAAGGTGGCACCCCGGGCCGTATAGTGCCGTCGCGCGCCACCGACCGGCGGGCTTGCCGCCGCTGCGTCCCGCGGCCGGTGTGGGGCCCGTGCGGCCCGACCTCCCCTTCATCACCCCCGACTCAGCGGAGAGCGTCCATGATCGTCACCACCTCGCATGTTGATTTACCCACCGGCGCGCGGCAGCCGCCCATGCGCTGTTGGGTGGCCGTGCCCCACAGCCCGCGGCCAACCCCGGGCATCTTGTTTTTCTCCGACATCTTCCAACTCACCGGCCCCATGCTGCGCGCCTGTGTGCGCTTGGCCGGCCACGGCTTCACCGTGCTCGCGCCCGAGATCTACAGCCGCATCGAGCCCGCGGGCAGCGTGATTCCGTTTGACGACGCCGGCCGCACCCGTGGTCTCAACGATGCGCTGCGCACCCCGGTGGCGCATTTCGACGCCGACTGCCGCCTGGCACTTGATCACTTGGCCGCGCTGCCTTCGGTCGCCCCAGGCCAGCTGGGCGCCGCCGGCTTTTGCATCGGTGGCCATCTGGCGATGCGCGCGGCCCTGCAGCCCGACGTGCGCGCTACCACCTGTTTCTATCCCACCGGCGTGCACAACGGCAAATTGGGTCTTGATGAAGATGCTGGCACCTTGCAACGCCTGGCCGAGATCCAAGGGCGTTTGATGTTGGTCTGGGGCGAGCACGACCCGCACATCCCACCTGCCGGGCGCGAGCTGGTGGAGGGCGCGCTGCGACAACAAGGCGTGCCCTTCGAGCGCCGCATCTACCCCGCCGAGCACGCCTTCATGCGCGACGAAGGCCCGCGCTTTGACCCGCAATGCACCGATGCGGCCTTTGCCGAGACGGTGGCGTTTTTCAACGCGGCGTTCGGCCGCGAGGCCTGAGCGGCCGAGCCGGTGTGGGCGCCTGCGGTCAGCCTCAACCCGGCCGCACCTTGCACGCAATCATGGCCGCGCCCTCGGCCAGCACAAACTCGCGAAACGCCGCCGTCACGCCCGAGAGCACCGAGTCGCGGCGCTGCAGCACGCACCAGTCCAGCTCCTTGGGCATGCCCTGCAGATCCAGCACGCCGATGCGTCCCGCGGCCAACTCGGTCTGGAAGGCGTGGGCCGACATGAAGGTCAACCCCATGCCGGCCATCACCGCCTGCTTCACGGTCTCGTTGCCGGCCAGCTCGATGCCCACCTTCACCCGCAGCGATTGCGACGCCAGCAGGTGCTCCAGGAACTGCCGCGTGGCCGAGCCGCGCTCGCGGAAGATGAAGGGCTCGTCGTTCAGATCAGCCCATTGCAGTTTGCGCCGCTTCGCCAGCGGGTGGTCGGCCGGGGCCACGATGCAGTGCGGGTGGCGGGCAAAACCTTCGGCCTCCACATCGGCCTCTGAGGGCGGGTAGCCGCCAATCGCCAGGTCGATGCGGTGCTCCTGCAGCAGCGCCAGGATGGCGTCGCGTCGGTCCACCGTCAGGCGCAGCGTCACCTCGGGGTAGCGCTGGCGGAACGCCATCATCAGCAGCGGCGCAAAGTAGTTGGCCGTGGGCACCACGCCCAGGTGCAGCAGGCCGCGTGTGCTGCTGCCTTGCAGCGCGGCCAACGAGGCCTCGGCCGCCTGCACCTGCGCCAGGATCACCCGCGCATGGCGCAGCAGCTCGGCGCCGCTCTCGGTGAGCTGGCGCGTGCGCCCGCGGCCCACAAACAAGGGCGCGCCCAGCTCGGCCTCCAACTGCCGCAAATGCATCGACACCGCAGGCTGGCTCAGGCCCAGGGTGTCTGCGGCCTCGGCGTGGCTGCCTGTCGTGGCGGCGGTCTCGAAAACCTGAAGTTGGCGCAGGTTGAGATTTTTCATCGTGGGGTCTTTGACCTAGGGGATGCACTGAGCCGCGGCCGCCTGGAGGCGGTGCTTTCGGGGGTGCCGAGCGGCTCCCAAGGCTTTCAAAAGTAATTCTTATGAATTCGGCTAGCGGATCTTATTTGTTGTTTTGGTCGCGGCGCCATAGATTTCATCCCAGTCGCGCACACCAGCGCCCTCCACACCGCACTGCAAACCGCCCCGAACACCATGTCGCCAAGCACCACCCCCACCCCCTTCCCGCAATGGGACGCCGCCCGCGCCGCCACCCTCGATGCGCCCGGCCAGCTGCTCTATCGCAGCAACCTGCTGGGCTCGGACCTGCGCATCACCAACTACGGCGGCGGCAACACCTCGGCCAAGATCTGGCAGAAAGATCCGCTGACGGGCCAGGACGTGGAAGTGCTGTGGGTCAAGGGCTCGGGTGGCGATGTGGGCTCGATGAAGCTCGACGGCTTCTCCACCCTCTACATGGACAAGCTGCGCGCCCTCAAGGGCCTGTACCGCGGCCGCGAGCACGAAGACGAGATGGTCGGCTACCTGCCACACTGCACCTTCAACCTCAACAGCCGCGCCGCCTCCATCGACACGCCGCTGCACGCCTCGTTGCCCTATGCGCATGTCGATCACATGCACCCCGATGCGGTGATCGCCATCGCCGCCATGGCGCACAGCGAAGCCATCACCCGCAAGGTGTTCGAAGGCACGGTGGGCTGGATGCCCTGGCTGCGCCCGGGCTACGAGCTGGGCGTGCAGCTGGGCGAGTACAACGCCCGCCACCCCGGCCTGCGCGGCATCGTGCTGGGCGGCCACGGCCTGTTCAGCTGGGGCGACACCTCGGAGGCCTGCTACCGCAACTCCGTGGGCCTGATCGAGCGCGCCCAGACCTGGCTGGCCCAAGAGCGCGCGGCCAAGAAGGTGCAGGTGTTTGGCGGTGCCCGCTTCGAGACGCTCGCCGCCGACGACAGCGATGCCACGCTGGCCCGTGTGCTGCCGGTGCTGCGCGGCCTGGCCTCCGACAGTGCGCCCAAGCTGCTGCACCTCAACACCGCGCCCGAGGTGATCGAATTCGTCAACAGCGCCGCGCTCGAACCGCTGGCCGCCTTGGGCACCTCCTGCCCCGACCACTTCCTGCGCACCAAGATCCGCCCGCTGATCGTGCCCGAGGCCACCTATCGCCTCGATGGCGCCGCCCTCAAGACCGCGCTGCAGGACCTGCTGGCCGGCTACCGCGCCGACTACAGCGCCTACCACGCGCGCTGCAAACGCGCCAACAGCCCGGCGCTGCGCGACCCCAACCCGGTCGTCATCCTGCTGCCGCGCATCGGCATGGTCACCATCGCCAAGGACAAGGCCACTGCGCGCATCGCCGGTGAGTTCTACGTCAACGCCATCAACGTGATGCGCGAGGCCAATGCCGTCGACGAGTACGTGGGCCTGCCCGAACAAGAGGCGTTTGACATCGAGTACTGGCTGCTCGAAGAAGCCAAGCTGCAACGTTTGCCCCAGGCCAAGCCCATGGTCGGCAAAGTGGCGCTGGTGACCGGTGGCGCCGGTGGCATTGGCCAGGCGATTGCCAAGCGCTTCTTGGCCGATGGTGGCTGCGTGGTGCTGGCCGACATCGATGCCGAGGCCCTGGCCAGCGTCAGCGCCGACTTGGGCAAGGCCTACGGCAAAGACCATGTGCGCGGCGTGACCTGCGATGTGACCAGCGAGGCCAGCGTGATCGCCGCCTATGGCCAGGCCGCCCGCGAGTACGGTGGCATCGACATCCTGGTGAGCAACGCCGGCATCGCCTCGGCCGCCCCGATTGAGGAGACCACGATCGAGCTGTGGAACCGCAACCAGAGCATCCTGGCCACCGGCTACTTCTTGGTGGCGCGTGAAGCCTTCAAGCTGATGAAGGCCCAGGCCATCGGCGGCGCGATGGTGATGATCGCCAGCAAGAACGGCATGGTCGCCAGCAACCAGGCCACAGCGTATTGCGCGGCCAAGGCGGCTGAGATTCAGTTGAGCCGCAGCTTTGCGCTCGAAGGCGCCCCGCTGGGCATCCGCTCCAACGTGGTCAACCCCGATGCGGTGATCCGCGGCTCCAAGATCTGGACCGGCAAGTGGAGCGAAGAGCGCGCCGCGGCCAACAAAATCGACGAAGGCGACCTCGAAGCTTTTTACCGCGACCGCTCGATGCTCAAGCGCAGCGTGTTCCCCGAAGACATCGCCGAAGCCACCTACTTCATGGCCGCCGAACACCTGAGCGCGAAGAGCACCGGCAACATTTTGAATGTCGACGCCGGCAACTTGGCTGCCTTCACGCGTTGACCTCGCGCCCCACCGAAAGACACACCATGACCACCCCCGTGATTGACACCGCGCTGATCGCCACGCACAACGACAAGCTGCTGCGCCACCTGAACAGCGACTACGAGCACCTCGGCGAGCAGCTCGCGCGCCGCGACATCGACATCGAAGCCATCCGCCAGCAGGTGGCGGCCTTTGGTGTGGCCATCCCCAGCTGGGGTGTGGGCACCGGTGGCACGCGCTTCGGCCGTTTCCCGGGCGGCGGTGAGCCGCGCCACGTGTTCGACAAGATCGCCGACTGCGGCGTCATCCAGCAACTCGGCCGTGCCACGCCCACGGTCTCGCTGCACATCCCGTGGGACAAGTGCAGCGACTACAGCGAGCTGCGCCAAGCCGCGGCCGCGGCCGGCCTGGGCTTTGACGCCATCAACTCCAACACCTTCTCCGACCAGAAGGGCCAGGCCCACAGCTACAAGTTCGGCAGCCTCACGCACAGCGACGCCGCCACCCGCGCGCAAGCCGTGGCGCACAACATCGACTGCATCGAGATCGGCAAACAGATCGGCAGCCAGGCGCTCACCGTGTGGGTGGGTGATGGCAGCAACTTCCCCGGCCAGCAGCACTTCCGCCGCGCGTTCGACCGCTACCTGGAGAGCGCCCGCGAGATCTACGCCGCGCTGCCCAGCGACTGGCGCATGTTCCTGGAGCACAAGACCTGCGA
>JBEAOO010000024.1:0-25042 GCA_041164825.1 Pseudomonadota bacterium | reverse complement strand
GGCGTGACCGCCGACACCATCGCCAAGGTCAAGGCCGGCGAGCTGGTGAACTTTGTGGCCCAGCAAGTGGGCGGCAAGGGCGGCGGCAAGCCCGACATGGCCATGGCCGGCGGCACCGACCCGGCGGGTTTGCCCGCCGCGTTGGCGGCTGTGCAGGCCTGGGTGGCAGAGCGGGTTTGAGCCAGTGAACACCTCTGAGTTGAACGACGACAACGACGGCAGCAGCAGCAGCGATCCCTACGCGCCGGTTCAATCGGCGCGTTTGTGGCGCGATGCCGTGTGGACCGCGCGCGTGATGAAAAACGAGGACGACGAAGGCTGGGCCGTGGCGATGACGCGCCACGGTGAGTCGGAGCCCGCGCTGGTCGCACCCTGGACCATGGGCCGCGACAAAAAGAACCCCAAGCCGCTCGACATGGCGGCCTTCAACACCTGGATCAAAACCGCCAACGAGATCTTGCGCCGCCACGAGCAGCAGCTGCACGCGCAGCTGCACAAGAGCGTGTTCGTCAACACCGACGGCGGGCGCATCGAGGTGACGCTCGACATCGAACCCGACGACGACAACCCGAGCGCGCAACTCAAGGCCGTGGATGCCGAGGGGCAGGAGTTGGGTCGCAAGCGCGTGCGCCCTGATTTCAAGCTCAGCGCGGGTTCTGCGGCCACTTGGTTGGCTGAACTCGAGTGAATTTCACGCCGATGGCATGTTGATGCGTCGCTGAAGCCTGCCCCCATCCGGCCGCTGCACTGTCAAGGTGCAGCGGCTTTTTTCTGGATTCCCGGGTTAGTCGGCTTGTTGCTGTACGGAATGCAAGAAACAGGGCGGGGTATGCAACAGATCGACACAATGTGGTGTGGTTTTCCGTGCGTTCATGCCTTGGTGGCGAGGTCCGGTCTCTAAACTGAATTCTTTCAATGTGGCCGTTCAGCAGTGCCCTCTGTCAGGGCACCCGCGGTGGGGCTGCCGGGATGCCTGTCAGCGCTGTCAGCGGTGCCGGTATCTCGGCCGACCGCCAGAGCCACGGGCGTTTTTGGAGATCCAGATCCATGGCTTCAGTGGCCCCCGCCAGACGAGACGGGCACAGTGTGCTGGGCGCGCGCATTTTTTGGCGCAGCTTGGTGTCGATCGCCATGGTCTGCGGTGTGCTGGTCATTGGCCAGGGGCTGTTGGCCACACGTTTGTTGCAAGCCGAGCGGCTGGATGCCGTCGCCGCCTCGGTCGATCTGCTGATGCCCACGCTGGGCAATGCCGCCTGGGACATTGACGAGCATGCGCTGAGCACCGTGCTGCAAGCCGTGATGGCGCAGCCGGGTGTGGTGGCCGTGCGTTTTGCCGACGACGCCCAGCAACTCCAGTTGCCGCAGCCCGCCCTGCAGCCTGGCGCACAGCGATGGCCCCGACCTGCGCAGCCCCATGCCGGCTCGCCACGGCCGGTGTGGCCCGACTGCGAGCACGACATTCGGCGCTCGCTGCAGGGCCAGCGTGTGGGTGCCAACACGCTGACCTCGGGCGAGTTGCGCGTGTGCTACGTCCCGAGCGCCGGCGCGCCTTCGGCCGATCGGCTCAAGCTGGCCTTGCTCACGGGCGCGCCGCTGGTGGTGGTGGTGGTGTTGGCGTCGATTTTTCCGGCCTGGTTGCTGCGCCGCATGGTGATCCGGCCGATCATGCAGATCATCGAGTCGGTGCGCAGTGATGCGGGTGGACGCGAGTTGACACTGGTTCGCCCGGCCGGCGATGAGGGCGACGAAATTGATCAGTTGGTGGCCGAGTTGCGCCGCCGCACCTTCCGCTTTGAGCAAGAACGGGGCGTGGCCGACAGCGCCTTTGAGGCCCTGCGCGACGGCATGGTGATCACCGACATGCGCCAGCGGGTGCTGCGCTGCAACGCGGCGGCGCGGCTGCTGCTGCCCGAGGGCGAGCGGCTCACCGTGGGCGCGCGTTGGGGCGAATTTGTGCCCGCGCCGGTGTTGCGGGCGTTTGAGCATCCCTACGCCTTTGAGACGCCCGCAGGCGCCACCTTCGAGGCCAGCGCGACCCGTCTGATGCTGGGCGGCCAGGAGGGCTCGTGCGTCTACCTGCTGCGCGATCTGACGCTCAAGCGCCAGTACGAGGCCGCCGTGCAGCAATCGCACAAAATGAACGCGCTGGGCACGCTCAGCAGCGGCGTGGCGCACGACTTCAACAACCTGCTGATGGCCATTGGCGGCAACGCCGAACTCATCGGCGAGCAGGAGCGGCTCTCAGAGGATGGCCGACAGATGCTCAGCGCCATCCTCACCGCGAGCGAACGCGGCTCGGTGCTGACCAGCCAGCTGCTCTCCTACGCGCGCAAGCAGCATCTGAGCCCGCGCGTGCTCGATCCACGCGAGGTGGTGGACGAGGTGGTGGCCATGGCGGCGCGCACGCTGGGGGGCAACCACAGCGTGCGGGTGGAGGGCCACAGCGAGTGGGCCATCGCCACTGACATCACTTTTCTTGAAACCGCTTTGCTCAATTTGCTGGTCAACGCGCGCGATGCGCAGGTCAGCGGCGGGGTGTTGCGTGTGAGGGTGGGCGACCAGCACACCGATGGCCGTGACTGGGTGAGCCTGAGCGTGATCAACCGCGGCCCGGCGATTGCGCCCGAGGTGTTGGGGCGCATGGGTGAGCCCTTTTTCACCACCAAGGGCAGTGGCCGCGGCACGGGGCTGGGGCTTTCCATGGTGATGGGCTTTGCGCAGCAGTCGGGCGGACGAATGATCATGTCGTCGGTGACCGGTGAAACCTCCATGACCATCGTGCTGCCGGCCGTGGCACCCGACGCGGGGCAGGCCGATACGCGGCGCCGCCACAAGCCCTCGCCGCTGCAACAAGCACGCGTGCTGCTGGTGGACGACGACGAGGTGGTGCTGCAGGTGCTGTCGCGCATGTTGCAGGTCATTGGGCACCAGGTCACGGCCGTGGCGTCGCCGATCGAGGTGGCCCGCCTGCTGGCGCAAGGCGAGCGTTGGGATGTCGTGCTGAGCGACATGCTGATGGAGGGCCACACCGGGTTTGACGTGCACGCGCTGATGGCCGAGGCGGGCCATGCCGGGCCGTTTTTCTTCGTCAGCGGCAACATCCCGCCCGCATTGGGCGAGCGCCTGGACAGCCTGCCGGGCATCCGCATGTTGCAAAAGCCCATTGAGCTGAACGTGCTGCGCGAAGCGCTGGAAACGGCCTTGGGCGACAGCTTCGGGGTGTCGAACTGGGGCGATTTGTGAGGCTGTTTTGCGCGGTGCTTGAGGTTGCCCAAGCGCCTGTTTTGAGTCATAGGATCAAACGATGACACCGATTGGACGTTGGGCCTGGATGGCCTGCCTGCTGGCGCTCGGCCTGCTTTCCGCGGGGGCCCGTGCGCAAGTGGCCGGCGCGGCGCCGCCGCCTTGGGGCGAGCCGGTCACCATCACCTTGCACGAATACCCGCCGCTCATGTCGGAGGAGCTTGCTGGCAAGGGCCTGCTGAGTCAGATCGTCACCGAAGCGTTTGCCGTGGCGGGGGTGACGGTCAAGCTGGTGACCGTCTCCACCAACCGCGCCATCGAGGGCCCGCGCGCTGGGCTCTACACCGGCAGCATGGGCTGGGCGCGCAACCCCGACCGCGAACGCGATCTGTACTTTTCCGACCCGGTGATGCTGCTGCGCATGGTGTTTTGCCAACTGCGCGTGCGCCAGTTTTCCTGGCTGTCGCTGGACGACCTGAGTGAGCGACGTTTGGGCATCACCGCCGGCAATTACTACTCCGAGGGCTTTTCGCAATTGCAGGCGGCGGGGCGCTTGAACGTGGATGTGGCCGGCAGCGATGTGGCCAATTTGCGCAAGCTGCTGGTCCGGCGCATCGACATGTTGCCCATTGGCTCAGACACGGCCGAGTACCTGATGGACCGCAACCTCACCGCCGAAGAACACGCGCAAATCACCTGCGGCGGGCGGGCCTACTGGAATGCGCCGGTGCATGTGGTGATCAGCCGCAAAGTGCCGCGCGGCGAGGAGCTGCTGCAGCGCTTCAATCGCGGCCTCGGCGTGTTGCGCGCCACTGGTGCGATCGAGCGCATGGCCGCAGACGCCCACATGAGCTACTTCGCACCCGACATCGAGCCTTGACGCCCGCTTGCGCCCAGGAGCAGCTGTGTGGCGAGGCCGGGCCGTTCGGTTCTTGGCATGTTGCCGCTCTGGGCTTGTGGCCGTTGGCCGTTTCGAGGTTTTCCGTTCGACGATCGGCGCGAGGGCGGCGCTGGCCCGGGCACGGAGCAAAGCGAATGCGGCACAGCGCTCCCCGCGCCAGGGCCTTGGCATGAGGTTCGTCTCAGTGCCTCGGCCCCGCCCGCCAGCGGCACTGTTGCTGTGTTTGAACGCGACGGCGCATGAGCGCCTGAGACGCCCCACAAGGCGGCCCCTCAGCCCAGCCGCAGGTCCGCCGTGGCACCCCAGTGGCCACGTTTGTCCACCCACAACACGCCCACACGCCATTGCTTGGCGAGTGCCGCAATGCGCTCGGGGCCGGCCACAAACATCACCTTGGTCAGCGCGTCGGCCAGCATGGCGCTGGGAGCGGCCACCGTCACACTGCTGAGTTGCGTCGGCGAGTCGCCCGTGGCGGGGTCAAAGATGTGATGGTGGCGGTGGTCGGCCGTGAAGGCGCAGAGGTTGTCTGCCGAGGTGGCCACACAGCGGCCATCGCTGTGCAAACGCGCGATGGGCTCGCCGGGGTGGTGCGGGTCGTCGATGGCCAGCGTCCAGTCGCGGGCGTCGGCGTTGCGGCCCCAGGCGGCGAACTCGCCGGTGTCGAGCAGCGCGTGTTGCACGCCATGGTGCAGCAGCACCTCGCGCGCCGCGTCGGCCGCGTAGCCTTGCGCAATGCCATTGAGCGTGACGGCCATGCCCGGCCGCAGCAGACGCACGCCCTCGGGCTGCACGCGCAGCGCGGTGTGGCCGATGCGGCTGCGTGCGTCGGTCAGCGCCGCGGCCGTGGGCAAACGGCCTTGCGCTTGCGCCTGTGCGTAGGCCAGCCACAGCGGCTGCACGGTGGGGTCGAACGCGCCTTGGCTGTGCCAGGCCACGTGCTGCGCCGCGCGCAGCACGGCCAGCAGGTGCGGGCTGGGCTGGCGCAGTTCGCCGTCGCGGTTGAGGCGCTGCAGTTCGCTGTCGGGGCGGAACAAGCTCATCGCGGCTTCGACCTCGCGGATCACGGCCACGGCGGCGTCCAGCGCGCGCTCAGCGCCGCCGGCATCGGCGTGGGCCACCTGCAGGCGCAACGTGGTGCCCAGGCCCAGCAGCGAGCGCTGCGCCCAGTGCAGGGGGCTGGCGCGGGTGGCCAGGGTGGCGCCCAGGCCGAGGGCGGCGAGCAGGGCGGTGCGGCGTTGGATCATGGTCGGGGTGCGCTCGCTGGCTTCAGGGCGTGGGCTTCGGTGAATGGGCTTCAATGAATGGCCTCAGGCCGATGGCGGCACAGGCAGCGCGTGAACGGGAATCACCCGCTGCTTGCGCTGGGCCAAGATCAGCGGCGCGCAGAGCGCATCGCTGTCGTGGATCACCACGCAGTCCATGCACTGGAAGCACTCGCTGTAGTCCACCGCGCCCTGGGGCGTGATGGCCTGGTACTCGCAGCGGTGGCGGCAGGTTTGGCAGGGCTGGCCGCACTCGGCGCGGCGTGGAATCCAGTTCAGCAGCCGCACCCGGCCCAGCACCGCCATGCCCGCGCCCAAGGGACACAGGTAGCGGCAATAGCCCTTGTAGACCGTGGCGCTCAGCGCCAGCAGCGCCACCGCCCACAGCACAAACGGCAACGAGCGCACGAACACCAGCGTGATCGAGGTTTTGAACGGTTCCAGCTCGGCCAGCCGGTCGGTCCACACGGCGCTGAAAAACGGCGTGATCAGCAGCAGCGCCAGCAGCACGTACTTGATCCATTTCAGCCGTGCATCGGTGCGCGTGTGCAGCTTGAGTTGAGGCACACGCAGGCGCTGCGCCAGCTTGGCGATCAGCTCTTGCAGCGCGCCAAACGGGCAGAGCCAGCCGCAGAACGTGCCGCGCCCCCAGGCCACCATGCTGATCAGCACAAAGCCCCAGAGCAGCACCGTCATCGGGTCGTACATGAAAAAGCTGAGGTCGCGTTTGGCCAGCAGCGCCTGGATCAGCGCGGTGAGGTTGACGATGCTGAGTTGGCCCTGCGCGTACCAGCCGATGAAGCCCAGCGTGAACAGCAGCCACAGCGTGCGCACGCGCTGCAGGCGCGGCATCGAGCGCGTCAGCCAGCGCGGTTTGGCGAGCATCAGGCTCAGGCCCGCCAAGGCCACCACCAACACGGCAATCTCCGCGGTGCGCTGGCGCCAGATGGCGTGCCAGGTTTTGTCGTTGATGCGGCCAGGCTCCACAAACGCATCGGGCAGGTGCACGCTCACGGTGAACGCCTTGCGCACCCGCTCCGGCATGATCACGCCCTTGCTGCGCGTCACGCTGAGCGCCACGTCCAGTGGCTGCGCCGGGTCCAGGCTGGCCTGGCTGATGACCTTGAACACGCGCGCTTGCACGTCGGCGCCTTGCCAAGCGGGCGGTAACTTCAAGCCGTTGTCCAGCCGCAGGTCGCGCATCTCGATGGCCAGGCCGCCCTGTGCCAGGCTCAAGCGGTCGGGCACGGCGCCGGTGGTGTAGTCGTCGCCGACAAAGCTGTAGCGTCCGCGGCTGACCACCAAAAACGCGTGGTCGCCGGGTTCGATCCAGCCGCTGAGGTAGCCCCAAGCGCTGTCGCTGAGCAGGTTGCGGCCGACGCTGGGCACGTTGAGGTGGGCGATCAGCAGCTCGCTGAACAAGGCGTTGGGAGAGGCGCGCGCCAGCTCGTCTTGGCCTTCACCCACGGTGCCCTTGAACGCGGCTTCCACGTCCGCATTGCGCCAGGCTTGGGTGGTGATGAGGCCGGCTTTGGCGAGCGCGGCAAAGTCCATCGGCTTGAACACATCGGCGCGAATGCGGCCGATCAGGTCCGGATCGCGGCCGGTCGCAAACCCCAGCTTGGCGCGCGCCACCGCCAGCGAGGCCGAGAGCAGGCTCTGGTTGATGATGCGCACCGAGGCCGTGGCCTTGGCCACGCCGTCGATGTAGACGTTGGCGCTGCCGGCTTGGCTGCCCTTGTTTTGGTTGCTGCCGATCTTGATGTTTTGCTGCAGCGTGAGCTTGGGGTATTGCTCGACGAACTTGAACAGCGGGCCTTCGCCGAGGCCGTCCAGAAACACCGGTTCGTGGTGCGAGAGCACACGCACGTCGATGAAGGCGCCTTGCGTGTCGAGCGCCACCAGCAGGTTGACCGGCGTGCCAGAGAAGCCCGGCACCGGCGCAAAGTCCAGCGACTCGAACACATACCCGAGCAGCACGCTGCTGGTGAGTTCGTTCTTGAAAATGGGCCACACCGGCAGGTCGGCGTCGCGCTCGCCCACCGTGAGGGGTGAGGGAAACAGCTTGCTGAGCGAGGCGCGGTCGAGCGTGCTGGCCGATGCGGCCTGGGCCAAAAGCAGCGCCAGCGTGAACAGCAGGCCGTGCAGGCTCAGCGCCCACGTTCGGCGCAAGAAGGTGGGCAGCAGGGCAATGAGTGGGGCGATCCAGCGGTGAGGCAGCACAGGCAGTGTTCAGCGTTGGCACAAAGGTGCTGCTTGTCTGCAAGTGCGGGGCCACTTGGGGTTTGTGTGTAGGTGAGGAATGCGCTGGCCCGGGCACGCCGTCGCCTGTTCGCTGGCACCTAGTGCACGCTGTGTCAGCGCGTCACAAACCCAGCTTGCAAGCCGCGCCGCAGCCTCGGGAGAACCCCTGAGTGGGGTGGCTGCTGGTCAACCCGCATTCGAAGGTTGGCGCGAGGCGCGCTGCGCCGCATTCGCTTTGCTCCGTGTCCTCCGCCGGCCTGCGGCCGGCTCCCCCTTTACCTGCGCAAAGCGAATGCGGCACAGCGCGCTCTGAATCGGTGGTGGCATGCCAGGTCGACGCACACCGCGGTGCTCGCAGGGGCGGTGACGGGCCGGGCCGATTTGCGGAGGTAAAGGAGGAGAAGCCGCGCAAGCGGGTTCGGGGGACACGCAGCAAATCGGCCCGGCCCATCGCCGCCCTCGCACCGATCGTCGACAGGGAAACCTTCGACCGCGAAGCGGCCTCAGGCCCTGTGCGGCACCGTGGACAGAAAGGACCTTCCGGTCCACAAAGGAGCCGCATCTTTCATCACCAGTCCGCGTCAGAACGTCCGATCGTTCCAGCGCAGTTCCTGCTTCAGCTGGCTGATCTGCGTGTGGGCGCCGATGTGCACGAACTCGATGTCGAACATCTCGGCGAAGGTGCGCAGCTGCTGCACGCTCACGCCTTGACTGAACACCGTGTGGTGCGCGCCACCGGCATGAATCCACGCCTCGGTGCCGCGGTAAAAATCGGGCAGCGGCGTGTAGACCGCGTGCGCCACCGGCAGCTTGGGCAGGGCGTGCGGCGGGGCCACGACATCGACCTCGTGCGAGATCAGGCGGAAGCGGTTGCCCAGGTCGATCAGCGTGCTGTGGATGGCGCGGCCGGGCTTGGCGCTGAAGATCAAACGCGCCGGGTCGTCCTTCTTGCCGATGCCCAGCGGCTGCACATCGAGCAGCGGCTTGGCCTCGGCGGCAATGCTCGGGCAGACCTCCAGCATGTGCGCGCCAATCACCAGCTCGTGGCCGGGCGTGAGGTTGTAGGTGTAGTCCTCCATGAACGAGGTGCCGGCATTCGTGCCTGCGCTCATGGTCTTGATGGCGCGCAGCAGGGCCGAGGTTTTCCAGTCGCCTTCGGCGCCAAAACCGTAGCCCTTTTGCATCAGCCGTTGTACCGACAAGCCGGGCAGTTGCTTCAAACCGTGCAGGTTCTCGAACGTGGTGGTGAAGGCGCCGAAGCGGCCCTTTTCCAAGAAGGTCTGGATGCCCAGCTCGATGCGCGCGGCGTCGATCAGGTGGCTGCGCTTGTCGCCGCCGTGGCGCACCGCCGCGCTCAGCTCGTAGATGGTTTCGTACTCATCGACCAGGCTGTTCACCTGCGCGTCGGTCACGGCATCGACCGTGGCGGCGAGCTCGCCCAGGCTGTAGCCGTTGACCGCGTAGCCGAAGCGAATTTGCGCCTCCACCTTGTCGCCCTCGGTCACGGCCACTTCGCGCATGTTGTCGCCAAAGCGGGCCACCTTGAGCTGGCGGCTGTCTTGCACCGCAGCGGTCACGCGCATCCACTCGGCCAGCTCTTGCTGCACGGCCGGCGCTTGCCAGTGGCCCACCACCACGCTGTGCGGCTTGCGCAGGCGGGCGCCGATGTAGCCGTATTCGCGGCCGCCGTGGGCGGTTTGGTGGAGGTTCATGAAGTTCATGTCCATGGTGCCCCAGGGCACCTCGGCGTTGAACTGCGTGTGCAGCTGCATGAACGGCTTTTGCAGCGCCGTCAGGCCGGCGATCCACATGCGGGCGGGCGAGAAGGTGTGCATCCAGGTGACGAGGCCCACGCAGTTGGGCGCGTTGTTGGCCTCGCGGCACAGGGCCAGGATGCCATCGGGTTCGGTCACGGTGGGTTGCAGCACCAGCTTCATCGGCAGCGCGCCGCTGGCGTTCAGGCCCTCGACGATCTGTGCGGCGTGTTCGGCCACTTGCTGCAGGGTCTTGGGGCCGTACAGGTGCTGGCTGCCGACGACAAACCAGGCTTCGAGTTGGGGGTAGGCGGTGGTCATGGTGAGGGGTTTCGTTCGCGGTGGAAAAAGAGAGTTCAGGGTGGGCCGGGCGTGAAGGCCGTCGGCTTGAGGCGTCTCAGCGCTGGCCGTAGTAAGCGGCCTTGCCGTGCTTGCGCAAGTAGTGCTTGTCGAGCAGGTGATCGGCGATCGGGCCACGCGTGGGGTTGAGGCTCAGCGTCAGCAGCGCCATGCGCGCTACTTCCTCCAGCACCACCGCGTTGTGCACGGCGTTGTGCGGGCTGTGGCCCCAGGCAAAGGGTGCGTGCTCGGACACCAGCACGCCCGGCACGGCCACCGGGTCGAGGCCCGCAAAGGTCTCGACGATCACCTGGCCGGTGTTGAGTTCGTAGTCGCCTTCCACCTCGGCCTGCGTCAACGGCCGCGCGCAGGGCACGGGACCGTGAAAGTAGTCGGCGTGCGTGGTGCCCAGCGCGGGGATGGCGCGGCCCGCTTGCGCCCAGGCCGTGGCGTGGGTGGAGTGGGTGTGCACGATGCCGCGCAGCTGCGGCCAGCTGCGGTAGAGCAGCAGGTGGGTGGCAGTGTCGGACGAGGGCTTGAGCGTGCCGGCCACGCGCGCGCCCTGCAGGTCGAGCACGACGATGTCGTCCACGCTCAGCTTGTCGTAGGCCACGCCGCTGGGCTTGATGGCGACCAGGCCGCGCTCGGCATCAAAGCCGCTGACGTTGCCCCAGGTGAAGGTCACCAGGCCGTGGCGCGGCAGGTCGAGGTTGGCTTCCAGCACCTCGGCCTTGAGTTGTTGCAGCGCGCTCATGCAGCGGTCTCCGTCGCTTTGGCGGCATACAGCGGCTCGCACGCGACCGACCAGGCCTGGAAACGCTCGTAGTGCGCTTGGTAGGTCGGTGCGCGGTCGGCGTTGGGCAGGTAGCGGCGCTCCACGGCGCTGGCCATGTGGGCTTGCGCGCTGGCCACATCGGCATGCACGCCCGCGGCCACGGCACCAAAGATGGCGGCGCCCAGCGCGCAGCATTGGTCGGAGCCCACCACGTCCACCGGGCGGTTCATGACGTCGGCCATCACCTGCATCACCGTGGGCGATTTGCGGGCAATGCCGCCCATGGCCAGCACCTGTTGCACGGGCACGTCCTGCTGCTCAAAGCACTCGGCAATGGCGCGCGCGCCAAAGGCGGTGGCGGCCACCACGGCGCCAAACAATGCGGGTGCGGTGGTGCCCAAGGTGAGGCCGCCCAGCACGCCTTGCAGGCGCTGGTTGGCGTGGGGCGTGCGGCGGCCGTTGAGCCAATCCAGCGCCAGCGGCAGGTGCGCCAGGTCCATGTTTTGTGCCCAGCTCTCGGCCAGCGCAGGGAGCAGGTCGGCCTGCGCTTTGTGCAAGCTGGCGGCCAGCGCGGGCTCGCGCTCGGCGGCCCAGCCCAGCGACCAACCCAGCGTGCGGCTGAGCCAGGCGTAGAGGTCGCCAAAGGCCGATTGCCCGGCCTCCAGGCCGATCATGCCGGGCACCACGCTGCCGTCCACCTGGCCGCAGATGCCGGCAATGGCGCGCTGGCCAATGCGCTCGGGCTCGGCCAGCAAGATGTCGCAGGTGGAGGTGCCAATCACCTTGACCAGCGTGTAGGGCTGGGCGCCACCGCCCACCGCGCCCATGTGGCAGTCAAAGGCACCACCGGCCACCACCGTGCCCGCGGGCAGGGCCAGGCGCTGCGCCCACTCGGGGCTGAGCGCACCCACTGGCACGTCGGCGGTTTGGGAGTCGGTGAACATCGGCTCGCGCAGCGGGTGCACCAGGCGCTCGTCCAATGCGGCCAAAAACGCGCGCGGTGGCAGCCCACCCCACTGCGGGTGCCACAGCGATTTGTGGCCGGCCGCGCAGCGCCCGCGCGGCAAGGTGTCGAGGGCGGTTCGACCGGCCAGCAGCGCGGGCACCCAGTCGCACAACTCCACCCAGGCGCGGGTGGCGCGATGCACGGCGTCGTCCTGGCGGCTCACGTGCAGCGCCTTGGCCCAGAACCATTCGGACGAATAGATGCCGCCTGCAAAACGCGTCACGTCGGCGAAGCGCCCGCTGTGCGCCAGCGCGGTCAGCGCCTCGGCCTCTTCAATGGCGGTGTGGTCCTTCCACAGCACAAACATCGCGTTCGGGTTGCTCGCAAACTCGGGCCGCAGCGCCAGCACCTGGCCGTGCGCGTCGACCGGCGCCGGGGTGGAGCCGGTGGTGTCTACACCCAGGGCGCGCACATCGGAGGCGCGGGGGCCCAGGGCCTGCACCACCTCGCGCACGGCGGCGGTCATCGCCTCGGTGTAGTCGAGCGGGTGGTGGCGAAACTGCTGGCGCAGCGGCTCGCAAAACTCACCCCGCGACCAGCGTGGATACGCTGCCACGGCGGTGGCTAATTCTTCCCCGGAATCACAAAATACTGCCAGAGCGCGCACCGAGTCGCTGCCAAAATCCAAACCGATCGAGATATTCATCGTGTGCCATTCAAGCGCCTCGCGGAAACCGAGGCGTGGTGGGCGATGTTAAAAATCAAGCCCCGGCGGCGCCACGACAGAACGGCTGTAGATATGAACAAAACGGCTTGAGCGGCAGCAAAGGCACGCCAGATTGACATAGACGGGTTGACTGGTGCAACGCGACATCCTGTCAATCGCTGGGCGCGCCGGTGTGCCGCGGCTGGAGTGTGCTGAATCGTGCATCCCAGCCCATGGGATGCGACTGGTGTTGGCGCTGCTCGGGCGCGCTGCGGGCAGGGCAATCCCGTGCAGAGCGGCGCCCCGATCTGTCTACGATCTGTCAAAGACATGGATAAAACGGCTGAGCTCGTGGCGGCTTGGTAGGAACCCTGAGAGGTTCTGTCCATGTGCCGCCTAACCTTCGCTCCGCTGAACAGGCATCGGTTTTCAAGCCGACGCACGGCGGCACACCGGGCCGCCGTGCTGGTTTACGTTTTGAGGCCCCGGGCTTTGGTGTAAGGGGTTTTTCAAGATGGGCTTTTGCCGCTTAAAAATAGATTCTCATCCGCTGCCGAGCAGGGTTTTGAATCGGTTTGAACAATATCTGGAGACACACATGAATCGCGCTCATTTCATTCGCCTGAGTTTGTTGGCCGGCCTGATCGCCGCCGCCCCGTTCGCCCAAGCCCAAGACAAGGGCGCCATCGGCATCTCGATGCCCACCAAGTCGTCGGCCCGCTGGATCGCCGACGGTGACAACATGGTCAAGGTGCTGAAAGACCGTGGCTACAAGACCGACCTGCAGTACGCCGACGACGACATCCCGAACCAGCTCGCCCAGATCGAGAACATGGTCACCAAGGGCGTGAAGGTGCTGGTGGTGGCGTCGATTGACGGCACGACGCTGAGCAAGGTGCTGCAAAACGCGGCCGACAAAGGCATCAAGGTCATCGCCTACGACCGCCTGATCAAGGGCAGCAAGAACGTCGACTACTACGCCACCTTCGACAACTTCCAGGTCGGCGTGCTGCAAGCCACGTCCATCATCGACAAGCTGGGCCTCAAGGCGGGCAAGGGCCCGTTCAACATCGAACTCTTCGGTGGCAGCCCGGACGACAACAACGCCTTCTTTTTCTACGACGGCGCCATGAGCGTGCTCAAGCCCTACATCGACAGCGGCAAGCTGGTGGTGCGCAGCAAGCAAATGGGCATGGACAAGGTCGGCACGCTGCGCTGGGATGGCGCGGTGGCGCAAGCCCGCATGGACAACCTGCTCAGCGCCTACTACGGCAAGGACAAGGTCCACGGCGTGCTGAGCCCGTACGACGGCCTGTCGATCGGCATCTTGAGCAGCCTGAAGGGCGTGGGCTACTGCACCGCGCAACAGCCTTGCCCGGTGGTCAGCGGCCAAGACGCCGAGGTGCAGTCGGTGAAGTCGATCTTGAAGGGCGAGCAGTTCTCCACCGTGTTCAAAGACACGCGTGAACTGGCCAAGGTCACGGCCAACATGGTGGACGCCATGCTCAGCGGCAAGAAGCCCGAGATCAACGACACCAAGACCTACAACAACGGCGTGAAGGTGGTGCCCTCGTACCTGCTGAAGCCGGTGGCCGTGGATGCCTCCAACTGGAACCCGGTGCTGATTGGCAGCGGCTACTACAAGGAATCGCAGGTCAAGTGATCTGTGCCTGACAGCCTGGGCCCTGCACCGCGAGGTGCAGGGCCTTTGGCGGTCCGGACGCCCTGTTTTTTGCCGGTCTGATGGGCCGGCCTTTGAACCCTCTGATGATGAACACGAGCACAGCGTCCGCGCCCCCCTTGCTGGAGATGCGCGACATCCGCAAGACCTTCCCCGGTGTGGTGGCGCTCAACCGCGTCAACCTGCGCGTGCGCGCCGGTGAGATCCACGCCGTGGTGGGCGAAAACGGCGCCGGCAAATCAACCTTGATGAAGGTGCTCTCGGGCGTCTACCCGCACGGCGAGTACAGCGGCGAGATCCACTACCAAGGGCAGTTGCGGCAGTTCAGCGGCATTCACGACAGTGAGGCCCAAGGCATCATCATCATTCACCAAGAGCTGGCGCTGGTGCCGCTGCTGTCGATTGCCGAGAACATCTTCTTGGGCAACGAGACGGCCACGCGAGGCGTGATCGACTGGATGGCCGCGCACAGCCAGACCCAGGCGCTGCTGAACAAAGTGGGCCTCAAGGAATCGCCCAGCACGCTGATCACCCACCTGGGCGTGGGCAAGCAGCAGTTGGTGGAAATTGCCAAGGCGCTGTCCAAGCAGGTGAAGCTGCTGATCTTGGACGAGCCCACGGCCAGCCTGAACGAGACCGACAGCGATGCGCTGCTGCAACTGCTGCTGGGCCTAAAGGCCCAGGGCATTGCTTGTATCCTGATCTCGCACAAGCTCAACGAAATTGCCAAGGTGGCCGACGCGATCACCATCTTGCGCGATGGCAGCACGGTGGAAACGCTGGATTGCCACGCCGAAACCATCAGCGAAGACCGCGTGATCCGCGGCATGGTGGGCCGCGAGATGGCCGACCGCTACCCCAAGCGCACGCCCCACATCGGCGATACCGTGTTTGAGCTGCGCAACTGGCGCGCCCACCACCCGCAGCACGCCGACCGCGAGGTCATCAAGGGCGTGAACCTGCACGTGCGGCGAGGTGAGATCGTCGGCATTGCCGGCCTGATGGGCGCGGGCCGCACCGAGCTGGCGATGAGCTTCTTCGGTCGCAGCTGGGGTCAGCGCATCAGCGGCCAGGCGCTGCTGAACGGCCAAGAGATTGACGTGAGCACCGTGGGCAAAGCGGTGGCGCACGGCTTTGCGTATGTGACCGAGGACCGCAAGGGCAACGGCCTGGTGCTGAGCGAAGACATTCAGTTCAACACCTCGCTGGCCAATTTGCCCGGTGTGTCCACGCGCGGTGTGATCGACGATGGGCGCGAGTTTGGTGTGGCGCAGAGCTTTCGCGAGAAGCTGCGCACGCGCTGCTCAAGCGTGGCGCAAAAAGTGGTCAACCTCTCGGGTGGCAACCAGCAGAAGGTGGTGCTCAGCAAGTGGCTGTTCACCAACCCCGAGGTGCTGATCTTGGACGAGCCCACGCGCGGCATTGATGTGGGCGCCAAGTTCGAGATCTACACGCTGATCGCGCAGCTCGCCGCAGAGGGCAAGTGCGTGATCGTGATCTCGTCCGAGATGCCCGAGCTGCTGGGCTTGAGCGACCGCATCTACGTGATGAACGAAGGTCGCTTTGTGGCCGAGATGCCCACCGCTGAAGCCAGCCAAGAAAAGATCATGCGCGCCATCGTGAGCGCGCATTGAGCCGGTCAAACACCGTGTACCGATAGAGCCCGAACCGAGCACGACATGAGCACTGTGAATCACCCCTCCGCGACCCCCGCCGCCCCGGCCGCCGAACAGGTCGGCGCCAGCCCCTCCGGCCTGAGCTTCCTCAAGAGCAATCTGCGCGATTACGGCATGTTGATCTCCCTGGTGGCCATCATGGCCTTCTTCCAGGTGATGACCGACGGCACGCTGATGCAGCCGCTCAACCTCACCAACCTCGTGCTGCAGAACAGCTACATCGTCATCATGGCGCTGGGCATGCTGCTGGTGATCGTGGCCGGGCACATCGATTTGTCGGTGGGCTCAGTGGTGGGTTTTGTGGGTGCGCTGGCCGCTGTGTTGATGGTGAACTACGGTTGGCACTACCTGCCGACCACGTTGGTGTGCCTGGCCGTGGGCGGTTTGATCGGCGCGGCCCAGGGCTACTTCGTGGCGTTCTTCCGCATCCCGTCCTTCATCGTCACCTTGGCCGGCATGTTGGTGTTCAAGGGCTTGGCGCTGGCTCTGCTGCAAGGCCAGTCGGTGGGCCCGTTCCCCGAGACGTTTCAAGCGCTGAGCTCCGGCTTCATCCCCGATGTGTTCAGTGGTGAGTCGCTGCGCCTGCTCTCGCTGTTGCTGGGCGTGGTGGTGGCGGCCTTGTTGGCCGTGGCTGGGCTGCGCACGCGCGCCAACCAGCTCAAGCACGGCGTGGTGTCTGAGCCGGCGGCCTTCTTCTACGGCAAGCTGGCCATCTTCTCGGCGCTGCTGGTGGGCTTCAGCTACCTGCTGGCCTCCTACAAGGGCCTGCCCAATGTGTTGATCGTGATGGCGCTGCTGATCGCGCTGTTTGACTTCGTCACCAGCCGCACCACCATCGGCCGCCGCATCTATGCGCTGGGTGGCAACGAGAAGGCCGCCAAGCTCTCGGGCATCCGCACCGAGCGCTTGAGCTTCTACACCTTCGTCAACATGGGCGTGTTGGCCGCGTTGGCGGGCCTGGTGTTTGCGGCGCGCCTGAACACCGCCACGCCCAAGGCCGGCCTGGGCTTTGAGCTCGATGTGATTGCCGCCTGCTTCATCGGCGGCGCCTCGGCCTCGGGCGGTGTGGGCAAGGTGATGGGCGCGGTGATTGGCGCCTTCATCATGGGCGTGATGAACAACGGCATGTCCATCATGGGCATCGGCATCGACTACCAGCAGGTCATCAAGGGCCTGGTGCTGCTGGCCGCCGTGTTTGTCGACGTCTACAACAAGAACAAGTGAGCCGTCGCCTCATCACGCCTTGAGCCCTCCCGCCATGGTCTCGCGCGCTCGCCCCAGTGATGCCTCGCAGCAGTTGAATCCGCTGCTGCCGGGTTACTCCTTCAACCTCTACCTGGTGGCTGGCCTCACGCCCATCGTGCAGGGCGGGGCGCTCGACTTCTTTGTCGATCGCCCCAGCGGCATGAAGGGCTACATCATCAACATGACGGTGCAGGGGCGCGGCAAGGTGTTTGACGGCGCGCCCTCGTTCGAGTGCGAAACCGGCGACCTGCTGCTGTTCCCGCCCGATGTGCCGCACTATTACGGCCGCGCGCCCGACAGCCGTGAGTGGTACCACCGCTGGGTTTACTTTCGCCCGCGCGGCTTTTGGGCCAGCTGGTTGCAGTGGGCCGAGCAGACGGGGGGTGTGGGCCGCTTGAAGCTGCGCGACCCGGCGCTCATCAAGGAGTTCGACGAGCTCTTCACGCAGATCGACGCCACCCACCGCGCGGGCCGCCGCAGCTCCGAAGAGCTGGCTGTGAACCTGCTGGAGCGCTTGTTGATTCGCTGCCACGAAGAAGCCCCCGGCTCGCAACAGCGGCCCATGGATGCGCGTGTGCAAGGCGCTTGCCAGTTCATTGCCAACAACCTGGCTCACGAGATGAGCCTGGAAGAAATCGCCCGCCATGTGTGCCTGTCGCCCTCGCGGTTGGCCCATGTGTTTCGCGAGCAAATGGGCGTCAACATCGTGCGCTGGCGCGAGGACCAACGCATCATCTTGGCCAAGCACATGCTGCAGTCCACGGCCACGCCGGTGTCGAGCATCGCCGGCCGCGTGGGTTATGACGACCAGCTCTATTTTTCGCGCGTGTTCCGCAAGCGCGTGGGCGTGAGCCCCACCGAGTTCCGCCGCAGCAGCGTGGAGCAAGCCGACCCCTGGGGTGATGCGCCGGCCCGCGCCGCAGCGCGCCACCCGGTGGACGAGGCCGCGCTGCGCGATGATCTGCCCGTGCTCACCCGTGCCCGCTATTTGCCTTGACGACCCGATGACCGATGCCCAGTCGCCCCAGTTGATTTCTCTGCGCAGTGCCGATGGCAGCGTGTCGCTCACCGTGATGGACATCGGCGCCACCTGGTACAGCTGCCGCGTGGCATTGCCCGACGGCAGCGAGCGCGAGGTGCTGCTCAGCGGCCCCACGCCCGAGGCCCATCTGCACAACACCGCTTACCTCGGCGCCGCCGTGGGGCGGTATGCCAACCGCATCGGCGGCGCGCGCATCCGGCACGGTGAGCATCACTGGGCGCTCACACCCCAGCTCGGTTCGCGCCATCAGTTGCACGGTGGGCCCGATGGGTTTGACCGCCGCCGCTGGGCCGTGGCCGAGCGCAGTGCGCACCACGTGGTGTTCACACTCGATTCGCCCGATGGTGACCAAGGTTTTCCTGGCCAGTTGCAGGTGACGCTGACGCTGCGCCTGCCCGGCCAGGGCGTGATCGAGATGCACACCCGCGCGGTGGTGGACGCACCGTGCCCGGTGGGCCTCACCAACCACGCCTACTTCAACCTCAACGCCAGCCACACCGACGCCCGCACGCAAACGCTGCAGATCGCCGCGCAGCAGATGCTGCCGGTGGATGCCGAGCTGATTCCGCTCGGCCAGTTGGCCGCGGTGGCCGGCACGGGCTTTGACTTTGGCACGCCGCGTGTGGTGGCCAGCCAGTGGCTGCAAGACGCGCAGCAGCGCCAGAGTGGCGGCTACGACCACGCGTGGTTGTTGGATGCGGACCGCGCCGATGCGGCGTTGGAGCGGCCTGCCGTGACGCTCAGTTCGGACGACGGCCGCTTGGCCATGGACCTCGCCACCACGCTGCCCTCGATCCAGTTTTACGGCGGCCAAGGCCTGGCGGCCCAAACTGGCCGCGACGGCCTGCCCATGGCGCCCTGCGCCGGCCTGGCGCTGGAGCCGCAGTTTTTGCCCGACAGCCCTCACCACCCCGAGTGGCCGCAGCCTTCGTGCTGGCTGCTGCCCGGGCAGGCCTACGACCACCGTTTGCGCTATCGTTTTCGGCCGGCTTGAGCTGCCCGGCGCACCCTGCCGGCCATCCGCTACAACAGGCCTGGCACAAAGCGCCGGGTGCGTGCCGCGTAGGCGGCGTAGTCGCTGTGGGCGTGCTGCATCCAGGCTTCTTCCAGCTGCGCCTTGCGCCACAACACCGCGCCCAGTGCCAGCACCAGCAGCCCGCCGGCGCTCGAACCAGCAGCCCACGCCGCAGCAAGGGCACAGAGCATCACGCTGCTGTACATCGGGTGGCGAATGAAGCGGTAAATGCCCGCCGTGACCAGCGCACCGCCAGCGCGTGGCGCGGGGTGGATGTTGAAGTTGCCGGGCCGGTTGGCGGCCACCGCCGCCAGGCCCACGGCCGCGCCGGCCAGCAAACACAGCCACGCGCCGACACCGGCCGCGCCGTGCCAAAAAGCGGGCGCGCCCAGCACGGCCAAGACGCCCAGCGCGCCGAACTGCAGCAGCACCAGCAGCGAACCCAGGCGGTGGCGGTTCATGGGAGGTGCTGCATCACAAGGGCTTGCGCGCCACCAGGCCCACCAGGGCCGAGAGCCCGGCGTGGCCGGCGCCCTCATCGAGCGCTTCGTCATACACGCGCAGCGTCTCGATCGACCAGTCGGCAAACACCTCGCGCAACCAGGCCTCGGTGTAGAGGTTCTCCACCTGCGCCGGGCCGCCGGTTTTATAGGCGAGTTGCTGCGGTGTGTAGCCCTGCAGCACCAGCGTGCCACCGGGTTTCACCGCGGCTTGCATGTGGGCAAACAGGCGCGCACGCAAGGCCGGGTCGGCGAACTGGATGAAGATCGCAGCCACTCCGTCGCAGCTGCCCACCGGCCACTCGAACCCGTCGCAATCGGCCACCGAGTAGTTCACCGACACCCCCGCGCTCGCGGCCAGGCGCTGCGCCTTGGCCACACCCACGGGTGAGATGTCAAAAGCATCGACCACCAGCCCTTGCTGCGCCAGCCAGACGCTGTTGCGGCCTTCGCCGTCGGCCACGCACAGCACACGTTGGCCGGGCTGCCACACGCCCGCTTGTGCGTGCAGCCAGCCATTGGGCGCGGTGCCGAACACATACTCGTCGCTGGCGAAGCGCGCGTTCCAGCCGTCGGCGCGAGAGGGGTTGGGGGTGGCCATGTGGGGGTGTTCCTGTTCAGCGGATGAGGGTGGTGACGGGGCGCAGTCTCACACGCCCAGGCCCGCGGCGCGGGCCAGCACCAGCAAAGCCACCACCGCGGCCACGGCCGCAAACACCTGGCGCAGCCGTTGATGCGGCAAATGGCGGCCGACACGGCGACCGGCCATCAGCCCGATGACGGCGCCCGCGGCAAAGGGCAGGGCGAGGGCCCAGGGCAGTTGGCCATGCGCCGCGGCGGCGCCCACGCCGCTGAGCGCCACCAAGGCCATCACCGCCAAGGACGTGGCCTGGATGCTGCGCAGGTCGAGGTTGCTGGCGCGCTCGAGTGCCGGCACGATCAGCACCCCTCCGCCCACGCCCAACAAGCCGCTGAGCGAACCTGCCGCCGCACCGGCGCGCGCCAGCACGCCGGTGCAGGTCCAGCTCCACGTCAACTGGATGGCGCCGGCTTCGCGCCGGCACACCGTGAGTTGATCGGCCGTGGGGCTGGGCGCCGGCCGCCGTGCGCGCCAGGCGGTGTAGAGCATGAAGCCGCCAAACAGCCACAACAAGGGTGAGGTCGGCAGACGGTGGGCCAAGGCCACACCCAGCGGCGCGGCCAGCATGCCGCTGATGCCGATCAGTGCCGCAGCGCGGTAGCGCACTTGTCCCTCGCGCCACGCCAGGGCCGTCCCCAGCGCGGCGGTGAAGGCCACCGCCAGCAGCGACACCGCGCCGGCCTGCTGCACGCTCAGGTGCGCGCCAAACATCAGCAGTGGCACGGCGATGGACCCGCCGCCCGCGCCGCTGAGCGCCATCACCACCCCCACCAGGGTGCCGAGCAAGGCCATCCACATGTCTGAGGGCAGGGCAGTGATCATCACAGCGCGTTGAGGGGAATTTTGAGGTAACTCACGCCATTGTCCTCGGCCGGCGGCAGGTGGCCGGCACGCATATTGACCTGCACCGACGGCAGCATCAACAGCGGCATGGCCAGTGTGGCGTCGCGCGCCTGGCGCAGCGCCACGAATTCGGCCTCGCCCACGCCCGCGTGCACATGCACATTGGCGGCGCGCTGTGCGGCCACGGTGCTGAGGTGTTGCGGCGCCTGGCCCGCGGGCGGGTAGTCGTGGCAGAGGTAGAGCGGGGTCTCGGGCGGCAGGCTCAGCACCTTGTGGATCGAGCGGTAGAGCGTAGCCGCATCGCCGCCGGGGAAATCGCAGCGCGCGGTGCCGTAGTAGGGCGCAAACAAGGTGTCGCCGACGAAGGCTACCGTGTGCGCCCCTTCGCCCACCACATAGCTCAGGCAGGCGGGCGTGTGGCCCGGCGTGTGCAGCGCGCGGGCGGGCAGGCTGCCGATGTGGAAGGTGTCGCCGTCGGCAAACAGCTGATCGAACTGCCGGCCGTCGCGCGCAAAGCCGGGCTCGGCGTTGAACAGTGTGCCGAAGGTCTGCTGCACCCGCGTGATGTGGGCGCCAATGGCGATGCGCCCGCCGAGCCGTTGCTGCAGGTAGGGTGCGGCCGAGAGGTGGTCGGCGTGCACATGGGTCTCGAGCAACCACTGCACGTGCGCGCCCAACTCGTGCACGCGGGCGATCAAGCGGTCGACCTGGGTGGTGGCGGTGCGGCCCGATTTGAGGTCGAAGTCGCGCACGCTGTCGATCAACGCGCACTGGCCCGTGGCGGGGTCGAGCAGCAGGTGGCTGAAGGTGGAGGTGGCTGGGTCGAAAAAGGTCTCGACCGAGAACCCGCCGCCGACCTCGTCTGGCAGCGGGCTGCGCGGATGCGCCGGTTGGGCGGGGGGTGTGGCGAGCTTGGACATGGCGGGCGCTTCAAATATACCTGTGGGGGTATATTAGCGCAACGTGCCGCCGGCTGTGTTGCAGCCCTGGGGGCCGTGGGGTGTCAACCCGTGGCGCCGTCGTCTTCGCCGATCAACAAGCGTGTGGTGCTGGTGTAGTGGTGCGGCGGCACCTCCAGGTTGGTGGGTGCGGGTTTGTTCTTGAACACCCGGCCCGCGCCATCAAACGTGGAGCCGTGGCAGGGGCAGAAGAAGCCACCCGGCCAGTCGGCGCCGACGCTGGGGTTGGCCGTGCCGCGCGGCACAGCGGTGGGCGAGCAGCCCAGGTGCGTACAAATGCCCACGGCCACAAACACCTCGGGGTGGATGGAGCGGCCGGCGTTGCGTGCGTAGGCCGGCTGTTGGTCGCGCGCGGAGGTGGGGTCGGCGAGCTGCGCGTCGTGGCCGGCCAACGCGGCCAGCATCTCGGCGGTGCGTCGCACGATCCACACCGGCTTGCCGCGCCATTCCACGGTGCGCACCTCGCCTGGGACGAGTGTGCCGATGTCGACCTCGACGGCCGCACCCTGGGCACGGGCCCGCTCGCTGGGCGCCAACGACGACACCAGCGGAACGGCGGTGGCGAGTGCCGCCACGCCACCGGCCGCTGCGGTGGCGCGCAGCCAGGTGCGGCGCTCCGCGTCGTCGATCAGGGCGGGCAGGTTCAAGGGCAGGGCGGTGGTCATCGGGGCATCCAGGGGGCCCGCCAAACGGGGCCGTGCAGCGCAGCATGCGCGCCCGCGCTGCGCTGGCTCATGCGCCAGCGCAAGCCGTGCGGCGCGATCTGTGATGTGCGCGGGCTGCAGCGTGCTGCGGGTTTCCTCGCCCGGCCGCCGGCCGCTCTGTCCATATCGCGCCGCCGGGCGTCCATTCACGGCGCGCCGCTCGCTTCCTAACATCCTTTCATATGACGAATAGACGCACCGGGCCCTGCACCGGAGCGGCATGAGCGAGGAGACACGGTGTCCGGTATCGAGTTGGTGGGCGTGAAAAAGCGCTATGGCGATGTGCAGGTGATCCCCGATTTGTCGCTGCAGATCGAGCCCGGTGAGTTCATCGTGTTCCTGGGCCCGTCGGGCTGCGGCAAGTCGACCCTGCTGCGCATGGTGGCAGGGCTGGAGAGCGTGAGCGACGGTGCCATCCGCATCGGCGGGCGCGACGTGACGGCGCTGGCACCCGGCGCGCGTGACGTGGCGATGGTGTTCCAGCAGTACGCGCTTTACCCGCACATGAGCGTGGCCGACAACATGGCGTTTGGCCTGCGCAATGTGAAGTTGCCCGAGACCGAGATTCAGCGCCGCGTGGCGGACGCCGCGCGCATTTTGGAGCTGGAGCCGCTGCTGGCGCGCAAGCCCATGCAGCTCTCGGGCGGGCAGCGCCAGCGCGTGGCCATTGGCCGCGCGGTGGTGAAGGAGCCGGCGGCGTTCTTGTTTGACGAGCCACTGTCCAACCTCGACGCCGCGCTGCGTGGCCGCACCCGGGTGGAGCTGGCGCGCTTGCATCAGCGCCTGGGTGCGACGATGGTGTTTGTCACCCACGACCAGGTGGAGGCGATGACGCTGGCCAGCCGCATCGTGGTGATGAACAAGGGCCGCATTGAGCAAGTGGCCGCGCCGATGGCCGTGTACCGCCGCCCGGCCACGCGCTTTGTGGCGGGCTTTGTGGGCAGCCCGTCGATGAACATGCTGCCGCTCACGGGTGTGGCCGATGAAGTTGGTTTTCTCACCGTGACGGCAGCGGGCGCCACGCTGCGCACCCGAGTTTCATCGGCCGCGGTGCCGGGCCGGCTCGACCTCACGTTGGGCGTGCGCGCGGAGTGCCTGCGGCCGACTGAACACGGCCCCCTGCGCGGCCGCATCGAGGTGGTGGAGCGCCTGGGCGAACGCACGCTGCTGCACGTGGCCTTGGATGCAGGCGGCACGCTGGTGGTGGCCGAGGCCGACCGCGACACGCTGCTGATGGCGGGCCAACCGGTGGCGCTGGGGATCGACCCGGCCGGTGTCCATGTGTTTGACGCCGAGGGCCGCGGTCACCATCCCGAGGCGCAGCCATGAGCGCCCCGGCCAAGTTTGCCCCGCCGCAAGGCGTGGGTGGTTCGCACTGGGCGCACAGCCTGTTCGTGCTGCCCTTTGTGCTGGTGTATGTGGCCTTGCTGGTGCTGCCGCTGCTGCAGGGCGCGTGGCTCTCGCTGCATGAGGTGGATGCGCTCTCGGGCGACAGCACCTGGGTCGGGTTGCAGAACTTTGTGAGCCTGTGGGAAGACGACATCTTCCGTGGCACGGTGCGCAACACCTTCGCCTTCGTGCTGATGACCACACCTGCGTTCGTGGCCATCGGCCTGGCGCTGGCCTTGGCGTTGAACCGGCCGGGACGGCTGGGTGCGGCGCTGCGCGCCATCTTCTTCGGCGCGTCGGTGCTGTCGGTCACCATCGTCACGCTGGTGTGGCGGCTGGTGTTCATGACCGACCGCGGCCTGCTCGCCAACCTGATGCGCGGCATCGGCCTCGACCCCGTGAACCCGCTGGTCGACCAGCACCTGGCCCTGCCCGCGGTGGCGCTGGTGACGGTGTGGTGGATCATCGGTTTGCCGATGATGCTGTTTCTGGCTTCGCTGCAGCAAATCCCGCAGGAGGTGTACGAAGCTGCCGCGCTCGACAACGCCAGCCGCTGGCGCACCTTCACCGCCATCACCTTGCCGGCCGTGAAACGCACGGTGGCGTTGGTGGCGGTGATCGAGGTGATCCTGCAGTTCCAGCTCTTTGGCCAGTCGCAACTGATGACGCTGGGCGGGCCCAACAACGCCTCGCGGCCGATCGTGCAGTTCATCTACGAGGCCGGCTTCCAGCAGTGGGCGGTGGGCTATGCCGCGGCAGCCGCGCAAGTGCTGTTTGGTTTGATGCTGATCGCGGTGGCGCTGCAAGTGCGGCTGAGCGGCCGGGGAGAACAGTCATGAGCGCGCCGCAAACGCAGATCGCCCAAGCCCGGGGCGACCGCCTGATCCTGATCGCCGTGGCGCTGCTCGCGCTGCTGTGGATGACGCCGTTGCTGTGGGTGTTGGCGCTGTCCTTCAAACCCAATGACTTCCTGGCCGGCCGCACCGACGTGATCTTCTCGGCGCCGTTCACGCTCAAGAACTACGCCAACATCTTTGGCAACTCGGCGGTGTTCCGCTGGACGCTCAACAGCGTCATCGTCTCGCTGGCGCAAACCGCGCTGACGCTGGTGCTGGCCACGCTGGCGGGTTATGGCTTTGCCCGCACCGAGTTCCGTGGCCGGCGTTGGCTGATGGTGT
>JBEAOO010000023.1:0-3031 GCA_041164825.1 Pseudomonadota bacterium | reverse complement strand
TGTGCCGCCTCCGGTTTGCGCGGGGGGAGCCGCCCGCCGGCCGGCGGCGGACCCGGACCAAAGCTAATGCGGCACTGCGCTCCTCGCATCGGGCTCGGCATGCGGTTCGCCTCCGCAAGGTGAGCGGAAGCTCCCGGTCGGGGGGGGCTTGAACGGTTGAACGAAGGCCCGCACTCGTGACGCGTGTCGCGGCTACACCCTGAAACCCCGGCCCCAAAGAAAACGGCCCGGTGTTGCCACCGGGCCGAAAAAGGCAAATCGAAGGGAGGAGTCGAGATGCCAAAGAGACAACCTTCAGGGAGACTGCCGCATCGCTGCTGCAGTGACCGGTTGGTGCGCCTTTGACGGGCGGAAGTTCAGTGCCTTCACACTTATTTACGCTCGGGCTCGCTCCCCGGGCGGGCCTCAGGCAGCGCGCTTGGCCTTGGTGCCGGTGGCCTTCACAGCGGTGCTGGTCATCGATTGGAAGTTGGCTTCGGCCACGTCGGCGGCTTGCTTCACGGCCTTGTGGGCGGTTTCGTAAGCGTTGTTGGCGGCGGCCACAGCCGACTTCACCAGAGCGACGGTGTTTTCGGTGCCGGCAGGCGCGTTCTTCACGGCGGTGTCGACAGCGGCCATGAACTTTTGCTGGGTTTCAGCAGCGGTTTCTTCGGCCACCTTGGTGACTTCGGCGCTGGTGGCAGCGGCGATGTCGTACAGGTGACGGCTGTAGGCGGCGGCTTTTTCAGCGGCAGGCTGCAGCAGCGAAGCTTGCAGGGCCAGCAGTTCTTGCGCGTCCTTGGCGGACAGCGAAGCGCGCACGGTGTCGGCAGCTTCGCTCAGCGAGGCCTTGGCCACTTGCAGGTTCAGTTCAACCAGCTTTTCGACGCCTTCGAAGGCCTTGTTGGTCAGACCAAACAGGGTTTCGATGTTGGCCTTTTGGGCAGCCAGGAATTGTTCAGCGGTGAAGTTGGTGGTGGTCATGGTGTTTCTCCAGTGTTGATTCAGTGCGGGACCGAGGATGCAGCACTTTTGTTGCACTGCAGCATGGCGGTAAGTATACGAGGTGGTCGGCCGAATTCAAGTTAATTTGTTGCGCTGCAACAAAAGTGTCGCGTGCCACCACATCGTCATGAACGTGTGTGTATTCCGGGTCCCTCGGCCATGCCCGCACAATCGTCCGCATGAAGGCCTACCAGTCCGACCGTTTTGTGTTACCGCTGCCCGAAGGGCACCGCTTCCCGATGCAGAAATACCGCCTGTTGCGCGAGGCTGTGCAGGCGCAGCTGCCGGGTATCACGCTGCACGAGGCGCCAGTGGCGTCTGACGGCGAACTGGCCCTCGCGCATGTTCCCAAGTACGTGAGCGATGTGGCGAACGGCACCTTGTCGGCCGCGGCGCAGCGTGAGATTGGCTTTCCGTGGAGCCCGGACATGGTCGAGCGCTCGCGCCGTTCGGTGGGCGCCACGATCGCGGCGGCGCGGGCCGCGCTCAATGAAGGCGTGTCGGCCAACCTGGCCGGCGGCACCCACCACGCCGATGCGCAGCGCGGCAGCGGTTTTTGCGTGTTCAACGATGTGGCGGTGGCAGCGCGGCTGATGCAGGCCGAGTGGCACCGCCACCAGCGCCGCTTGTTGCGCGTGGCGGTGATTGATCTCGACGTGCACCAGGGCAATGGCACGGCCACGATTTTTGAGGACGACCCGACGGTGTTCACGCTCTCGCTGCACGGCGAACGCAACTTTCCGTTTCGCAAGGCGCGCAGCGATCTGGATGTGGAGCTGCCCGATGGCTGCGAGGACGCGGCCTACCTGGCCGCCTTGGACACGGCGCTGGACACACTGTGGCAACGCACCGCCGCCCACCCACCCGGCTTGATCTTCTATGTGGCCGGGGCCGACCCGCACGAAGGCGACCGCCTGGGCCGCTTGCGCCTCACGGCCGAGGGCCTGGCCGAGCGCGACCGGCGCGTGCTGGCTGCTGCCCGCGAGCGCGGCATGCCGGTGGCGATTTCGATGGCGGGTGGCTATGGCCGCGACATCGCCGTCACCGTGGGCCTGCATGTCACCACCTTGCGCCTGGCGCAGCAGAGTTGGCTGGCGTGGCAACAGGGCGCTGGGGCGACGGCCGTGCAGCTTGGCGCTGAAGAATGAGCCGTCCCCGAGGCCCGTTCAGGGGAAGTGCGTAAGCCCGGTGCCGGTTGCGCTGGCCACAATCGCCCACCGCTTCATCACCGAGTGATCCGCCACCATGAGCCTGAACCGCCCCGACCAGATCGCCGCCGTTGACGCCGCCATCACCTCGCGCCGCTCGCTGCGCGCGTTTTTGCCCACGCCGGTGCCGCGCGCCACGATCGAGGACATCCTCACCGTGTCAGCCCGCGCGCCCTCGGGCACCAACACGCAGCCGTGGACGGTGCATGTGTTGACCGGCGAGAGCCTCACGTCACTCAGCGCGCAACTCGTCGCAGCCTTCAACGACCCGGCCCAAGCCGCCGCGCACACCGAGGACTACGCCTACTACCCCACCGAGTGGCGCTCGCCCTACATCGACCGCCGTCGCAAAGTGGGCTGGGATCTGTACGGCCTGCTCGGCATCGGCAAGGCCGACAAGGCCGCCATGCACGCGCAGCACCGTCGCAACCACGAGTTCTTTGGCGCGCCTGTGGGCTTGATGTTCACCATCGACCGCGTGATGGCCCAGGGCAGCTGGCTCGACTACGGCATGTTCTTGCAAAACATCATGGTGGCCGCCCGTGCCCGCGGCCTCGACACCTGTCCGCAAGCGGCTTTCACGCCGTTTCACAAGCTGATCTTGGCGCACCTCGGCGCGCCCGAGAACCACATGCTGGTCTGCGGCATGTCGCTCGGTTTTGCCGACCCGGACGCGCTGGCCAACACGCTGGTGACCGAGCGCGCAGCACTGAGCGAGTTCGTGCAGTTTCACGACTGAGGCTCCGCGCGCGCCGTGGCCGGCCGCCGTCAGGGCGGCCCGCTGCGCAGCAAGGCGTCGGTGTCTTGCTGGCCAGCCACTTTGGCGCGCGTCGGGTCCG
>JBEAOO010000022.1:0-2588 GCA_041164825.1 Pseudomonadota bacterium | reverse complement strand
CACCATGGCCTCCAGCGCCACGCGGTTGGCCGTGGCCCCGGCCTGGATGCCCTGCGGGTGGCCGATGGTGCCGCCGCCAAACTGCAGCACCACGTCGTCGCCAAACAGATGCAGCAGCTGGTGCATCTGGCCGGCATGGATGCCGCCGCTGGCCACCGGCATCACCTTCTTCAGCGCGCCCCAGTCCTGGTCAAAGAAGATGCCGCGCGGCAGGTCGACCACGGTGTGCGTGTCGCGGCAGACGTTGTAGTAACCCTGCACCGTGAGCGGGTCGCCTTCGAGCTTGCCCACGGCCGTGCCAGTGTGCAGGTGGTCGACCCCGCACAGGCGCAGCCACTTGGCGATCACGCGGAAGCTCACGCCGTGGTTCTTCTGCCGCGTGTAGGTGCCGTGGCCGGCGCGGTGCATGTGCAGCAGCATGTCGTTTTGGCGGCACCAGTGGCTCATGCTCTGGATGCAGGTCCAGCCCACCACCAGATCGACCATCACGATCACCGAGCCCAGCGACTTCGCAAACTCGGCGCGGCGGTACATCTCTTCCATCGTGCCGGCGGTGATGTTGAGGTAACTGCCTTTCACCTCGCCGGTGGCCGCACTCGCTTTTTGCACCGCGTCCATCACGCACAGGAAGCGGTCGCGCCAGTGCATGAAGGGCTGCGAGTTGATGTTCTCGTCGTCTTTCATGAAGTCGAGCCCACCCTTCAGGCCCTCGTACACCACGCGGCCGTAGTTGCGCGCCGAGAGCCCCAGCTTGGGCTTGGTGGTGGCACCCAGCAGCGGCCGGCCAAACTTGTCGAGCCGCTCGCGCTCGACCACGATGCCGGTGGGCGGGCCGGGAAAGGTTTTCACATACGCGACCGGGAACTTCATGTCCTCCAGCCGCGCCGCCTTCAGCGGTTTGAAGCTGAACACATTGCCGATGATCGACGCCGCCACATTGGCGATCGAGCCTTCTTCAAACAAGCTCAAGTCATAGGCCACATGGCAAAAATACTGGCCCGGTGTGCCCGGCACCGGCTCCACACGGTAGGCCTTGGCGCGGTACATGTCGCAGGCGGTGAGGCGGTCGGTCCAGACCACCGTCCAGGTGGCGGTGCTCGACTCGCCGGCCACCGCGGCGGCCGCTTCAATCGCGTCCACGCCGTCTTGCGGCGTGATGCGGAACAGCGCCAGCACATCGGTCTCTTTGGGCTGGTAGTCGGGGTCCCAGTAGCCCATCTGGGCGTACTTCAACACGCCGGCGGCGTAGCGCTTTTTGGCGTCGGTGATCGGTGCGTCGTTCATGTTGCCCATGGCCTTTTGCTCCTGGTGTTGACACCGCGGTGTCTGTGGGTATTCGGTCGGGTGGAGGCCAATGTACGAACGCATCAGCAAAGCGAAAAGTGAATGTTTTTAGCCCATGCGTTAGTCTTGGCTGATGATCAAGACCGCCACGTTTCGCCAGCTTTCGACCCTGCATGCGCTCGCTCGCCTGGGCAGCGTGGCGCGTGTGGCGGCCGAGTTGCACCTCACGGCACCCGCGGTGTCGATCCAGCTCAAGCTGCTTGAAGAAGCCGCCGGCGCCCCGCTCACCGAGCGGGTGGGCCGCGGCCTGCGGCTCACCCCGGCCGGCACGGTGATGGCGCAGTACGCCGCGCGCATCCTCGATTTGTGGCGCGAGGCGGGTGAAGAAATGGCCACGCAGCGCGGCGAGTTCTCGGGCACGCTGAGGGTGGCGGCGGTCACCACGGCCGAGTATTTGTTGCCGCCGCTGCTGGTGGCGTTTGCCAGCGCGCACCCGGGCGTGAAGGTGAAGCTGAGCGTGGGCAACCGCGACCAGATCGTGCACATGCTGGCCAGCCAGGAGGCCGACGTGGCCATCATGGGCCGCCCGCCGCGCGAGCTCAAAACCGACGCCACACCCTTTGCCCAACACCCGATGGCCTTCCTCGCCGCGCCCAGTCACCCGCTGCTGGCCCAACGCAACGTCAGCCTGACCGAGGTGGCCGCGGCCAACCTGCTGGTGCGCGAACGCGGCTCGGGCACGCGCACGACGCTCGAGCGGCTGTTCAAGGACGAAGGCGTGCCGCTGCGCATTGGCTCCGAGATGTCGAGCAACGAGGCACTCAAACAGATGTGCGCCGCGGGCTTTGGCGTGGCGTTTTTGTCGCTGCACACCTGCCGCCTGGAGCTGGACGCCGGCCTGCTGCAGCTGCTGCCCCTGCCCGGCCACCCGCTGCAGCGCGAGTGGTTTGTGATGCACCTGAGCGCGCGCCAACTGCCGCAGGTGGCATCGGCTTTCGAGCGCTTTTTGGCGGCAGAGGGCCAGCGGCTGGTGAGCGCGCAGTTGCAGTCGGTGCAGGGGCGGGTGGCGAAGAAGGGCCGGGCTTGATCGCAGCGGTGGTTGCGCTTGCGGGGCGAATCACCATGGCATGCGGAGGTGGGTGGTGGCCGCACGGCAGGGCCGGGGCGGGCAGCGCGCGCTGACTTCAAACGGAGGAGCCCGCGACAGCCGCCCCGGCGCCCGGCCGCCCCCGAGCGCGGTGGGCGTGGGGGGGGGGGGGCGCCAATTCGGGGGGGCCCCCCCCCCCCGCCCCCCCCCCCCCCCC
>JBEAOO010000021.1:0-4688 GCA_041164825.1 Pseudomonadota bacterium | reverse complement strand
GCCCTTGCAAATGGTTGCGCGAAAACTCCTCGGCCATGCTGACCAGCGCCTTGTCCACGCGCTGGCCATGCCAAGGTGCAGTGAGCTGGAATTCGCGCACCTCCACCGCGTCATCAACCGCACCGTCGTCGGCCTCGGCCAAGGCCAGCGCAGGGTCGTCGCCGGGGCGAGGCATCGAGGGGGGCGCCATATAATCAGGATTCATTGGTCGACAGGATGGCAGCCGCTCAAGCGGCGCCCGCAGTTCATGGATGTGAAGCGTTCTTCGGTGGCTCTGCCCCGCACCCGTTCGGCCACGACGGCCGCTGTGCTGGGAATGATGGTGGTCAGCGCCGTGCTGGTGGGCTGCGCGTCGGCCCCCAAAGACGAAACCGCCGACTGGGACGCCGAAAAATTGTATGCCCAGGCCCAAGAGGCGGCAGCCGTGGGCGGCTACGACAAGGCCATCAAGTACTACGAGAAGCTCGAAGGCCGTGGCATCGGCTCCATTCTCGCCCAACAGGCCCAGCTCGACCGCGCCTACGCGCTCTACCGCATCAACGACAAGGCGCAAGCCCTGTCAGTGCTGGAGCGTTTCATCAAGCTGCACCCCAGCAGCGCGGCCCTCGATTACGCGCTCTACATGAAGGGCCTGGTCAACTTCAACGGCGATCTGGGTTTTCTGGGCAGCCTCAGCGGCCAAGACCCGTCCGAGCGCGACCAGCAGGCCTCACGCGACGCCTACCAAGCGTTCAAACAATTGCTGCTGCAATACCCCGACTCGACCTACGCCCCCGATGCGCAACTGCGCATGAATTACATCGTCAACGCACTGGCCGACTACGAAGTGCATGTGGCGCGTTACTACTACCGCCGCGGCGCTTACTTGGCCGCCGCCAACCGCGCGCAAGCGGCGGTGACCGAGTTTGAAACCTCGCCGGCCACCGAAGAAGCGCTGTCCATCATGGTCAGCAGCTACGGCAAGCTGGGCCTGGACACGCTGCGCGACGACACCGACCGCGTGCTGCGCAAGAACTTTCCGGCCAGCCGCTTCATCGAGGGCAACGCCAGCGCTGCACCCGTGGCCAGCAGCAAGCCGTTCTGGAAATTCTGGAACTGAGCCCGAAGCCGGGCCTGTGAAGGGGCCCGGTCACCGCGCCCTGCGGACGGGCTCCGGCCCCCTCGCCACTCAGTCGCGGTGTTCGGCCTTCAAGGCCGCCAACCACGCCAGCGCGTCATCAAACGTGGGCAGGCGCGGCATCGGCGGCAGGGCCTCGCGCAAGCGGCGGCCGTAGTTCATGCCGGCCATTCGCGGGTCGCACACCACCAACAGGCCCCGGTCGCTTTCACTGCGGATCAAGCGCCCGGCGCCCTGCTTCAACGACACCGCCGCCTCGGCCACAAAGTAGTCGGCAAAGGGGTTGCGGCCTTGCGACTCCAGCCGCTTCACGCGCGCCTCCACCAGCGGGTCGTTGGGCGGCGGGAAAGGCAGCTTGTCGATGATCACGCACTGCAGCGCGTCGCCCGGCACGTCAATGCCTTCCCAAAAACTCTGCGAGCCCACCAGCACCGAGCGTGGCTCATCGAGAAACTGCTGCATCAATTGCCGCTTGGGCACCTCGCCCTGCATCAACACCGTGATCTTGTCGCCCGAGGCCTCAAAAGCCGCGCGCAACTCCTCGCCAATGCGGTTGAGCGAGCGCAGCGTGGTGGTGAGCACAAAGGTGCGCCCGCCCAACTCGCGCACGGCACGCGAGGCCAGGCTCACCACAGCCGACGGATGCTCGTGGTCGCCCGGCTTGGGAAAGCGCGTGGGGATGTAGAGCCGGGCATTTTCGGGGTAGTTGAAGGGGCTACCCACGCGCAGCGTGCGGGCGTTCTCCTCCAAACCCGCCTGCTCGGTGAACCAGGTCAGCCCGTCGTCATCGCCCAAGGTGGCCGACGTGAACACCCAGGCCTTGGGCGCACGCGCCATCTGCTCGGCCAGCGATTCGCGGATGTCGAGCGGCGACTCCACCAAGCGGGCCGAATGCGGCGAGACATCGATCCAGCGCACGCGCCCCGGTGCAGCGGGTTCCACAAACCGATGCGCCAGCGCGGAGATCGCACTCGCGCGCTCAGCCAACTTGGGGAAATCAGCAGAAGCACCGTCCACCAGCGCCAGGCCGTCGATGGCCTTGTCGCAGGCCAGCGCCACGGCTTCGAGCGCGGTGGCGAAGGTCGGGTCTTTGCTGCGCTCGTCCCAACGCAGCTTGATGCTGCCGCGCAGATCGCGCAGGTGGCCGGCGCACACCAGGCGCAACTCGCGCGCAGCCAGGTCGCATCCGGCGGCCAGCACCTGCCAATCGGCCAGGCCGCGGGCGTGCTGCAAACCGGCAGCAAGCAGGTCACGCGCAAAGTCGATCACCTGGCTGCTGCCCAGCGTTTGGCCCAAGAACTGCACGCCCGCCTCAGTCAGCTGGTGCGCCTCGTCAAACACCGCGATGTCGACACTCGGCAGCAACTCGGCCACGCCGGTGTCGCGCAGCGCCATGTCGGCAAAAAACAGGTGGTGGTTGACCACCACCAAGTCGGCCGCCATGGCATCTCGGCGCGCCTTGAGCACATGGCATTGGCGGTAGTCGGGGCACTCGGCGCCCAGGCAGTTCTCGCGCGAGGAGGTGACCAGCGGGATCACGCTGCTGCGCTCGTCCAGGCCTTCCAGCTCGGCCAGGTCGCCGCTGAGCGTGCCATGTGACCACTGCTCCACCTTGGCCAGCGTACGCACCGCCCAGCGGTCGGGCAGCTGCGCGCCCTGTCGCGCTTGGCCCAGGCGGTGCAGGCAGAGGTAGCTGCCGCGGCCCTTGAGCAGCGCCACCGTCACGGGCAGTTGCAGCGCGTCGCGCAGGCGCGGCAGGTCGCGCAGATACAGCTGATCCTGCAGACTCTTGGTGGCGGTGCTGATCAACGCCCGGCCGCCCGAGAGCAGCGTGGGCACCAGATACGCGAAGGTTTTGCCCACACCGGTGCCAGCCTCCGCTACCAAGGCGTGGCGGCCGTCGATGGCAGCGGCCACGGCCAAGGCCATGTTGAGTTGCGGCTCGCGCACGGCATACCGCGGATCGGCCTGGGCCAGCGCGCCGGCGGCGCCAAACGCATCAAGCACAGCGTCGCGCAGCGGAGTGGCATCGTCGTCATCGGTCTGCGCCTCGGCGGCAGTGGCGGGAAGTGCGTCATCCGCGGCGTCTTCGCCCGTCCACGCCGGATCGTCGTCAGCGGCAGACACCCAAGGTGGCGTCGTCTCGCTCATGCCGGCTCGGGCGGGTCGAGTTCGACTTCGAGCCGGACGATCTGGTCGCGCAAGGCGAGGCGGCGCTTTTTGAGGCGGCGCAGCACCAACTCATCCAAGGGCTGGGCGACGACCACACGGTCAATCAGGCCATCGAGGTCGCCGTGTTCCATGCGCAGCTCAATCAGCTGGCGCGGCAGGGAATGCAGGTTGAGGTCCATGGCCACGCGTGTGTGGGGCGCGCTGAGTGCGGTGCGAAGGTGCAATGCGATTATAGTTTTCCCCATGAGCAACCCAACCCCAGGTCATCGTCTGTCGGCGTCTACCGGCCTCCACCGCGGCGACCGCGCCTACCAGCAAGACCAGGTGCTGATCCTCCCCCACAGCCGCGTGCCCGGCTGCGTGCTGGCGGTGGTGGCCGACGGCATGGGCGGCAAGAGCGGTGGCCGCAAAGCGGCCGACCAAGTGATCCTCACCGCCCAACAACTGTTTGACCGCTTTGTGCCCAGCCGCGACGACCCGTCCGAACTGTTGAGCCAACTGGTGCTGGAAGCGCACCTGATGATCAAACTCACCGCCATCACCGCCGAGGAAGAGCCGCACAGCACGGTGGCCGCCTTCGTGATCATGCCCAACCGCGAGTGCGTGATGGTGCATGCGGGCGATTCGCGCGTGTACCTGATGCGCGCGGGCGAGGTGATCCGGCGCACCACCGACCACTCCTACGTGCAGCGCTTGGTGGACGAAGGCGAACTGACCGAAGAGGAAGCCAGCAACCACCCGCAGAGCAACCTGCTGACGGGTTGCCTGGGCACGCACCAAGATCCGCCCGTCACCGTGTTCCGCGTCGACGAGCTGGCCGTGGGCGATGCGCTGATGGCCTGCTCCGACGGCCTGTGGCACTACTTCAGCCCGCGTGAGTTGGGTGCGATCGTGCACGCCCTGCCGCCACGTGAAGCCACCGAAATGCTGATCAACAAGGCGCGTCAGCGGGCCCGTGGGTCGGGCGACAACTTGTCAGTGGCCTTGATCCGGGTCGATCCGATCGCCTGACGCGCCTTTGCGTTCAAAGGTAGCCCGACTGCAGCGAGCGGCAAGGCTGTTGCCGGCACAAAGGTCCGCATTTCAAGGCAAGCGCCAGGAGCACTGCGCCGCTTTCGCTTTGCTCCGTGTCCTCCGCCGGCCTTCGGCCGGCTCCCCCTTGACCTGCGCAAAGCGAATGCGGCACAGCGCTCCCCAACCGGTGGTGACGTGCGACGCCTACACCTGCCCCGGCCCATCACCGCCCTCACGCCGATCTTCAACCGGGACGCCCTCGGGTGGAAGCGACCTCAGGCCCAGCGCACCAAGGTCACTGGAACGGTCCCCGCCGCCTGATGCGCTGTCACCGCCCTTGAACCCAAAGGCGCATCAAATCCCGTCCGCCGTGACGGTGCTCTCG
>JBEAOO010000020.1:0-2929 GCA_041164825.1 Pseudomonadota bacterium | reverse complement strand
AGCAACGCAAGCGCACGGTGCGCGTGGCGGCTTTCAGTGCCTTCGTGGTGATTGCAGTGAGCGCTGTCGCGGGGCTGAAGATCATCGAGTTTTTCGGCATCTCGCTCGCGTCGTTTCAGGTGGGTGGTGGCACGCTGCTCTTGATCTCGGCGCTGCAAATGCTCAATGCCCAGCCCGCCGAGACGCGCCGCGAAGACGTGACCGAAGGCGAAGACAAGGTCGATGCGGGCGACAGCATTGCCGTGGTGCCACTCACCATCCCGCTGCTCACCGGCCCGGCCACCATCTCCACCATGGTGATTTACGCCGACAAGACCCGTCACTGGTGGGAGCAGGCCGTGTTGGTGGGCTACGGCGTGGTGATTGGCCTGGCGGTGTGGGTGGCCTTCAGCCTCTCGGGGCGCATCGCGCGCGTTCTGGGCAAAACCGGCATCAATGTGATGACGCGGTTGATGGGCCTGATCTTGGCTGCGCTGGCCGTGGAGGTGATGTCCGACGGCCTGATCAAGCTGTTCCCGGTGCTGGCCGGCTTGCCGCGATGAGCGCCACCGCCACCGCCACCGCCAGCGCCGACCGCTACGACTTCATCGTCTGCGGTGGCGGCACTGCCGGCTGTTTGCTCGCCAACCGCCTGAGCGCCGACCCGCGCAACAGCGTGCTGCTGATCGAAGCCGGGGGCAAAGACGACTACCTGTGGATCCACATCCCCGTGGGCTACCTGCACTGCATCGGCAACCCGCGCACCGACTGGCGCTTTGACACCGAGCCTGAGCCCGGCCTGAACGGCCGCAGCCTGCGCTACCCGCGCGGTCGCGTGCTCGGCGGCTGCTCCAGCATCAACGGCATGATCTACATGCGCGGCCAAGCACGCGACTACGACGGCTGGGGCCAGGGCGATGGGTTTGGCCCCAACCCCGGCTGGAGCTGGGCCGAGTGCCTGCCCGCCTTCAAGGCCCACGAAGACCACCACGCCGGCGCCAGCGAACACCACGCCGCGCCCGGCCACGACATCAAGGGCCAACGCCCTGGCGGTGAATGGCGGGTCGAAAAACAGCGCCTGCGCTGGGATGTGCTCGATGCCTTTGCCCAGGCCGCACAACAAGCCGGCATCCCCGCCAGCGCCGATTTCAACCGAGGCGACAACGAAGGCGTGGGTTACTTCGAGGTCAACCAGCGGCGCGGCTTTCGCTGGAACACCGTGAAGGGTTTTTTGCACCCCGTGCTCGACCGCGACAACCTGCAGGTCTGGACAGGCGCCCACATCGACCGCGTGCTGCTCAGCGATGCGGCCGAGGGCGCGCCGCGTGCGCTCGGCGTGGCCGTGCTGCCGCACGGCGGTGGCGCACCCGTTCAGGCGCTGCTCAATCCGGGCGGCGAAGTCATCCTGAGCACCGGCGCCGTGGCCACGCCCGCCGTGCTGCTGCGCTCGGGCATCGGCGCGCCCGAGGCTTTGCAGCAGCACGGCATCACCGTGCGCCACGCCCTGCCCGGCGTCGGCGCCAACCTGCAAGACCACCTGCAAATCCGCGCCGTGTTCAAGGTGCACGGTGTGCCCACGCTCAACACGCAGGCCGCGCATTGGTGGGGCAAGGCGCGCATTGGCTTGGAGTACCTGCTGCGCCAAACCGGCCCCATGAGCATGGCGCCATCGCAGCTCGGCGCCTTCACGCGCAGCGATCCATCGCGCCCCGGGCCCAACTTGCAGTACCACGTGCAACCGCTCTCGCTCGATGCCTTTGGCGAGCCGCTGCACCGCTTCAACGCCTTCACCGCCAGCGTGTGCAACCTCAACCCCAGCAGCCGCGGCAGCGTTTCGCTGCGCTCGGCCGACCCGCTGGCCGCACCGGTGATTGCCCCCGGCTACCTCGGCACCGACGACGACCGCCGTGTGGCCGCCGAGAGCCTGCGCCTCACCCGCCGCATCGTCGCCCAGCCGGCGCTGGCCGCTTACCGGCCCGAAGAGTTCAAGCCCGGCCTGGCCCACCAAACAGATGAGGCGCTGGCGCGGCTGGCCGGCGACATCGGCACCACCATCTTCCACCCCACCGGCACCGCCAAGATGGGCCCGGCCGCCGACCCGATGGCGGTGGTCGACGCGCGGCTGCGCGTGCACGGCGTGGCCGGCCTGCGCGTGGTGGATGCCAGCGTCATGCCCACCATCACCAGCGGCAACACCAACTCGCCCACGCTGATGCTGGCCGAGCGCGCGGCGGCCTGGGTGTTGCAAGATGCTGCCCATGTCTGATGCCAGCGATTGATGCCCACGCCTGACACCGGTGCACCTTTGATGCCCATGCCCCCCTTGCCCCTGGTCGCTTGCCTGTGCGCCGCGTGGTGCGGCACCTGCAACCAATACCGCACGCTGTTCGACACCTTGGCCGCCGAGTTTGCCGGCCAAGCCGTGTTCCGCTGGGCCGACATCGAAGACCACGCCGACGCGCTGGGTGATGCGCTCGATGTGGAAGACTTTCCCACCCTGTTGATCGCTGGCGGCGACAACTGCGCCGTGTTCTTCGGCCCGGTGCTGCCCCATGCACAAACCGCGCGCCAACTGATCCAGCGCGCGCTGCGCGGCGAGTTGCCCGCCGCGGCTTGCGAGCCGCCCAACCTGCCGGCCCGCGTGCGCGGTCTGGGCGATTGACGGCGCCCGCGCCGCTCGACCATGGTTTGAAAACGTCGGGCCAGATCATTGGCCAAGAGGCATGTAAAAATCGTTTCATGCTGCGTGTAGCATGCGTTGCATGAACTGGCGACTGCTGATCCTCTCTTTGCCCACCGACAACGCCAATGCCCGCATGCGGGCGTGGCGTGCGCTCAAGGCCAGCGGTGCCGCGGTGTTGCGCGATGGCGTGTACCTGTTGCCCGATGCCGAGCCGCAGCGCCTGGTGCTGGCCCAGGTGGCGGCTGAGTTGCATGCCGAGGGCGGCGT
>JBEAOO010000019.1:0-27524 GCA_041164825.1 Pseudomonadota bacterium | reverse complement strand
GCAAGTGGGCGTAGGCGTAAAGCGCAATGCGGTCCGGGCGCAAGCTGCTCACCAGCGCCACCGTGCGCTGCAGCGATTCGGGCGTTTGGTTGGGCAGGCCGTAGATCAGATCGACATTGGTGGACACGAAGCCCAAGGTGCGTGCCGCCTCCATCAACTCACGCACGCTCTCGGTGCTTTGAACGCGGTGCACGGCCTGCTGCACGGCGGGCTCAAAGTCTTGCACGCCAAAGCTCAGGCGGTTGAAGCCGAGCGCGGCCAGATGGCGCAGGCGGTCGGTGGTGACGGTGCGCGGGTCGACCTCGATCGACACCTCGGCCTCGGGCTGGATGCGGAAGGCCGCTTTCAACTTGCCCATCAAGCGCGTCAGCTCCTCGTCGCTCAAGAAGGTGGGCGAGCCGCCGCCAAAATGCAGTTGCGACAGCGGTTGGCCCACGCCCAGGCGCTCGGTGTGCAGGTCGATCTCCAGCGCCAAGGCGTCCAGGTATTCACCAGCACGCTCGTGGTGCTTGGTGATGACCTTGTTGCAGGCACAGTAGTAGCAGACCGATTCGCAAAACGGGATGTGCACATACACCGACAAGGGGCCGGCACCACCCACGGTGCCCGAGCCACTGGCCCGCGCCCACAGCGCCTGCTGGTACGCCGCGGGGCCAAACTCCTCCACAAAACGATCGGCAGTGGGGTACGAGGTGTAGCGCGGCCCGGGTACATCCAGACGGGCCAGCAGTTCTTCGGTGATGACGGGGGCGGTGCGCAGGTCTGAACTCATGCCATGCACTGTGCCAAGCCCAGGCGCGCCGGGCTTGATGTGTGTCAAACCCCTGTCGTGGCCGCCGAACGAAAATGACCGCACTTGCACAAACCTTGCGCCAACCCCATGGTGGTTTCACCACGATACCCCCTTTATTGGCGCCAACAACCTGTCAGCCTTGCCGCGCGGCACACGCCTCGGCGGCCATAATGGATCCCATGGACCACGTCGTACCCATCAAGGCAGATACTTTCAAGGTCGCCTGCTCCAGCTGCAATCTGCGTGAGCTCTGCTTGCCGGTTGGGCTGAACCAGCCCGATCTGGAGCGTTTGGACACCCTGGTCAGCAACCGCCGCAGCGTGGCGCGTGGCGACACGCTGTTCCGCACCGGCGATGTCTTCCAGTCGCTCTACGCCGTGCGCACCGGGTTTTTCAAGACCTGCGTGTCGTCCGAAGACGGCCGAGACCAAGTCACCGGGTTCCAAATGGCCGGTGAGTTGTTGGGCCTGGACGGCATCAGCCACGACCGCCACTCCTGCGACGCTGTGGCGCTCGAAGACTCCCAGGTTTGCGTGATCGCCTACAGCGACCTCGAAGAACTCTCGCGCGAGTTCAACGAGTTGCAGCACCAGTTCCACAAGATCATGAGCCGCGAGATCGTGCGCGACCACGGCGTGATGCTGCTGCTGGGCAGCATGCGCGCTGAAGAGCGTCTGGCGGCGTTTTTGCTCAACCTCACGCAGCGGCTGCAGGCGCGCGGCTTCTCGGCCTCGTCGCTGGTGCTGCGCATGACACGCGAAGAGATCGGCAGCTACCTGGGCCTGAAGCTCGAAACCGTGAGCCGCACCTTCTCCAAGTTCCAAGACGACGGGCTGCTGGAGGTCAAACAGCGCCAAATTCGCATCGTCGACCAGCCTGGCCTGAGGCAACTGGTAAACAACACGCAGTGTTGAGTGGCCGCTGGCGCGATCCAGCCTGCCTCCCCCCGCTCGCCAACAAGCCCGGCTCGCCGGGCTTGTTGCTGCGTCACTCATTGATCGCTGGATGCGACGGGGCGCGAGGGGCAGGCTGCTGTCAGGTGTCACACCTTCTCAAGCGCCTTGGCGCTCAACGGCATCCAAAGTGCAGCAAGCGGGAAGAGCCGCTCGCGGCGTGGAGGCTCAGAGCAGCCTCAGCCTGTCAGACCCAGAACCGCCACATGCAGAATGCCCCACCTCACGGCCATGGCCAACGGATGCGTTTGAACCCCAGCCCGGATCAGTCGAGCTCGTCGTGGTTGACCTCGTCCGCCGTCATGGCCAGCAAGGAGGTCAGCACGCTCGCCGTGCTCGTCACCAACCAGAACGTGAGGAAGCACAAGGTGTAGACGGCCTGAGTGGACAAGGTGATGGGCGCACCACCCCACCAATGCAGATCGGCCGGGTCGACCACGGCAAACACCAAGGTCTCCAACACCCCGGCCATCAAAAAGGCGGGCCACAAAATTCGCATCCAGCGCTGATTCATGACGTCGCTCCGCTGTGCGGGTCGTTGGCCGTGGTGGGAGTGTTGATGGTGGTGACCGTGCCCGAAGCCAGCCCCTGCATCACTGGGCGGCCGGCGTGACCGCATGGTTGCGGCCTTGCATCGCCGGCATCTCGCCCACTTTGGGGCTGGAGGTGGGTGTCACGGCTTGGGTTTCCAGCACCGGGTCGGGGTGTCGGATGGCGAGCACGGCGGTGTAGATGGCTGCGACCACGACGATGGCCGGCCCGGCCACCACCAACCAGACCATGCCGTGGCGCCACCACGGTTGCGGGGCGTCGGGGGAGGTGCGGGCGTTGCGGGCCGGACGGGTTTGGCTGGCGGACATGCGGAGAACTCCTGGTGGGGTGATGCGGATGGCGGACGGCGCGGATCAGCGCGGCACAACGAAGGTGGATTTTTCCACCAGCACAGCGCCTTCGCCCGGGCTGGCGCCGGCATCCAAACGCTCAATGCGAAACTGGAACGGGTGCGCGCCGGTGCCCAATTGCTGGGCCACCTCGGGCGGCAACTGCAGTGAGAACGGCATCCATCGCGCTTCGGTGGCGGCCACCTCAAACTCGGTTTTTTCCACCACTTGCACCTGCGGCAGGTTGAGCACCGTCACGCGAAAGTGCTGCGGCGCCTCGGTGGCGTTCATCACCTGCAGGCGGAACACGTTTTCGATCTTGCCGTCTTCCACCTGGCGCGCCAGCGAACCGCGGTCACGCACCACATCGACCTTGAAGGTGGTGCGGGTGAGCAGGCTCACCATGAAGGCCAGCACGATGGCCACCAAGATGCCGGTGTAGATCAACACCCGCGGGCGCACCACGCGCTGCAGCATCTGCCGCGTGTCCCAGTTGTTCTTCATGCCGTTTTGCGTGGCGTAGCGGATCAGGCCGCGCGGGTACTGCATCTTGTCCATCACGCTGTCGCACACATCAATGCAGGCCGTGCAGCCGATGCATTCGTACTGCAGGCCTTTGCGGATGTCGATGCCCGTGGGGCAGACCTGCACGCACAAGCCACAGTCGATGCAACTGCCCAGGTTGGCCGCCTTCAGATCGGTCTTGCGGCCACGGGTGCCGCGCGGCTCACCGCGTTCGGCGTCGTAGCTGATGATCATGGTGTCTTTGTCGAACATCGCGCTTTGGAAGCGCGCGTACGGACACATGTACTTGCACACCTGCTCGCGCATGTAGCCAGCGTTGCCATAGGTGGCAAATCCATAGAACAGCACCCAGAACCACTCCCAGGGCCCGAAGCCAAAACTGATCGCCTCGACCCACAAGGTTTTGATGGGCGTGAAGTAGCCGACAAAAGTGAAGCCCGTCCACAAACCGACCGTGATCCAGGCCAGTTGGGTGCCAAGCTTGCGGGTGAATTTGTTCAGCGACCACGGCGCACCATCGAGCTTGATGCGCGCCATGCGGTCGCCTTCAAACTGCCGCTCGATCCACAGGAAGATTTCGGTGTAGACCGTTTGCGGGCAGGCGAAGCCGCACCACAAGCGCCCCGCCACCGCCGTGAACAGAAACAGCCCGTAGGCCGAGACGATCAGCAGCGCGGTGAGGTAAATGAAGTCCTGCGGGTACAGGACCAGACCAAAGATGTAGAAGCGGCGCGAGCCCAGATCGAACAGCACCGCTTGGCGGTCGTTCCAGCTGAGCCAGGGCACGCCATAAAACAAGAGCTGCGTGAACCACACCAGCCCCCAGCGCCAGCGCGCAAACAAGCCCGTCACCGCACGCGGGTAGATGCGTTGGGTGGCCTGGTAAAGCGACACGACTTCGCCGGTGGCGTCGTCGGTTTGCGGCTGGGGGATGGTGGGAGGCAGGCTGCTCATGGGGAGGCAAAAGGGCGCCCCGGAGGGCGCCAGGTTTCAGGGCTTACTTGGCCGCCACGGTGTTGCCGTGCGAGAGGCTCCACACATAAGCACCGAGCACATGGATCTGCTCAGGGGTCAGGCGCTTGTCTTGCGCCGGCATGACGTTGGTCTTGCCGTTGTTGATCATGGCGATGATCGCGTCCTCACCCCAGCCGTGCAGCCAGATCTTGTCGGTCAGGTTGGCCGAGCCTAGGGCTTGGTTGCCCTTGCCGTCGGCGCCGTGGCATGCGGCGCAGGCCGCGAACTTGGGCTTGCCGAGTTGCGCGGCGATGGTGTTGTGCGGGCTGCCCGACAGGCTCAGCACGTAGTTGGCCACGTTGCGCACGTCTTCGGAGGTGCCCACGGCGGCGGCCATCGGGGGCATCATGCCCACGCGGCCACCGGTGATGGTTTCCTTGATCTTGTCGTGCGAGCCACCGTGCAGCCAATCACCGTCGGTCAGGTTGGGGAAGCCCTTGCTGCCTTTGGCGTTGGAGCCGTGGCAAGCCGCGCAGTTGTTGGAGAACAGGCGTTCACCAATCGCCATCGCGCCCGGCTCTTGTGCCAATTGCTCGGCGGTCTTGCCGGTGTAGGCGGCGTAGACCGGGGCCATGGCCGCTGCGGCCTTTTGCTGCTCGGCCTCGTACTGACCCGCAGACGACCAACCCAAGGTGCCCTTGGCGTTGCCCAGACCCGGGTAGAAGGTCAGGTAGACGGCTGCGAACGCCACGGTCAGCACGAACAAAATCATCCACCAACGCGGCAGCGGGTTGTTCAGCTCCACCAAGTCTTCGTCCCACACGTGGCCGGTGGTGTTGTCGTTGGCCATCACGGTGCGGGTGCTGGCCACCTTGAGCAGCCACAGGCAAGCCACCAATCCCACGATCACGACGGCGGCGATGTAGATCGACCAGCCGTTGTTGAAAAAGTCGCTCATCGCGCTCTCCCCTCTTGGTTGTCATCGAGAAACGGCAGCTGGGCCGCTTCGTCGAATTGCGAACGGTTCTGGCGGGCGTAGGCCCAGCCGATGATGCCGAAGAACACCAGCATGGACAGCACCGTGACGGCGCTGCGCATGACGGTCAGGTCAGTCAGGTCCATGGGGTGGCCCTCTTCACTTGACCGCGGTGCCGAGCACCTGCAGGTAGGCGATCACGGCTTCGAGTTCAGTCTTGCCCTTGACCTCTTCACCGGCCTTGGCGATCTCGTCGTCGGCGTAGGGCACGCCCACGGTGCGCAGTGCCTTCATCTTGGGCGCCAGGTCGTCCGGGTTGAGTGCCGCGGCGGCCAACCAAGGGTAGGCCGGCATGTTGGACTCGGGCACCAGGTCACGCGGGTTGGTCAGGTGAATGCGGTGCCATTCATCGCTGTACTTGCCGCCCACGCGGTGCAGGTCGGGGCCGGTGCGCTTGCTGCCCCATTGGAAGGGGTGGTCGTACACGAACTCACCGGCCTTCGAGTACGGGCCGTAACGCAGCGTCTCGGCGCGGAAGGGGCGGATCATCTGCGAGTGGCAGTTGTAGCAACCCTCGCGCAGATAGACGTCGCGACCGGCCAGCTGCAGCGGTGTGTAGGGCTTGAGGCCCTCGACCGCTTGCGTGGTCGACTTCTGGAAGAACAGCGGAACGATCTCAACCAGACCGCCCACCGCGACCACCAGCAGCACCAGCACGATCATCAGAAAGTTGCTGGTCTCGATCTTGGCGTGGGTGAAACCACCCGTGTTTGGAGTGTTAGCCATTGTGTTGTTCTCCGGTTCAGGCGTGGGCAAGCACCGCAGGGATGGGCACCGGCACATAGCGGCCGCTGGTGGCCGTCTTCACCACATTCCACGCCATGATCAGCATGCCGCTGAGGTACAGCAGACCGCCGCACAGGCGAATCACATAGAACGGGTAGGTGGCCTTCACACCTTCGACAAAGCTGTAGACCAGCGTGCCGTCGGGGTTGACCGCGCGCCACATCAAGCCCTGCATCACGCCGGCAATCCACATCGCGGCGATGTAGAGCACGATGCCGATGGTGGCGATCCAGAAGTGCAGCTCAATGGCGCGCACGCTGAACATCTTGGTTTGGCCGAACATGCGCGGCACCAGGTAGTACAAGGTGCCCATCGAGATCAGGCCGACCCAACCCAGCGCGCCCGAGTGCACGTGGCCCACGGTCCAGTCGGTGTAGTGGCTGAGCGCGTTGACGGTCTTGATCGACATCATCGGACCTTCGAAGGTCGACATGCCGTAGAACGACAGGGACACGATCAGGAACTTCAGGATCGGGTCGTCACGCAGTTTGTGCCACGCGCCGCTCAGGGTCATGATGCCGTTGATCATGCCGCCCCAGCTCGGCGCCAGCAGCACCAGCGAGAACACCATGCCCACGCTTTGTGCCCAGTCGGGCAGCGCGGTGTAGTGCAGGTGGTGAGGGCCGGCCCACATGTAGGTGAAGATCAGCGCCCAGAAGTGGACGATGGACAGACGGTAGCTGTAGACCGGACGCTCGGCCTGCTTGGGGATGAAGTAGTACATCATGCCCAGGAAGCCGGCGGTCAAGAAGAAGCCCACCGCATTGTGGCCGTACCACCATTGCACCATCGCGTCTTGCACACCGGCGTAGGCCGAGTAGCTCTTGGTCAGGCTGACGGGGATGGCCGCGCTGTTGACGATGTGCAGCAGGGCCACAGCGATGATGAAGGCGCCGAAGAACCAGTTGGCCACGTAGATGTGGCGCACCTTGCGGGTGCCGATGGTGCCGAAGAAGACCACGGCATACGCGACCCAGACGATGGCGATCAGGATGTCGATCGGCCATTCGAGTTCAGCGTATTCCTTGCCCTGCGTGAAGCCCAGCGGCAGCGAAATCGCAGCAGCCAAAATCACCAGCTGCCAGCCCCAGAAGGTGAGCATGCCCAGCGGCCCGCCCCACAGCCGGGTTTGCGACGTGCGTTGCACCACGTAGTAGCTGCTGGCAAACAGCGCGCAGCCGCCGAACGCAAAAATCACCGCGTTGGTGTGCAGCGGACGCAAGCGGCCGTAGCTCAGCCAGGGAATACCGAGGTTCAGTTCGGGCCAGGCCAGTTGGGCGGCAATGATGACGCCCACCAGCATGCCCACGACGCCCCACAACACCGCGGCGAGCGCGAAATTGCGCACCACCGTGTCGTTGTAGACCGGTGCCGCTCTCCCAGCGGGCAGGGTTTGACTTGCCATGTTTCTTCTCCTTCAGGTCGTTCAACTGTTGCCGATTGTTATGGGGGGGCAGCCTGGCCCGCTTGATCGCCATCAACCTGCGGCGCGGTAGCGTCGAGGATTCGCTCGCCCTCGCGCGCCAGATCGTCAAATTGCCCGCCCTGCAGCGCCCAGGCAAAGATCGCGATGATCCCGAACACGAGCAGCACCGACATGGGGATGAGCAAATACAGAATGTCCATGGGAGCAGGTTCTTGATTCAGGCCGCGACGGGCTGACGGGTGCCCATCGGCGGGGTGTCGGTGGGCGCCAGTGGCCGCGCCAAGCGCAAGCTGTTGAGCACCACAAAAAGCGAGCTGCTGGCCATGCCCAGGCCCGCGGCCCAGGGCGGCAACCAGCCACTGAGGGCCAGCGGAATGCAGCTGGCGTTGTAGAGCACCGCCCAGCCGAGGTTTTGACGGATCACGCGCAGGCTGCGGCGCGCCAGGGCGCGCGCTTGCATCACGTCGCCCAGGCGGGTGCTGAGCAGCACCGCGTCGGCATGCGACTGCGACACCGCGGCACCGTGCGCAAAAGCGAACGACACATCGGCGCGCGCCAGCACCGGCGCGTCGTTGAGGCCATCGCCCACCATCACGACCGTGTGGCCAGTGGCTTGGGCCTGCGCCACCACGTCGAGCTTGTCTTGCGGCGTGGCGGCGGCGCGCACGTCGTTGATGCCGAGTTGCCGGGCGAGTGCGGCCACGCGGGGCTCGGTGTCGCCCGAGAGCAGCACCACATGCAGGCCATCGGCCTGCGCTTGGCGCACGGCGGCGGCGGCATCGGCACGCAACACCTCGTCGAAGTCAAAGTGCATCCACGCTGCGCCCAACGGGCCGAAGGCCACGCGCGCATCAGCGGCGTCGTGCAGCGGCGATAGGCTGCGCGGCATCGCCAGGGCAGCGTCGGCCAAAGGGTCAGTCGCTGTGTCAGTCGCTGCGCCCTCTTCCACCCAGGTCACCGCACCGAGGCGATACCAGCGGCCATCCACCGTGCTGCGCGCCTGCAAGCCCAAGCCAGCGAGTTCGCTGACGTCGGCCCAGAGTGCAGCGTGTGCTGGCGCTCGCGGCGCGGACTCAGCCAGTGCACGTGACAAGGGGTGGAGGGAGTGCGCGGCCAGGGCGGAGGCTTGCGTGCGCAAGTCATCGGCGTCACAGCGCGATGTGGCGGCCGCAGCGGTCAGCTCGCTGGCGCGCAGCACCAGCCGGTCTTCGGTCAACGTGCCGGTTTTGTCGAGCACCAGCCAGTCGGCCCGCGCCAGCGCTTCCATCGCATCCAGGCGATGCAACAGCACGCCGCGTTTGGCCAAGGCGCCGGCCGCGCTCAACAAGGCCGAGGGCGCGGCCAGCGACAAGGCACACGGGCAGGTCACGATCAACACCGACACGGCCACCCACACCGCACGCGAGGGATCGCTGAGCGACCACAGCGCCGCGCCACCCGCGGCCAGCAGCAACACGCCCCACAAAAACGGCCCGGCCCAGCGATCGGCATCTCGCACCAACGCCGGTCGCTGCGTGAGCGCGCCACGCATCAGCGCCACGATGCCTTCGTACCGCGTGTCAGCCCCCAGGCGCAGCACCTGCTGCGTCACAGGTGCCAGCAGGTTCAAGCTGCCCGCCACCAACTCGTCGCCCTCGCGTTTGACCACGGGCATCGACTCGCCCGTGAGCAGCGACTCATCGACCTGCGTGGCGCCACTGAGCAGCGGCCCATCGGCCGGAAACGCCTGGCCCACGCTGACCTGCACGCGGTCGCCCACCAGCAACTGGCGCGGCGTCACGCGCTCGCTGCGGCCATCGGGCAGCAGGCGCAACACCGTCTCGGGCAGGCGGGCCACGGCCGCTTCCAGCGCTGCGGCCACCCGGTGCCGGGCCCGCAACTCCAGCGTGCGACCGCCGAGCAAAAAGAAGATGAACATGGTCAGCGAATCGAAATAAACCGCGTGACCAAACATGCCGCCCGGATCGAAGGTGGCGCCCGTGCTGGCGATGAAGGTGACCGCCACACCCAAGGCCACCGGCACGTCCATGCCGATGCGCCGCGCGCGCAGACTGTGCCAGGCGCCGCTGAAAAAGGGGCCTGCCGAAAACAGCACTGCCGGGATGCTCAGCAGCCAACTGGCCCACTGCAAGAGCTTGAGCAAATCGGGCGCGATGTCGCCGGGTGCGGCCACATAGGCGGGCGTGGCGTACATCATCACCTGCATCATCGAAAAGCCGGCCACGAACAAACGCCAGATGGCTTTGCGGTGCTCGCGCTCGCGCAGCGCTCGGGCCGGGGCGGCCACATCGGGCACGGCGTCGTAGCCCGCACGGCGCACGGCATTCACCATCGCCGAAGGGCGGGTGGTGTGCGGCGCCCAGCGCACCTCGGCACGCTCGGCGCTGGCGCTCACGCGCGCGCTCTGCACGCCAGGCACGGTCATCAAGGCGTTCTCGATCAGCCCCGCGCAGGCGGCACAGGTCATGCCCGAAAGGCGGAACTGCGACACCCCCACGCGGGCCCCCTCGGCGTCGGTCAGCCAATGCGTGAACTCGCCTTGCTCCAGCGGGTTGTCGAGCGCCAGCAAGCCGGCCTCGGCGCTGTCGGCTGGGGCGGCAGGACGATCAACAAGCGGTGGGTGTTCAGGGCTCAGGGCGAAGGTCATGGCGCGGTGCAAGGGACCGCCATAATCTAGTGGCAACTCTCGCCCCTCCACATGACAAATATCAAGCCATTGCACTCTGCCCTGGCCTGGCTCGCTGCCGCACTGCTCAGCGCCACCGCCGTTCAGGCCCAAGAGGGCCCGCAGCGCCTGCCGGCGATGGTGATCACTGCCGGCATCCACAACATCCAAGCGCAGATCGCGCAAACGCCCGAACAGCGCGCCATCGGCCTGATGAACCGCCCGTCGATGCCCACCGGTGAGGGCATGTTGTTTGTGTTTGAGCAGCCCGCCACGCAGTGCTTCTGGATGAAAAACACGCTGCTGCCCTTGTCGGTGGCGTTTGTGGACGACACCGGCCGCATCGTCAACATCGACGACATGAAGCCGCAAACGCTGGATTCACACTGCTCGACCAAACCGGTGCGCTTCGTGCTGGAGATGAACAAAGGTTGGTTCGACAAGCGCGGGCTCAAGGCCGGCAGCAGCTTGCAAGGCGCCATGTTCAAACCCTGAAGGCGCGCCGCGCCAACACAGCGGGCAGCAAAAAGCCGGTCACCAGGACCGGCTTTTTTGTGGGCGCCACACACAGGCTGAGGCCCGCGCCGGCACGGCCCGCAGGCCGCGCCGCGTGGTGGGTCGCAATCAGGCGAAGTTGGCTTCGGCGAACGACCAGTTGACCAGCGAGGTCAGGAAGGTCTCGACGAACTTCGGGCGCATGTTGCGGTAGTCGATGTAGTAGGCGTGTTCCCACACGTCGATGGTCAGCAGGGCCTTGTCGCCGGTCGTCAGCGGGGTGCCGGCGGCGCCCATGTTGACGATATCGACCGAGCCGTCGGCCTTCTTCACCAGCCAGGTCCAGCCCGAACCGAAGTTGCCGACGGCGCTCTTGGTGAAGGCTTCCTTGAAGGCGGCGTAGCTGCCGAACTTGGCGTTGATGGCGTCGGCCAGCGCGCCCGTGGGCTCAGCACCGCCTTGCGGCTTCATGCAGTTCCAGAAGAAGGTGTGGTTCCAGATCTGGGCCGCGTTGTTGTACACGCCACCCGAGGCCTTCTTGACGATCTCTTCCAGCGACAGGGCTTCAAACTCGGTGCCCTTTTGCAGGTTGTTCAGGTTCACGACGTAAGCGTTGTGGTGCTTGCCATGGTGGAACTCCAGCGTTTCTTGGCTCAGGTGGGGAGCCAGGGCATCGATGGCATAGGGCAGCGGCGGCAGGGTGTGTTCCATGGGCTTCTTCCTTGGTGTTTGGATCGAGTTTGAGATCGGGTGCGAGACGCGATGACGGGTGTCAGCGTGAGATTGTAGGCAGATGAGTGTGCCCTTGCAGGGAGCCCGGCTTGCGCCTGAGGCTACTCGGCTTTGCGGGCACGGCGGCGGGGCTTGGCGGGCTGCAAGGCCGTGACGGTGGCCTCGGCCCGGCCATCGGCCAAGACGGTGGTCACGCCCTGCCCCACGCTGAGCTGCTTCACCGATTGCACCGGCTGGCCCTGCGCGTCGGCGAGCCAGGCATAGCCGCGTTGCAGCACGCGTTGCGGGTCCAGCGCTTGCAGGCGTGCGCCCAGGGTTTCCAGGCGCTGTTGGGCCGCCGCTTGCCGGCCCGTCAGGGCCCGCTGCGCGCGGGTGGCCAGGCGCTCCAAGCGCGCCTGCTCGCGCGGGCCCTGCACGCGCACCGCAGCGGCCAGGCGGTGCTGCAGCTGCGTGAGCTGCACCTGCTGGCGGCGCAAACGCTCGGTGGGGCGCGACAGGCGCAGGCCGGCCGCATCGAGCCGCTGCGCCTGGCCATCGAGCACGCGGCCGACGCGGCGCTGCATCAACCCAGCCAGCGCCCGCAAGGTGTCGAGGCAATCGCGCGTGGCGGGTGCGGCCAGCTCGGCCGCGGCCGTGGGCGTGGGCGCGCGCAGGTCGGCCGCGAAGTCGCACAGCGTGAAGTCGGTTTCGTGGCCCACGCCGCAGACGATGGGCAAGGCGCTGCCCGCCACCGCGCGCACCACGCGCTCGTCGTTGAAGCTCCACAGGTCTTCGAGCGAGCCCCCGCCGCGGCACAGGATCAGCGCGTCCACCTCGTTGCGCGCATTGGCCAGCGCCAGTGCCGCGGCCAGCGCCGACGCCGCATCAGCGCCCTGCACCAGCGCGGGGTAAACCACCACCGCCACATGCGGCGCGCGCCGGGCCAGTGCGGTGCACACATCGTGCAGCGCCGCCGCACCCAGCGAGGTGATCACACCCAGGCGCTGCGGGTAGGCCGGCAGGTCGCGCTTGCGGGCGCCATCGAACAGGCCTTCGGCTTCCAACCGCGCCTTGAGCCGCAGAAACTGCTCCATCAGCGCGCCGGCACCGGCACGCTGCATCGATTCGATGACAAATTGCAACTCTCCGCGCGGCTCGTACAGCGCCAGCCGGCCGCGCACTTCCACGCGCTGGCCGTCCTGGGGCGCGAAGTCGAGCGCGCTGGCGGCGCGGCGAAACATCGCGCAGCGCACCAGCGCGGGCTGCCCCTCGGCGTCCTTGAGGCTGAGGTAGCAGTGGCCGCTGGCCGCGCGCGAAAAGCCCGAGATCTCGCCCTGCACCGTGCATGCGCCAAAGCGGGCCGCGAGGCTGTCGGAGAGCGCATGAATCAAGGCCGCGACCCCCCACACCCGGCGCGGCATCAGGCCTGACGAGGCATCAACCATCGGCAAACCCAGCATTGGCGCGGCCTGAGAACTCCACAGCCGCGCCAACAGTGGCTTTGCGGCGGGTCTGTGCTGTCACGCGCCTGAAACAGTGCGCTAAGTGATTGATTTGCAAAGAAAACTTCCTGCTCTCAGATTGAGCAAACTAGAGACACGTCAATGTTTTCGCGGGTTTGGCGCGTTCTCACCCGGGTTGCCCACAAAGTTATCCACAGAAAACGGGGATGGACGGGGCACGGCTCGGCGCGTCGTTGCGGCGCTGCCTGCCGGGCGCTGCGGGGCAGGGGGCAGTGCGCGGAGGGCATCCGCAATGGGGCCATAATCGCGCGGCTCCCACCCCTGAACTGCCCGAGAGGACCGGATTGTTTTCGATCATACAAGCCGCTGGATGGCCCATTTGGCCGCTGATTGCCTGCTCGATTGCCGCGCTGGCCTTGATCATTGAACGCCTGAGCAGCCTGCGCACTGCCAAGGTCGTGCCGCCCACCTTGCTCGACGAGGTGCTGTCGGTCACACGCGCCAGCTTGCCTGCGGCCGATGTGGTCAACAAGCTGGCCGAGAACTCGGTGCTGGGCCAGGTGCTGGCCAGCGGTTTGCGCGCCGTGATTGCCGAGCCGCGCATTGATGAAAAAACGCTGCGCAACGCGTTTGAGTCGGCCGGCCGCGCCGCTGTGCACCACCTCGAACGCTACCTCAACACCCTGGGCACCATTGCGTCCAGCGCCCCGCTGCTCGGCCTGCTGGGCACGGTGATCGGCATGATCGAGATCTTCGGCTCGCAAGCGCCCACCGGCGGCGGCAACCCGGCGCTGCTGGCGCACGGCATCTCGGTGGCGCTCTACAACACCGCCTTCGGGCTGATCATCGCCATCCCCTCGCTGATGGTGTACCGCTACCTGCGCCGCCGTGTGGATGCGTTTGCGCTGCAGCTGGAGCTGGCCAGCGAGCGCATGGTGCCGCACCTGATGCGCTTCTCGGTGCCCCAGCACCCGGCGGCACACTGAGGCTCAGCGCCATGACGATGAACTTTCGCAAGTCGCGCGCCGACATGGAGCCAGAGATCAACCTGATCCCCTTCATCGACGTGCTGCTGGTGGTGCTGATCTTTTTGATGTTGTCCACCACCTACTCCAAGTTCACCGAGTTGCAGATCACGCTGCCGGTGGCCGACGCCGAGCAGCTCAAAGACCGGCCGCGCGAGATCATCGTCTCGGTGGCCGCCGACGGCCGCTACACCGTCAACCGCAAGCTGGTGGATGGCCGCAGCGTGGACGTGCTCGCTGCCGAGATGGTGGCCGCGGCTGCTGAGGGCGGTTCGGCCGATGCGGTGGTCATCGTCTCGGCCGACGCCACGGCCGCGCACCAATCGGTGATCAATGTGCTTGACGCCGCACGCCGCGCCAACCTGCCGCGCCTGACCTTTGCCACCCAGGCCGCCAACGCCGCGCCGCGCTGACGCGCCCCCTGCGTTGCCTGGCGCCAGCCCCCTCCCACCCTTGACGCTGCCCCGCTCGCGCGGCGCGTGGCTCGAACGCACGCTGACCCGCGCCTGGCTGGGCCGCGGCCTGTTGGCCCGCGCGCTGTGGCCGATATCGGCGCTGGCCGGCGTGCTGCTCACACGGCAACGCGCCCGTGCCGTGCCACCGGTGCCGCTGCGCGTGCCGGTGTTGGTGGTGGGCAACCTGATCGTCGGCGGTGCCGGCAAAACGCCCACCGTGCTGGCGGCGGTGGACCTGCTGCGCCGCCATGGCCACCGGCCGGGCATCGTCTCGCGCGGCCACGGGCGCAGCAGCGATGCCATCGGCGAGGTGACCCCCGCCAGCAGCGCCCAGGCCGCCGGCGACGAGCCGCTGCTGCTGCGCCTGCGCGCTGGCGTGCCGGTGTTCGTGGGCCGCCAACGGCGCGCGGTGGCCGAGGCCCTGTTGGCCGCCCACCCCGAGCTCACCGTCATCGTCAGCGACGACGGCCTGCAGCACGCCGCCCTGCCACGGCAAGCCCAAGTGATCGTGTTTGACGAGCGCGGCGTGGGCAATGGCTGGCTGCTGCCGGCCGGCCCTTTGCGCGAACCCTTCACAGCCCAGCCGCCCGCGCGCAGCCTGGTGCTCTACAACGCGCCAGCGCCCAGCACGCCCTGGCCCGGCAGCGTGGCACGGCGGGGCTTGCGCGGCGCGGCGGCCTTGGCCGACTGGTGGGACGGCCAGCCGGCCACCGCGGCCGCGCTGCTGGCGCTGCGCGGCCGGCCGGTGTGGGCGGTGGCGGGCACCGCCCGCCCGAAACGATTTTTCGACATGGTTGACGCCGCTGGGCTGCAAGCCACCCACCTGCCCCTGCCCGATCATCACGACTACGCCACCCTGCCCTGGCCGCTGGACGCGGCCATCGACGTGGTACTGACCGAAAAAGATGCCGTCAAGCTGCGCCCCGAGCGCGTGGGCGCCGCCCGCGTGTGGGTGCTGCCGCTAGACTTTGAGCTCGGCGTGGCCTTCAACGCCGCGTTGCTCGCATTGCTGCCGCCGCCCGCCCCCGATTCTTCTCTCAGGACCCCCGATGGACACCCGACTGCTTGACCTGCTGGTGTGCCCCGTGTGCAAAGGCCCGCTGACGCACCAGCGCCCGCCCGCCCACGCGAAGCACGAACTCCTCTGCCGCGCCGACCGACTGGCCTTTCCGGTGCATGACGGCATCCCCGTGATGCTCGAAAACCAAGCCCGACCGCTCGACGCCAGCGACGACGCCGCCCCGCCCAGCCCCCTGCCCGCGGCATGAGCTACACGGTGCTGATCCCGGCGCGGCTGGCGTCGAGCCGGCTGCCGCGCAAGCCGCTGGCCGACATCGCCGGGCTGCCCATGGTGGTGCGCGTGGCGCGCCAAGCCGCGGCCTCGGGCGCCGCGCAGGTGGTGGTGGCGGCCGACCACGCCGAGATCGTGGCCGCCTGCGAGGCCCACGGCGTGCACGCCCTGCTCACCCGTGCCGACCACGCCACCGGCAGCGACCGCCTGGCCGAAGCGTGCACGCTGCTCGGCCTGGACGGCCGCGACATCGTGGTCAACGTGCAAGGCGACGAGCCGTTGATTGCGCCCGCCTTGATCGACGCCTGCGCCGCTGCGCTGCAAGCCCAAGCCGATTGCGTGATGAGCACCGCTGCGCACGCCATCGACGACGTGGCCGAGTTCAGCAACCCGAACGTGGTGAAAGTGGTGTGCGACGGCGCCGGCCGCGCGCTGTATTTTTCGCGCGCGCCCATCCCGTGGTGGCGTGACGGCAATGCGGCCGGCGCCGTGCAACTGCCGCAGCCTGCGCCGCTGCGCCACATCGGCATCTACGCCTACCACGCCGGCTTTTTGCGCCGCTTCCCGCAGCTGCCGCCTTGCCCGCTGGAAGCGACCGAGTCGCTGGAGCAATTGCGCGTGTTGTGGCACGGCGAACGCATTGCCGTGCACCTGAGCCCCGAGCGGCCTGGACCGGGTGTGGACACGCCAGAAGACCTGGCGCGGGTGCGCGCGCTGTGGCGCTGAATGGACGTTTGATGGGCGGCACAACCCCCATGCGTCAAGGCTCGTCAGTTTCGTGCAGGGACTGACGCGATAATCCACCCCTCAGGCGCCCCGGTGCAGTGTTGATTCCTGCACGCTATGCGACGACCAAAACCACATACAACGAGACGAGGACCTCCCCCATGAGACTGATTTTGCTGGGCGCTCCGGGCGCTGGTAAGGGCACCCAAGCCGCATTCATTTGCCAGAAGTTCGGCATTCCGCAAATCTCCACCGGCGACATGCTGCGCGCCGCTGTCAAGGCCGGCACGCCGATGGGCGTGGAGGCCAAGAAGGTGATGGACGCGGGCGGTCTGGTCAGCGACGACATCATCATCGGCCTGGTGAAAGAGCGCATCACGCAAGCCGATTGCGCGCATGGCTTTTTGTTCGACGGCTTCCCGCGCACCATCCCGCAGGCCGACGCGATGAAGGCCGCCGGCGTCAAGCTCGACGTGGTGCTCGAAATCGACGTGCCCGATGAAGCCATCGTCGAGCGCATGAGCGGCCGCCGTGTGCACATCGCCTCGGGCCGCACCTACCATGTGCGCTTCAACCCGCCCAAGGTCGAAGGCAAGGACGACGCCACCGGCGAAGACCTGATCCAGCGCGACGACGACAAGGAAGAAACCGTCAAGAAGCGGCTGGAGGTGTACCAAAGCCAGACCCGCCCACTGGTGGCGTATTACGCCAACTGGTCGGCCACGGGTGACGTGAGCGCCCCGCGCTACGCCAAGATCAGCGGCACCGGCAGCGTCGACGAGATCACCTCGCGCGCCTTGGCCGCGCTGGGCTGAACCCACGCTCAGGCGCTGGACCGCACAAGGCCCGGTCCTTGCATCAAGAGCCGCTGTGCGCAGCGGCTTTTTTCTGCCCCATAGTTGACGTATACGTCAACTAAATCCGTTCACCCGTCGATCCACTTTCACAGCGTCAGGAGCGCCCATCATGGACATCGCAAACAAGGTTTTCATCGTCACCGGCGGCGCCTCGGGCCTGGGTGAAGGCACGGCCCGCATGCTGGTGGCACACGGCGGCCAGGTCGTGATCGCCGACCTGCAGGACGACAAGGGACAGGCGCTGGCGAGCGAATTGGGGGCAGCCCACGCGCGCTTCGTGCATTGCGATGTGACGCAGGAGGCCGACGGCTTGGCGGCCGTGGCGGCGGCTCAGGCTTTGGGCAAGCTGATGGGCCTGGTGAACTGCGCGGGCATCGCCCCGGCCAGCAAGACCGTGGGCAAGGATGGCGCCCATGCGCTGGCGCTGTTCAGCAAGGTGGTCACCATCAACCTGATCGGCAGCTTCAACATGATCCGTCTGGCCGCCGCGGCCATGGCCGGCAACGAGCCCGAAGCCACGGGGGAGCGCGGCGTGCTGATCTCGACCGCCAGCGTGGCGGCGTATGACGGCCAGATCGGCCAAGCGGCCTACTCGGCGTCCAAGGGTGGCGTGGTCGGCATGACGCTGCCGATCGCGCGCGATCTGGCGCGCAACGGCATCCGCAACATGACGATTGCGCCCGGCATTTTTGGCACGCCCATGATGTTTGCCATGCCCAAGGAGGTGCAAGAGTCGCTGGCCGCAGGCGTGCCCTTCCCGAGTCGCCTGGGTCGCCCCGAGGACTATGCCAAGCTGGTGCAGCAGATCGTCACCAACGAGATGCTCAATGGCGAGGTGATCCGTTTGGATGGTGCGATTCGTTTGGCGCCGAAGTGAGCCAGGCCGCACCGGACCGGGCCGAAGCGCTGCGTTGACGCGGCGGCGCAGTCATGGGGCCGCGCCGCTTCAGGCTGGGCTCAAACTGCATCGCCCTCCCCGCCGAACAACGGGGGGAGGACGCGGCCCGGGCGACTTCAGCGCGACTGCGCCGCGCCCTTGTTGGCCAGCGCATCGGCGCGCTCGTTGCCGGGGTCGCCCGAGTGGCCCTTCACCCAGCGCCATTCCACCTCGTGCAGCTTGCGCAAGGCATCGAGGCGCTCCCACAGATCGGCGTTTTTCACCGGCTTTTTGTCGGCGGTTTTCCAGCCGCGCAGCTTCCAGCCGTGAATCCACTCGGTGATGCCTTTGCGCACGTACTCGCTGTCGGTGTAGACCAGCACTTTGCAACTGCGCTTGAGCGAGGCCAGCGCCTCGATCACCGCGGTGAGCTCCATGCGGTTGTTGGTGGTCACGCGCTCGCCGCCACAGAGCTCAATCTCGTGCGCGCCGGCTTGCAGCCACGCGCCCCAGCCGCCCAGGCCGGGGTTGCCCTTGCAGGCGCCGTCGGTGTAGATGGTGACCAGTGGCTTCTGGATGGTGGCGGCAGCGGCGGCCGGGGCCGCGGAAATGTCAGTGCTCATGCAATCGATGTTTCTGGTGTGAATGTTGATTCAGGGCGACGGCCGGTGTGGCTTGGCCGGCTCTTGCAGGCTGGCGCAACAGGCCCACCAAGCGCATGCCCCGCACGCGTTTGACGGCCACCACGATGTGGGCGGCACCCAGTACCGGCCACCAGCGCGCACCTGCGCGCTCCAGCCAGTCCAGCCGCCGCGCCGATTGCCAGGGCAGGCCGTAGCAGCCCCAGCGGTTTTCTTCGACTTCAAAACTCAGGAGGCGCAGCCAATCACGCACGCGCCGGTGCCCGAACAACTCGCCAGTGTGGGGCAAAAAGGTCTCGCCCCGACCGAGCCCGGTGCGCAGTCGCCAGCGCCCCAACCAATGGCGCAGGCCCCAGAGGCTGGCCGGGTTGAATCCCAGCAGCACCAAGCGCCCCTCGGGCCGCAGCACACGCTCCACCTCGCGCAAGGCCAGGTGCGGGTCGCGCGCCAGCTCCAGCGTGTGCGGCAGCACCACCAGGTCCAGCGACTGGCTGTCGAAGGGCAAGGCATCGAAATCGCACCACAAGGCGATGGCGTTGGGGCCGCCCCAGCCGCTCACACCGGGGTCGGCGTCAGCGGCCCAGTGCGAGTCGGGCTCGCTCTCGGTGCCCGGGCCTGCGACCAACCAGCGGTGCGGCATGCGGTTGGCGCGCAAGGCATCGAGCGCGGGCAGCCCCAGTTGCACGGCATGGAAGCCGAACAAGTCGGCCACCACCGCATCGAGCTGCTGCTGGCTCCATTGATGCAGCACACGCCCGGCCGCTGTCTCAAACCAAGGGCCCAAACCTATAATCAATGGATTGCCTGCCATGAACCTGTCCGCACTCCCCGCCTTCACCGACAACTACATCTGGATGCTGCACGACGGCCGCCGGGCTTGGGTCGTCGATCCGGGCGATGCGAAGCCGGTGCGTGATGCGCTCCAGGCCCATCGATTGGCCCTCGCCGGCATTCTAGTGACCCACCACCACATCGATCACGTGGACGGCTTGGCCGACTTGCTGTCGGTGCTGGACGGCCCGGTGATGGGCCCGGCCCACGAAGCGATGCCGGTGCCCGTGACGCCCGTGGGCGCGGGCGATACGGTAGAGGTGCTGGGCTGGACCTTTCGGGTGCTGGATGTGCCCGGCCACACCGCCGGCCACGTGGCTTATGTGGCCGAGCCCGAGGCGGAATCACCGCTGCTGTTTTGTGGCGACACGCTGTTCTCGGGCGGCTGCGGCCGCTTGTTTGAGGGCACGCCGGCGCAAATGCACCACTCGCTGCAGCAGCTGGCCGCGTTGCCCGGGGACACACGTGTGTGCTGCACCCACGAATACACGCTGTCCAACCTGCGCTTCGCGGCGGCCGTGGAGCCCCGCAATGCAGCCTTGCAGCGCTACACCGCCTGGTGCGAGGCCGAGCGCGCAGCGCTGCGCCCCACCCTGCCGAGCAGCATCGGCCGCGAACGCGAGATCAACCCTTTTATGCGTTGCGATGTCCCCGACGTCGCAGCAGCCGCACGCCAGCATGGCGCGTGCAGCGCCGACACCGTCGAGGTGCTGGCGGCCCTCCGTTTATGGAAGAACGTTTTCTGATGAAGTCACACGCCCCCCGCTTTGCCCCCCCTGGCGCGCAACGCCCCGCCGCGACCGCACCGAGCACCTTGCGCGCCTCCGTCTGGGCCAGCGCGGTGGCCGTGCTGGTGCTCAGCGGCTGCGCCTCCACCCCCTTGCCCCCCTGGACGGTGAACCCGAACGCCACCGCACCCGCCGCACCCAGCCCCGCCACCACGAACGTGGCCAAGGCCACGCCCGCAGCGCGCAGTGCCACCGCGCAGAACGCGCCCAGCGCCGCTGCCGCCCAACGCATGGACCCGCTGGCCGCGGCCGACAGCGCCTTGCGCGACGCCGTCACCAGCCAGGTGTTGCAAGACCCGCTGCGCCCCGATGCGCGGGTCGAGATCAACGACCTGCCGGTGCACCAAGACCTGTGGGGCCGCGTGCGCAGCAAGTTCGGCATGCCCGACCTCGACAACGACCTCGTGCGCGACCGCGAGCGCTGGTACGCCAGCCGCCCCGACTACGTGCAGCGCATGACCGAGCGCGGCGGCCGCTACCTCTTCCACGTGATTGAAGAGGTGGAGCGCCGCGGCCTGCCCAGCGAGCTGGCCCTGCTGCCCTTCATCGAGAGCGCGTTCAACCCGCAAGCCATGTCCAGCGCCCGCGCCTCCGGCATGTGGCAGTTCATGCCGGCCACGGGTCGCGACTTTGCGCTGCGCCAAAACATGTTCCGCGACGACCGCCGCGACGTGCTGGCCTCCACCCGCGCCGCGCTCGATTACCTCACCCGCCTGAACCGCCAGTTCGGTGACTGGCACCTGGCGCTGGCCGCCTACAACTGGGGCGAAGGCAATGTGCAGCGCGCCATCGCCCGCAACCAGGCCGCGGGCCTGCCCACCGACTACGAGAGCCTGCGCATGCCTGACGAAACCCGTCAGTACGTGCCCAAGCTGCAGGCGGTGAAGAACATCATCGCCAAGCCCGAAGCGTTCTCGTTGACGCTGCCCGAGGCGGCCAACCACCCGTACTTCCTGAGCGTGCGCATTGAGCGCGACATCGACGTGGACGTGGCGGTGAAGCTGGCTGGTGTGAAGATGGACGACTTCCGCGCCCTCAACCCGCAGATGAACAAGCCGGTGATCCTGGCCGCCGGCACGCCGCAGATTTTGCTGCCCTTCGACAACGCCAACCAGTTTGTGCGCCAACTGGCGCTGTACCGCGGCCAGATGGCCACCTGGACGGCCTGGGTGGCGCCCACCACGCTCAAGACGGCCGACGCCGCCAAGCGCCTGGGCATGAACGAGGCCGACCTGCGCGAGATCAACCGCATTCCGCCGCGCATGCTGGTGAAGGCGGGCTCCACGCTGCTGGTGCGCCGCAGCGAGCAGCGCCAGGCCGATGTGCCCGAATCGGTGGCCGACAACGCCACCATGGCGCTGGCACCCGAGCCGCCTCCAATCAAGAAAATCACCGTGAAGGCCGGCAAGCGCGAGACCGTGGCCAGCATCGCTGCCCGCTACAAACTGGCAGCGCACCAGGTGGCGATGTGGAACAAGACCAAGCCCAACGCCGGCTTCAAGCGCGGCCAGGCCGTGGTGCTGTGGGTGCCCAACAACCAGGCCGTGATCGCGGCCGCGCCGGTGCGTGACGAGCCCAAGGCCCGTGCGCACGAGGCACAGGCCGGCAAGAAGGGTGTGCTCGTGGCGAGCAAAGCGATGAGCCTGGTTGAGCGCCGCAAGGCCGCGGCCGAAGCGGCGGCAGAAGCCAAAGCCCAGGCCCAGCACGACGCCAAGCTGGCGCGCCGCCACGGCAAAGCAGAGGACGTTCGCAGCGCCAAGAACGACGCAAAAAGTGATGCCCGCGCTGACAACAAGCACGACAGCAAAGCGGGCAAGGGCAAAGGCGGCAACCTCGTGATCCGCCTGGCCAAGGAAGAGCCCAAGGCCAAGGGCAAGGCCGCACCCGCCAAGGCCAAGTCAGAACGCCGTGCCGATGGCGCTGGCCACTCGTCAGTGAAGCTCGCCGCAGCGCACTGAACCGGCTCCGGCTGCAACACGCAGCCCGAGCCTGCCGATCCACCTGACGCAGGCCGTTCAGGCGTCAGCCGCACAACAAACAGCCCGTGCACCTGATGGTGACACGGGCTGTTTTTTGGCGGTGCGACGGGATCGCGAAGCTGCGCTCAGCGCCGGTCAAACAGCGCGTGCGCAATGGTGCCCAGGTCCACGTATTCCAATTCCGAGCCCACCGGCACACCGCGCGCCAGGCGCGTCACCTTGATGCCACGCGTGCGCAGCAGCTCGGCCAGCACATGCGCCGTGGCCTCGCCTTCGGCGGTGAAATTGGTGGCGATGATGACCTCATCCACCGTGCCGTCGCTGGCGCGCTCGATCAGCGGCACCATGCCAATGTCATGCACACCCAGACCGTCGAGCGGGCTCAACCGGCCCATCAGCACGAAGTACAGGCCTTTGTAGATGCCAGTGCGCTCGAGCGCCGCCTGGTCGGCCGGCGTCTCCACCACGCAGAGTTGCCGCGCATCGCGCGTGGCATCCAGGCAGGTGCGGCACACCGCCGCCTCGGTGAAGGTGTGGCAGCGCTCGCAGTGGTGCACCTCGCTGGCGGCGGTGTGCAAGGCCGCGGCCAGGCGGTGCGCGCCTTCGCGGTCGTGCTGCAGCAAATGAAACGCCATGCGTTGGGCCGACTTGGCGCCCACGCCGGGCAGGCGGCGCAGCGCTTCAATCAGCCCATCGATGGCCGATTCGCCGATCGCGCTCATGCCGGATCGCGCCGAGGCAGGCGCTCACAGGCAGTGCGACACGGCAAGGCTGGCATCTCGCGCGCTGCGGCGATCAGAACGGGAACTTCATGCCCGGGGGCAGCGGCATGCCGGCGGTCAGCGCGCCCATGCGCTCCTGGCTCACGGCTTCGGCGCGGCGCACCGCGTCGTTGAAGGCCGCGGCCACCAGGTCTTCGAGCATGTCTTTGTCATCGGCAAGCAGGCTGGGGTCGATGGCGATGCGCTTGACCTCGTGCTTGCAGGTCATCGTGACCTTCACCAAGCCCGAGCCCGATTGGCCTTCGACGTCGACGAGCGCGAGCTCGTCCTGCGCCTTTTTCATCTTGTCTTGCATGGCCTGGGCCTGTTTCATCAGACCGGCGAGTTGACCCTTCATCATGGCGAAAGCTCCTGTGTGTGTAGGTGGGTGATCGGTGTGGGGCGAGGAAGCGGCCCGGGCGTGCCCGGCCGCCGAAACATCAAACGGCGTGGATGGACCCCGGCACGACGCGCGCGCTGCTGAACTGCGCCAGCAGCGCCTTCACCAGCGGGTCGTTGTGGATGGTCTCTTCAGCGGCGCGCTGGCGGCGGTCGCGCTCGGCGGTGGCACGCAGCGCGGGCGTGTCTGTGGCCACGCCGGGCAGCAGGTCGAGCACCACGGGCTGATCGAGCAAGGCGCGCAGCGCGGTTTGCAGCTTGTCGGCGTGCACGGCCGCGCGCAGCATGTCGCGTTCGACCACCAAGCGCCAGACGGGTGGCTTGGCGCCTTCGTCAATCGCCACGCATTGGCCTTGCACGGCCAACTCGCGCACCAGGGCCGAGATCGTGCCCGCGGCCATCATCTGCTGCACCACGCCGTCCCAGCGTTCGCCCAAGGCGGTGGGTTGCAGAACAGGCCGAGTGTCGGCGGGCGTGGCCGGCGTGTCGCGCGCGGGCTCGTCTCGGCCGCCATCGTCGTCGCGCGGGTCGCCCGCCTCGATCTGCCGGACGCTGGCTGGTGGCGCTTGGCGGTCCTGGCGCGGGCTGGCCGCGGCGCGGCCCGGCGCGGGCACGTCGTCCCAATCAACGCTGCCTGTGGGCTCTTCCGCCGACCACGGCACATCGTCATCCGCAGCGGGCACGTCGAGCCACGGCGGCGGCTCATCACCGGCCGCCGGCGCAGCCGCCCGGGGTGCGGGCCGCGGCGAGGATGACGCGGCCACCGGCGCCAGAGACGGTGCGCCGGCCGCGGCACGTGCCGCCAGCGGTGCGACCGGAGCGGCCACACTGGGAGAGGCCGCGGGCGCGGCAACGTCAACCGCAGCAGCGGCAGCAGAAGCAGCAACGGCTTTGACGGGTGCCACGATGGTGGCTGTGGCGGGTGCCGCAGCGGGGACCGCCGCAGGTGCAGTCGCGGCTGCAGTGACAGGCACAAAACTGGCAACCACCGGCACCGGCGCCTTGACCACCAAGCGATCCACATCCGGCTCCCGAGCCAGCAAGGCCGATGCCGCGCGACCCGTGTCGGCGGCGTACAGCGGCGCTGCAACGGCAGGACCGCCACCCGCTGCGGCAATGGCCGCAGCCACCCGCACAGGGCTCGCCGCCGTGGCGCCGCCTGCGTCTAGCGGTTCAGCGCGGGCTGAGCCCGCCGGGCGAAAAAAAGCGAGTCCCCTCAACAGCACCATCAGCAGCGCGCTGTATTCATCCGGCGCGAGCCCCAGTTCAGCGCGGCCGTGGAGCACGATGCTGTAGAGCAATTGGGTTTCGTCAGCGGCCAGCATGGTGGCCAGCTTCAGCACGGCGGGGGTGTCGGGGTCGGCCGGGTCGGCGGCCTCGGGCACGGCTTGCGCCACCGCCACCTGCTGCAGCAAGGCGGCAATTTCTTCGAGCGCACCCGAGGCCGACAAGCCCAGCGCACGCAAACCATCCACGCCGCTCACCAGGCCCGCGCCCTCACCCCGCGCCAAGGCCGCAATCAAGCGCATCGCATGGCTGCGGTCGACCGCACCCAGCATCTGGCGCACGCCGGCTTCTGCCAAGGCGCCGGCGCCAAAGGCAATGGCCTGGTCGGTGAGCGACAGCGCATCGCGCATCGAGCCGCGCGCCGCGCGCGACAACAAGCGCAGCGCGCCCACCTCGGCCTCGATGCCCTCGGCCTGCAGCACCGTGCTCAGGTGCTCTTGCACCGTCAGCGGCGCCATCGGTCGCAGGTTGAACTGCAAACAGCGCGACAGCACCGTGGGCGGCACCTTCTGCGGGTCGGTGGTGGCGAGCACGAATTTCAAATAATCCGGCGGCTCCTCCAGCGTCTTCAACATGGCGTTGAAGGCATGGTTGGAGAGCATGTGCACTTCGTCGATCATGTAGACCTTGTAGCGGCCCATCACCGGCTTGTAGACCGCCTGGTCGAGCAACTGCGAGATCTCTTCGACACCGCGGTTCGACGCCGCATCCAGCTCTACGTAGTCCACAAAGCGGCCGCTGTCGATGTCGCGACAGGCGTCGCACACGCCGCAGGGTTGGGCGGTGATGCCGCCCGTGCCATCGGGCCCGGTGCAATTGAGCGACTTGGCCAAGATGCGCGAGACCGTGGTCTTGCCCACACCGCGCGTGCCGGTGAACAAGTAGGCGTGGTGCAGCCGGCCGCGCGTCAAGGCATTGGCCAGCGCCTGTACCACGTGCTCCTGCCCCACCAGGGCGTGGAAGTCGCGCGGACGGTATTTGCGGGCCAGGACGAGGGTGCTGCTCATGGGGCCAGATTCTACGGGCCGAGGGGTGCCCCCCCAACGAGTTGAGGGCGCTGTACAGCGAATGCGGCCACGGCCCCGCCCGGTGCCCGATAATTCGCGTTTTGCTTCACGCGCGCTGCCTGCCCTGCCCATGTCTGCCCACACCCCCTCGAACCCCGACACGCTCAGCTACGAACAGGCCGGCGTCAACTACGACCTGATCGATCCGCTCAAGGTGGCCGCGCAACGCGCCGCCGCCGCCACCGGCGCGCACCTGGCCGTGCATGGCTTCAGCGAAGTCACCGCCTCGCGCGGCGAATCGGCCTACGTGGTCGATGTGGGCCCGTTCTACATGGCCAGCATCGTCGAGTGCCTGGGCTCCAAGGCCCTGGTGGCCGATGAAATGCGCGAGCTCACCGGCAAGAGCTACTACGACAGCATTGCCCAAGACACCATCGCCATGGCCATCAACGACCTGATCACCGTCGGCGCCACGCCGCTGGTGGTGCAGGCCTACTGGGCCGCGGGTGGTTCCGACTGGTTCGGCGACGCACAACGCGCCAAGGCCCTGGTCGACGGCTGGAAGCGCGCCTGCGACACCTGCCAAGTGGCCTGGGGCGGCGGCGAAACGCCAGCGCTGGCCGGCATCGTGGCCGAAGGCCGCATCGACTTGGCCGCATCGTGCACCGGCCTGATCAACCCCAAAGAGCGCCTCTCGGTGGGCGACAAACTGGCGCCCGGCGACGCCATCGTGCTGCTGGCCTCCAGCGGCATCCACGCCAACGGCCTGAGCCTGGCCCGCAAGCTGGTGGAGCGCCTGCCGCAGGGTTACCTCACGGAAGTCGAGCCCGGCCTCACGTACGGCGACGCGCTGCTGGCCCCCACGGTGCTGTATTCGCCTGTCACCGAAGCACTGTGGAAGGCTGGCATCACGCCGCGCTACAGCGCCAACATCACCGGCCACGGCTGGCGCAAGCTGCTGCGCCACCCAGCCACCCACACCTACCGCATCCACACCGTCCCCCCGGTCACGCCGGTGCTCAAGTTCATGCAAGAGCACGCCAAACAAGACGACCGCGAGGCCTACAGCACGCTCAACATGGGTGCAGGTTTTGCGCTGTTCGTGGCCGCTGAAGACGCCGAGCGCACCGCGCAGATCGCCCGCGACCTGGGCGTTCCCGCCTGGGTGGCCGGCGCCGTCGAAGCCGGCCCCAAGCGCCTCGTGATCGAGCCGCTGGGCATCGAGTTTGGCGACGACGCGCTGCAATTGCGTTGAGTGAAACCGAGGCCGCCAGCCAAGCGGCCTGAGCAAAGCGGGGCTTTTTGCGCCGCTTTGCCCGGCGGGCCTCCCGCCCTCGCCTACAATCTCGCTCGACGGGCCTCCCCGCATGGAAGCGCGGCCAACCGGGTCAGGTCGGGAACGAAGCAGCCCCAACCGCTGTGACCAGTGCCGGGGTCAGGCTCGTCACCCTCATTTCAGGCTTGTGCATCAGGCACAAAGCCCTCGCGAAGAAGCCGCAACACGCTCAGCGTCTTGCGGCTTTTTTTCGTCTTGCGGTTGGTCTGTGGCTCCGGGGTGCGCACAGGCAATGAGCTGGCTCTCACAGGCTTGCGCTCAAACGCACAAGCTCTTGGCGGTCGCGACGCTCGGATCTTTCAACATCGGCCCGTGTTGCCTCGCTTGGATTGAAGCTGCTTCTCGTTCGGAGATCTCTCGTTCGAAGATTGCTCATTCGAAGGTTGCCCGCGCGAAGAGTGTCGTGGTCAAGTCTTTTCGGACACGCCGATAAGGCGGATTTGAAATTCAGTGGGCTGCTGCGTGCTGTTGCTCGTACTGGCAAGGGGACTGGTAGCCCAGCGTCGAATGCAGTCGCACGGCGTTGTAGAAATTGACGATGTAGTCGGCGATGTCTGGTGGTGCACTCCGACCGCG
>JBEAOO010000018.1:0-12558 GCA_041164825.1 Pseudomonadota bacterium | reverse complement strand
GACATCAGGCTGAACGCGGCATCGCTGACGGCGGCCGCCACCGGGTCGCTGCCCACCAGCCGCAGCGGCTCGTAAGCGCGGTCGAGCGCGATCAGGTGGCGCGGCGCGAGCCCGTGCAGCGCGTCCCAAAACGCGGGCGCCAGTGTGCTGCCGTCGGGGTTGTTGGGCTCGCACAGCCACACCAGCGCGGGCGCTGGGCTGTGGCTCAGCGCGTGCAGCAGCGCCTCGCCATCGGCGTGGCCGTGCACCGCCACACCCAGTGCCTGCGCGGCGGCCGCGTAGTCGCCATAACCCGGCTGCGGCAGCCACACTTGGCGCACGCCGTGCAGCATGGCGGCCAGCGTCAAGCGGCGAATGGCCTCGCTGCTGCCGGCGCTCACGGCCACGCGGGTGATGTCCACGTTGTGGTGCGCGCTCAGCTGCGCGCGCAGCGCCGCATAAGCTGGGTCCGGGTAATGCCGGCGGTCGGCCTGCTGCAGCGCGTGGGTCAACCACGCGGGCACGGGCAGCGGGTTGGCGTTGCTTGAAAAATCAAAGCGCGGCGGCGCGCTGCCGTCTTCGCCGCCGTGTGGCGTGAGGCTCATCAGCAGGCTCACAGCAGCCCCCGCAGCGCCCACACCAGCGCGCTCAACGCGGCGGCCAGCCACGCCGCCTGCCCGCTCCAGGCCAGCGCGACGTCGGTGTGCACGGGCATCACCGCGCGTCCGCTGGCGTTCAGTGCATACACCTCGGGCTTGTGCAGCCGCACCTTCAGCAACAGCGCCATCGCGCCCATGGGCCAGCCGCCGCAGGGCGATGGGGTGCGCTGCGCCTCGGCACGCAGCCCGCGCGGCCAGCGGCCAGCCACGGCAGCCAGCAGCAGCGCGGTCAGCCGCGCTGGCAACCACGACAGCGCATCGTCACAGCGCGCCGCCCATTTGCCGGCCCACTCCCAGCGCCCGCGGTAGCCCCACATCGCGTCGGCCGTGTTGGCAAATCGGTACAGCGCGGCCCCCGGCAAACCGGCCAGTGCAAACCAAAACAACGGTGCCACCACCGAATCGTTGAGGTTCTCGGCCAGCGTTTCGAGGGCCGATTCGCGCACCGTGGTGGCGTCGAGCTGCGTCACATCGCGGCTCACCAGCCGGGCCAGTTGTGCGCGCCCCTGGCTCAGCGACTGAGCCAGTGCGGCTTCCACGGCCGCCACCTCGTCGCGCAACAGGCGCCAAGCCAGCAGCGGCTTCAACGCGATGCCAAGCAGCAGCGCCTGCGCCCACGGCGGCAGATGCCGAGCCGCGGCGGTTTGCAGCGCCCACGCCAGCGCCATCACCAGCGCAGCGCCCACGCACCACGCCAGCATGCCGCCAATGAAGGCGGCGAGCGGGCGCCACGCCAGCAAGCGCGGCCCCACCGCGCCCAACGCGCGGCCCATGCCCACCACCGGGTGCGCCCAGGTGGGCGGCTCGCCCAGCCAGCGGTCCCAGGCCAGGGCGACGGGCACGGCGAGGGCGCAGGGCAGGGCGACGGCGAGGTTGTGCATGGGGACTAGTCCTCAATTCCCCGCTGCGCCGGCACACCGGCTTTGAAGTGGTGCTTCACCAGCGTCATCTCGGTCACGGTGTCGGCCAGCTCAATCAGCTCCTCGGGCGCGTTGCGGCCGGTGAGCACCACATGCACATGGGCCGGGCGCTCGCGCAAGCAGGCCAACACCGGCTCCAGCGGCAGCCAGCCGTAGCGCAGCGGGTAGGTGATCTCGTCGAGCACCACCAAAAAATGCGCGCCGCTGCGGATGCAGGCTTCGGCCCGCGCCCAGCCGTCGCGCGCCAGTTGGCCGGAGTGGTCGAGGTCTTTGCTCTTCCAGCTGAAGCCATCGCCCAGGCCTTCAATCGGCACGCCGAGTTGCTCAAACATGCGGTGCTCGCCAAAGCGCGCCGAGGGCACTTTCATGAACTGGTAAATCTTCACCGGCTTGCCGCGGCCATGGGCGCGCAGCGCCAGGCCAAAGGCCGCCGTGCTTTTGCCCTTGCCGTTGCCGGTGTGCACGATCACCAGGCCGCGGCGCTCGCCGGCGGGCTTGGGGGTGTTGCGGTCTACAGGCGGGGCTTCAATTTGCATGGTCGGGCTCGCTCGCGTCGCCAGCCTCGGCGCATGCGCCGGGGCCTTGGTGAAACACCAAATCATCCACCGGCACACCGCCCACCAGGTGCTGCTCGATGATGCGGTCCATGTTGCTGGGCGTGACGTTGTAGTACCAGGTGCCATCGGGCTGCACACACATCACCGGCCCGCCTTTGCAGGCGGCAAAGCAGCTCACGCGGCTGCGCTTCACCCGCAGCTCGCCCTCGTGCAGGCCGGCGGCCTTGAACTTGTCGCCCAGGCTGTCGAACAGCGTTTGCGATGCGCCGTCCTGCGCGCAGCGCGGGCCGGTGCAGATGAGGAGGTGGCGGCGGTAGGCGCCGATCTTGGGCTTGACCCCCTCGGTGCCCCCGGTCTCCAGCGGTGCGGTGCTCATGCGTCGGCCTCCTCGGGGGCATCGGGGGCAGCGGCTTCGAGCGGCTCCGCCAAGGTGGCGGCGATGTAGTCTGCGGGCAGGCGGTGGCGCTGCGCCAGCACGGCCACGCTGTCGCCGGCGGTGTGGTCGGCGAGCAGGTTTTCCAGCCAGCCATTGAGCCCGGTGCTGAGCGAGCGGCCGGCTTTTTCGCCGTCACGGGTGCTGCCGCCATCGGCCATGTCGTACTTGTTGGCGTAGCCGCGCGGCGTCACCATCAGACCGTGTTTCACCACGGTGTTGCTGTTGCCGATGAGCACCGTGCTGAGCATGCCGATGTCGTGCTCGCTCATGCGGTCGAGCGTGGTGAACTCGATGTGCTGGCGCCGGCGGTAGGCGCTTTTGACAATGGCCACCGGCGTGTCGGGCCGGCGGTGGCGCAAAAACAGCCGCTGCGCCTCGACGATCTGCCGCGTGCGGCGGCCGCTCTTGGGGTTGTAGAGCGCCACCACAAAGTCGGCATAGGCCACTGCGTCCAGACGCCGCGCGATGGTGGGCCAGGGCGTGAGCAAATCGCTCAGCGAGATGGCGCAGAAGTCGTGGGTGAGCGGCGCGCCCACCAGCGCCGCGCAGGCGTTGAGCGCCGAGGCGCCAGGGATGATCTCCACCTGCACCGCGTCGTCCGGCGTCCAGCCGGCCTGGAACAGCACCTCATACGTGGGCCCGGCCATGCCATACACACCGGCATCACCCGAGCTGATGAGCGCCACTTTTTTGCCCAGGCGCGCGGCGTCGAGCGCGCTCACGGCGCGGTCGAGCTCTTCGGTCATGCCCTTGCGCACCACCTCTTTGCCCTCGATCAGGTCGGCCACCAGCTTGATGTAGGTGACGTAGCCCACCACCACATCGGCCTCGGCGATGGCGCTGCGGGCGCGTGCGGTCATGTGCTCGACGCTGCCGGGGCCGATGCCCACCAGCATGATCTTGCCGGCCGGGGCGTTGCCGGGCGAGGGCGCGGGGGATGTGATGTCGTTCATGGCTGCATTTCCTGGTTCATGAGGGCCACCGACACGGTGGCGTTTTTGCCGTCCGCGCCTTTGAATTTGTGCTTCTCCACCCGCAAGGCGGCGGCCGAGGTGGCGCCGGCGGCCAGCAGGGCGGCGGCCTCGCTGACCGACGGCGTGCCGGTGTGCAGGCGCACCGTTTCCGAGGGGTGGGGCACGCTCACGCTGGCCAACTGGGCGGGCGGGTAGAAGGTGAGGTGCCAGCCGTGTTGGGCCGCCAGCGCCAGCAGCGCGGCCTCGTCGGCCTTGAGGGTGATGCTGGCCACGGCCGCCACATCGCTGAGCGCGGCGTCGGCGTGCGCCAGGGCCTGCGACACTGCCTGCGCCAGCGTGTCGATGGCGGTGCCGCGGTCGCAGCCGATGCCGAGGGCCAGCCTCATGCGCCCACCTGTGCCACCGGCGGGCGGTAGACCACCAGCCGCTCGTTCAGCGATTGCCACAGTGCGTCGCTCACTGGCGCATGGGTGATCCACAACACGGCGCGATAGTGGGCCAAATCCACCGCATCAAACCGCTCGAAGCGGTGGATGTGCGCGGGCAGCGGTGTGGGCCGGGTCCACCAGTGCGGGCTGCCGGCGTCTTGCACCACGGCCACCGGCTCTTCGTTGACCACGGCGGCCGAGACGCGGGTGATGTTGAGCTTGGGCGCCTCCACCGTCCAACCGAGTTCGCGGCCCAAGATGTCCACCGGAATCGTCTTGCCCACATCGGAGGCGGTGGTGAGCACGGCGGTGGCACCAAGCAGCGCGGCCACTGTTTCTGCCATGGCATTGGCGCCACCCACATGGCCCGAGAGCACCGGGATCACGAACTGCCCGGCGTCGTCCACCACGAGCACGCCAGGGTCCTCGTCCTTGCTCTTCAGGTGCGGCGCGATTAAGCGCACCACGGCGCCCAGCGACACCCAAAACACGATCTGGTCGAAGCGCTCAAACAGCCCGCCGATCTGCGCTTTGAACGGGCCCTCGTACGCCAGCACGGGGTTGGGCAGGCCGTGCACCGCGTCGGCAAATTTGGCCGCCACGCAGAGCTGCGCCAGCGGCAAGGCGCGCGCCAGCGTGGCCACCTGGGCGGCGCCGTGTTTGGTGATGGCGACCAGCACCACGCGCGGGGCGGCCAGGGTGGGAGGGATCGTGCTCATGCGCTGAGTTCCAGGGGGTGTGACGTGGGGGCCGCGTCAGCGGGGTTTTTTTTCAAACAGCCTTTGATGCGCTCGCCGCGCACCCGCTGCGGGTTGTGCACCAACATCAGCGACAAGTAGCTGACCTTGCTGCCGCGCAGCGCCAGCATCTGGGCGCCACGGAACACGCGCTCGTCGGGCGCGCCGCAGCGCTCGATGAACGAGGCGCCATCGAGCAGGCCGCGTTGCTGCAGCCAATCAAACAGCTCGTCGATCAGTGGTTTCACCTTCATCAGCACCAGGGTGTCGAAGTCGCTCAGCAAGCGGTCGAGCGCGCTCACGCCATAGGCCGCCGGCACGATGGCCACGGTGTCGTCTTGCTCGGCCAGGGCCTGGCCCACGCTGGCGCAGGCGGCGGTGAAGGCGTTCACGCCCGCCACCACGCTCACGCCCACGCCGGCGTCGAGCGCCCGCACGGTGCGCGCCAGGTGGCCGAAGGTGGCGTAGGTGCTGGCGTCGCCTTCCACCAGAAACATCACGTCCTGACCAGCGCGCAGCAGCGGCAGCACCACGTCGGCCGCGCGTTGCCAGCTGCGCAGCAGCTTCTCGCCGTCGTGCGTCATCGGGAACAGCAGCGGCTGGTGCCGCTCGGGCGGTGGCAGGCCCGAGCGCGCCACGATGTCAAAGGCGTAGCTCGGTGTTTTGGTGCTGCGGGTGGGGTACACCCACACGGCATCGCGGCGCTCCAGCAGCGCCCAAGCGCGGCGGGTGATCAGGCCGGGGTCACCGGGGCCGAGGCTGACGCCGTAAAGCGTGCCCATTGGCGTGGCTTCAGGCTGCATGGCGGGGCTCCTGGGCGGATGCGCCGTCCACCGCACCTGCTGCCTGCGCGCAAACAATCCACACCGGGTTCTCGGCCGCCATGCGGTGCATGTGCAAGATGGGTTTGCTGCGCGCGGCTTGCAGTTGCAGCACGTCCCAGTGGGCGTGGGCCGCGGTGAGGGCTTGCGTGGCCGCGGCCAGGTTTTCCAGCGTCACAAAGTTCATCACCAGCCAGCCTTGCGGTTTCAGCCGCGCCAGAATCAGCGTGATCAGCTCGGCCAGCTCACCGCCTGAGCCACCGATGAACACCGCGTCTGGCGCCGGCCAATCGGCCAAGTGCTCGGGCGCTTTGCCCTGCACCAGCGTGTGGTTGCTGAGGCCAAAGGCGCGTTGGTTCTGGCGCGCAATGGCCACGTCGGCGTCGTTCTTCTCGATCGCCCACACATGGCCTTGCGCACACAAGCGCGCGGCCTCCAGCCCCACCGAGCCACTGCCGGCGCCGATGTCCCACACCACGCTGTGCGCGCGCAACTGCAGGCGCGCCAGCGACACGGCCCGCACCTCTTGTTTGGTGATCAGGCCTTTGTCGGGCTGGCGCTGCTGGTAGCTGGCGTCAGCCAAGCCCAGCAGCACCGGCGAGGGGCGCTCGCGCACGCGCCAGAGCAGCAGCACATTGGGGTCGGCAAAGCGGAGGGTGGAGGCCTCAGCCGGGGTGAGGTCGGCCCGCACGCGCTCGTCGGAAGTGTTCAGCCGCTCGGCCACGGCGAGGTGAAAGTCCTCACCCTGGCCTTCGGCCAGCAGCAGCCGGGCCACGCGCTCAGGCGTGTTGTGCGGGCTGGTCAGCACCAGCAGGCGATCGTGTGCGCGCAGGGCCTGGGCCAGCGCATACAGGCCGTGCGTGGGCGCCGCACCCACCTGCCACTCGCCGGCATCGGCCGCGTGGATGGACACGATCCGCGCGTCTTGCCAGGCCAAACCCACACGGGCACAGGCGAGTTGCAGCGTCGATACATTGGGCAGCACCTCCAGCGCCTGCACGCACAGACGCGACGCCAGATAGCTGGCGATGCCGTGGCACAGCGGATCACCCGTGGCGAGCAGCACCACGCGCAGCTGATCGGCGCGGGCCGCGCGGATCCACTCGGGCACGGCGCTCAGCTGGCCGCTGAGGTCGTGGCGGGTGGCGTGGGGCGCGATCTCGTCGTCGAACAGCGCCAGCGTGCGGCTGCCGCCAATCACCACATCGGCGCGGCGCAGGTGCGCCAGTGCGGTGGCGCTGAGGCTGGCGGCGCCGTCATCGAGCACGCCGATGACGCGGCACGGGCTGGGGTCGGTGGACAAGGTGTTCATGCGGATCGGGCCTCGGCCAGCTTCTGGCCCTCAAAGTCACACACCAGCACATGCAGCTGGAACTGCTGGCCATAGCGGTCGGCGGCGGTGAGCGTGCTCACCACCTTGTTCACCAGCGCCTGGTGAAACGCGCCCAGCAGGCCAAGCGCTTCCATGCGCTCGGCGGCAAAACGTGCGGTCTCGGCGTTGGCGATGGCCGCGCACTCGTCGGCCGGCGCGCCAATGCCGGCGGCCAGCTCGGCCAGCAAGCCGGTGTCCACCTCGGCACGGTTGGCGTGGGTGATGGTCTCGCCCTGGGCGATCTTGGTGAGCTTGCCCACCATGCCGCCGATCACCACCTGCTTCAGGCCCTGGGCCACGGCCTCATCGAGCGCGTAGCGCAAAAAGTCGCCCATCTGCACAAAGCAGGCGGCGGGCAAATCGGCCCGCTCCTTCATCGCGAACTGCTCGGTGCGCCCGCCGGTGGTGAGCACCACCACGCCGTGGCCCAGCGTGGCGGCCACCTGCACGCCTTGCACCACGCTGGCCCGGTAGGCCGAGGTGCTGTAGGGCTTGACGATGCCGGTGGTGCCCAAGATGGAGATGCCGCCCAAGATGCCCAGGCGCGCGTTCAGCGTTTTTTTGGCCATCTCCACGCCTTGCGGCACCGAGATGCACACCTCCAACCCGTCCACCGCCAGCAGCGCGGCGCCCGCCTCGTGCAGGTTGTCTTCGATGTTGGCGCGCGGCACCGGGTTGATGGCAGGGCCGCCCACGGCCAACCCCAGGCCGGCCATGGTCACCGTGCCCACACCGAAGCCGCCCAGCAGCCGGAACACACCGGCCTCGCCGGGCAGGCGCCGCACATCGGCGGTGAGGTGGGCCTTGTCGGTGCAGTCGGGGTCGTCGCCCGCGTCCTTGATCACCATGGCGTGCGCGCTCAAGCCCTCGCAGCGGCCCTCGTTGACGGCAAAGCGCACCCGGTCACCGTTGGGCAGCAGGGCCTCCACCGTGTCCGGCACCGTGCCGTGCACCAGCCCCAGCACAGCCGCCCGCGCGGCCGCGGCCGAACAGGCGCCGGTGGTGAAACCGGTGCGCGTGCCGCGGCGGGTGGTTTTGTCCATCATGGCGGGGTCAGCCCTGCGCGCGCTGCTGCGCCTCGGCCAGTGCCAACAAGGCGTGCAGCGCCGCCACCACCAAGGTGGAGCCGCCCTTGCGGCCGCGGATCACGATCCAGGGCACGTCGGCGCGCGCTGCCATCAGGTCTTTCGATTCGGCCGCCGACACAAACCCCACCGGCATGCCCACCACCAGCGCGGGCCGCAGGCCATCGTCGTTGATCAGCCGCACCAGCTCGATCAGCGCCGTGGGCGCGTTGCCGATGCCGACGATGGCGCCCTCCAGCAGGCCCAGGCGGTGCGCCTTGCGCATGGCCTGCACGGCGCGGGTGGTGTTCTCGGCTTGCGCTTGCGCGATCACATCGGCATCGCTGATGAACTGGTGCGTGGCCATGCCAAAGTGCGCCAGGCGCGGCTTGGAGAGGCCCGAACAAATCATCTCCACATCGGCCACCACGGGCGTGCCGCCGCGCAGCATGGCGTTGATGCCGGCGCTCACGGCCTCGGGGTGAAACGCGGTCAGGCCGTTGAACTCGAAGTCGGCGTTGGCGTGGATCATGCGGCGCACGATCGGCCACTGGGCGGGCGTGTAGCTGTGCGGGCCGGCCTCGGCGTCGATGATGGCGAAGCTGTCGTGCTCAATGGCCTGGCCGGCCGCGGTGAGCTGCTCGGTGACCGTGTTGACCGAGCTCATGCCGGCTGCCCTTGCGGCGCCAGGGCATGCACCTGCACCGGTGCGTGCGTGTGCTCGTGCGAGTGCCCATGGCCCAGGTCGTGGGCGATCTCGCGGTAGCTGCAGCCGTCGCAGGGCAGCTTGCTGTCGGGCACGCCGGCCAGCAGGTCGGCCACGCGCTGGTCGAGCAGCTCGAACACTTCTTTCTCAAACCCGAAGTGCGTGCCGCACGTCAGGCGAATCTGCGGGTATTGCGCGCGCAGGTGATCGACCTGGCGGTGGATGCGCTGCATCAACGTGCCGGTGTAGAGGTAGTAGGGCAGCACCACGATCTGCCGCATGCCGATCAGCACCTGGCGCTGCACCACGCGCTCCAGGCGCGGCCAGGTGATGCCGGTGAAGGCCAGCTCCACCAGCTCGTGGTCGCCTTCTTCTTGCAGCCAGCGCGCCATCTTGGCCATGTCGCCGTTGGCGCCGCGGTCGGACGAGCCGCGGCCCAGCAGCACCACGCCGGTGGTGTGCGGGTCGGGCATGTCGAGCGCCGACATCGCCTGCCGCAGGCGGCGTTTGAGGATGGCCAAGATCGGGTCGCAGGCAGTGAGGTGCGGGCCGTAGAGGTAGCTCACGCCGGTGGCATGGTGCTGGGCGTGCAAACGGGCGTGCTCGATGGCCTCGGGGATCTCCATCTTCACGTGGCCGGCGGCGTTCAAGATCAGCGGCAGCACCAGCACGCGGCGGCTGCCGTGGGCGGCGGCCAGCAGGCCGTCGTGCAGCGAGGGCGCGGCAAATTCAATGAAGCACACCTCGATGCGCCAGGCCGGTTGGCGCGCGCGCCACTGGTCCACAAAGCGCAGGATCTCGTCGTTGCCCTCGGCCTCGCGTGAGCCATGGCCCACGAGCAACACGGTGAAATCGGGGGTGCTGGGTGTGCTCATGCTTGCGAGTCCTGTGTGGCGGCGGTAGTGATGGTGGCGGCGGGCGCCGAAGCGCGCCGAAAACGGTGGGTGAAGCTCGGGTCGTAGAGCTTGGATTTGGCCAACTCGGGCCACTGGCGCGCGCCCAGCGTGGGGCTGGCAATCACCATGGCCTGGCTGACGATGCCGGCGTCGCGGCACTGTTGTTTGATGCTGGCGAGCGTGCCGCGCACGATGATTTCTTCGCCCGGCCAGCTGGCTTTGTGCACCACCAGCATCGGCGCGTCTTCGGGCCAGCCGGCGGCGCGCAGCTCGCTCTGCACTTTGTGCAGCAATGTGATCGACAAAAAGATGCACAGCGTGCAGCGGTGCGCCGCCAGCGCGGCCAGGTCTTCACCGGCGGGCATGGGCGTGCGGCCCTCCACGCGCGTGAAGATGGTGGTCTGCGTGACCTCGGGCAGGGTGAAGGTTTCCACCGCCGCCGCGGCCGACGCCATGGCCGACGACACGCCCGGCACGACGCGGATCGGCACCCCCGCCGCGTCCAGCGGCTGCACCACCTCGATCAGCGCGCCGTAGAGTGCCGGGTCGCCGGTTTGCAGGCGGATCACGGTCTCGCAGCGGCCGGCTTGCTCAATCAGCCAGGCGGCCATCTGGTCCAGCGTCATGCCCTTGCTGTCGGCCACCACGCAGCCGGGCGGGGCCCAGCGCGTGACGGCCTCGTTCACCAGCGAGCCGGCAAACAAGATGGCGCCGGCCCGCTCGATCAATGAGCGGCCTTTGACGGTGATCAGCTCGGGGTCACCCGGGCCGGCGCCGACGAACCAGACGGTTCCACACGTCATGGCGGGTCGGGCCTCAGGCGGCGCCGTGCAGGCGCGGCTCCAGCGCCACCGAGCCCCGCAGGCGGTGCAGGTGTTTGGCCACGGCCAGCACGGCCAGGTCCACCAGCGGCTCCAGCAGCACCACGCTCATGTAGGCCACCCCAAAGCTGCCGATGCTGGCCAGGTTGTCGGCCCCCACGCCGCGGCCATAGAGGGCCCAAAAACCCACCCACACCACGATGCCGCCCTGGAAGGCCAGCGACAACTTCAGCGCCTGGCGGTAGCCGATGTCCACATACGCGGTGTCGGGCGCGATGATGCGGCGCGCCAGCGCGGCGGTGGCAAACAGCGGCACCAGCAGCGTGGTGAGGTTCATGCCGTACTGCGGCAGATCAAAGGGCGCAAAAAACAGGCCCTGAATCAGCAGCCCGCCCGCCAGCCCGAAGGCCGCGGGTGCAGCACCGAGCACCAGGAACAAGGTGCTGCCCAAAATCAGGTGCACCTCGGAGACGCCGATCGGGTGGTGCGGCAAGACCTCAAAAAAGCAAAACACCAGCGCCGCGGCGATCACCGAGCGCAGGCTCAGCGCCGACACGCCATCGCGGCGCACCAAGGCCCAGCCCAGCTTGGCCGCATAGAGGAGGGCCGCAGCAGCGGTGGCATAGCTCAGCAGGATTTTGCTGCTGTCGACGAGTCCGGGTTCGATGTGCATGGAAGGCTCCTTGGGTGGGCGTGGGTGGGTTGAAATCAAGGGCCCAGCAAGGCCGCCATGGCCGCTGGGTTGGACGGGAAATAGGCGTGGAAGTAGCTGGCCGTGAGCCGGCCCACGCGGTAGACGGCTTCGCCGCCCCGGCCCGCGCGCTGCGGCGTGGTGCGCAGCAGCGGGCTCAGCGGCGTGTCGAGCTGGGAGTAGTGAAACGTGTGGCCGCGCAGCGTGCCTTCGGGCAGCGCGGCTTCGTGCAGGCCGAGGGCCGTGAGGCGCTTTTGCATCGCCGCGTGGCCCGGCAAGATGCCCGCCATGGGGGCGGGTTGGCCCGCCACATCGGCCAGCGAATCGACCAGGCAGAGCAGCCCGCCGCACTCGGCCAGCAGCGGCTTGCCACTGCCGTGGTGGGCGCGCAGGTGGGCCCAGAGGGATGTGTTGGCGGCCAGCGCATCGAGGTGCAACTCGGGGTAGCCGCCGGGCAGCCACACGGCGTCGCATGCGGGCAGTGCGGCATCGCGCAGCGGCGAGAAAAACACCAGCTCGGCGCCCAACGCACGCAGCACATCGAGGTTGGCGGGGTAGATGAAGCTCAGCGCTTCGTCGCGCGCGATGGCGATGCGCCGGCCTTGCAGCAGCGGCGCGATGGGCGCGTGGGCGGCGGGCGCAAAGCTCACCGGAGGCGGCAGGTCGTGATCGCCACAAGCGGCGCTCCAGGCGTTGGCCCAGCGGTCGAGTTGCGCGGGCAGGCCGGGCTGCTCCATCGCCTGCACCAAACCCAGGTGGCGCTCCGGCAGGCTGAGCGTGGTGTCGCGCGGCAGCGCGGCCCACAGCGGCAAACCGGGCGGCAGCGATTCGGCCACCATGGCCGCGTGGGCCGCGCTGCCCACGCGGTTGGCCACCACGCCGGCCACGCGGATGTCGCTGCGGTACGTGGCCAGGCCATGCGCCAGCGCACCAAAGGTTTGCGCCATCGCGCTGGCGTCGATCACGGCCAGCACGGGCAGGCCAAAGGCTTGCGCCAGATCGGCGCTGCTGGGCGTGCCGTCAAACAAGCCCATCACGCCTTCGACCAGGATCAGGTCGGCCGTCTGCGCCGCGTCAAACAACAAGGCACGGCAGTGGTCGAGCCCGCCCATGTAGAGGTCGAGCTGGCGCACGGGCTGGCCGCTGGCGGCTTCGAGCAGCATCGGGTCCAAAAAGTCGGGCCCGGTCTTGAACACGGCCACGCGCCGGCCGCGCCGAACGTGGTGGCGGGCGATGGCGGCGGTGACGCTGGTTTTGCCTTGGCCCGAGGCCGGGGCGCTGACCATCAAGGCGGGGCAGGAGACGGGGTCACGGGCGGTCATGCGGGCGCAGCGGTGGGTGGGTTGTGCGGCAGGGCGATCCATTGCCCATCGAGCGCCACCAGCTTGAGCCGGTGGTCGAACACGGTTTGCAGCGCGGCGTGGGTGGCGGCGTCGCCGGGCGCGCCTTGGTGCACCACTTGGCCGCGCGCCATCACCCACAGCGTGTGGGCCTGCA
>JBEAOO010000017.1:0-18714 GCA_041164825.1 Pseudomonadota bacterium | reverse complement strand
GCAAAAATACCTGCCCAAGCTCGCCAGCGGCGAGTGGATCGGCTGCTTCGGCCTGACTGAGCCGAACCACGGCTCCGACCCGGGCAGCATGGTCACGCGCGCCCGCAAGGTGCCCGGTGGTTATGCCCTGAGCGGCACCAAGATGTGGATCACCAACAGCCCGATCGCCGATGTGTTCGTGGTCTGGGCCAAGGACGACGAAGGCGCGATCCGCGGCTTCGTGCTGGACAAAGGCGCCAAGGGTTTGAGCGCGCCGGCGATCCACAGCAAGGTCGGCCTGCGTGCCTCCATCACCGGCGAGATCGTGATGGACGAGGTGTTCTGCCCCGACGAGAACGCCTTCCCCGACGTGCGCGGCCTCAAAGGCCCGTTCACCTGCCTGAACTCCGCCCGCTACGGCATCGCCTGGGGTGCCCTCGGCGCGGCCGAAGACTGCTTCCAGCGCGCCCGCCAGTACGTGCTCGACCGCCAGCAGTTCGGCCGCCCCTTGGCCGCCAACCAGCTGGTGCAAAAAAAGCTGGCCGACATGCTGACTGAGATCAGCCTCGGCCTGCAAGGTTGCCTGCGACTGGGCCGCATGAAGGACGAAGGCACGGCCGCGGTCGAGCTCACCAGCATCTTGAAGCGCAACAGCTGTGGCAAAGCGCTCGACATCGCCCGCCTGGCGCGCGACATGATGGGCGGCAACGGCATCAGCGACGAGTTCGGCGTGGCCCGCCACCTGGTGAACCTGGAAGTGGTGAACACCTACGAAGGCACACACGACATCCATGCGCTGATCCTGGGTCGCGCCATCACCGGCATCCAAGCCTTTTCATGATCCCCCCCGCTGGCGCCGCAGCCGGCGTGAGGCTGCTCGAAGGTGTGCGCGTGCTGGACTTGTCGCGCGTGTTGGCCGGCCCCTGGGCCGGCCAATTGCTCGCCGACTACGGCGCCGACGTGATCAAGGTGGAGCGCCCCGGCAGTGGCGACGACACCCGCGCCTGGGGGCCGCCGTGGTGGGGCGACGCAAGCGATCGCATGTCGGCCTACTACCTGTGCGCCAACCGCGGCAAGCGATCGGTGGCCATCGACATCACCCAGCCCGAAGGTCAGGCGCGGGTGCGCGAACTGACCGCAGAGGCCGACGTTCTGATCGAAAACTACAAGGTCGGCCAGCTCGCTGGATACGGCCTGGATGCCCCCAGCTTGCGCGCGTTCAACCCACGTTTGGTCTACTGCTCGATCACGGGATACGGACAAACCGGCCCCGATGCAGAACGGGCCGGATATGACTTCGCCATCCAGGCCGAAGGCGGGCTGATGAGCATCACCGGCGAGCCCGGCGGCGAGCCGCAAAAAGTGGGCGTCGCGGTGGTCGATGTGATGACCGGCGTGTACGCCACCACAGCCATTCTCGCGGCGCTGAACGGCCGTCACCAAAGTGGCGTCGGTTGCCACATCGACATGGCCTTGTTGGACGTGCAAATGGCCATGCTCGCCAACCAGGCCAGCAATGCCATCGTGGGCCAAGTGGCCCCGCGCAGACTGGGAAATGCGCACCCCAACATCGTTCCGTATCAGGTGTTCGCCACGGCCGATGGGCATGTGGTGGTGGCCGTGGGCAACGACGCCCAATTTTCCCGCTTGGTGGCCGTGTTGGAGATGCCGCACATCGCCACCGATGTGCGCTTTTCGACCAACGCCGCACGGGTCGCTCACCGCACCGACTTGTTGCCCTTGTTGGTGCCTGCACTGCTTCGGCGCACGACGGCCGAATGGACCGCCATGCTGAATCAGGAAACCGTGCCCTGCGCACCGATTCTGGACATTCCAGCGGCCTTGCAGCAGGCCCAGGTGCTGGCCCGCGAATTGCTAATAGATGTGGATGATGGACATGGCGGCTTGATGCCCTTGGTGGGCTCACCGGCGTGTTTCGATGGCCAGCGTGCGGTGTCACGCCGGCCACCGCCGAGACTGCATCAACACGGCCCCGCGCTGGCCCACAGCCGCGGCTGGCCCGATGCCGACTCACCGGCTTCACCAGAAGCCTCTTTCACCGACCCTGACCCCAAGGCCCAGCCATGAACAGCAGCGGCAACACGCCCCTGGTGCGCTTTTCCGGCGTGCAAAAAACCTACGACGGCCAGACCCTGGTCGTGCGCCAGCTCGACCTCGACATCCAGCGCGGCGAGTTCTTGTCGCTGCTCGGCCCGTCGGGCTCGGGCAAGACCACCACGCTGATGATGCTGGCGGGTTTCGAGTCGCCCACGGCGGGCGAGATCTTGCTCGACGGCCACCCGATCACACGCACCCCGCCGCACAAGCGCAACTTCGGCATGGTGTTTCAAAACTACGCGCTGTTCCCGCACCTGAGCGTGGCACACAACGTGGCCTACCCGCTGACCGTGCGCAAGGTGCCCAAGGCCGAGATGGCCAGCCGCGTGGCCAAGGCGCTCGACATGGTGCAGCTCAGCGGCAAGGGCGACCGCTACCCCAGCCAGCTCTCGGGCGGCCAGCAGCAGCGCGTGGCGCTGGCGCGGGCGCTGGTGTTTGAGCCGCAACTGGTGCTGATGGACGAGCCGTTGGGCGCACTCGACAAGCAGCTGCGCGAGCACATGCAGATTGAGCTGAAGGAGCTGCACCGCCAGCTCGGCGTCACCTTTGTCTACGTGACCCACGACCAGGGCGAAGCCCTCACCATGAGCGACCGCGTGGCGGTGTTCAACGACGGCGCGATCCAACAAATCGAGCCCGTGACCTCGCTCTACGAGACCCCAGCAAACCGCTTTGTGGCCGGCTTTGTGGGCGACAGCACGGTTTTCGAAGGCCTGGTCGAGCACGACAGCCAAGGCCAGCCCGCGCTGCGCCTGCCCACCGGCCAGCGCCTGAAGGGCGTGAACGTGAATGGCCTGGCCAGCGGCGCCAATGCCATCGCGTCCATCCGCCCCGAGCGCATCGAGGTGCGCGCGCCGGACGCGCCGGACACCGTGCCCACGGTGGTCAACGACTTGATCTACTTTGGCGACCACTTGCGCTTGCGCTGCGCCCTGCCCGGCCAAGCGCTGGCCACGGTCAAGCTGCCGCTCTCCGCGCCCATCACCCCGAAAGTGGGCGACACCGTGGGCCTGCATGTGCCGGCCCAGCACCTGCGCCTCTACGCCTGACAACAACGTCCCTGTTCCCCCTGCGCGGCCGCCGAGCCGCTTTGTTCCACCCCTGCCACTGCCCCCCAGAAAGCACATCCACCATGATGAAGAAGCTCCCCCTCGTTGCGGCACTCGCGGCCCTGCTCGCCGTGCCCGCCTTTGCACAAAGCCAACTCACCGTGGTGAACTTCGGTGGCGCCAACGGTGCGGCACAAAAGAAGGCTTATGTCGAGCCGTTTGAGAAGACCAGCGGCAGCAAGGTCGTGGTCGTCGAATACAACGGCGAGCAAGCCAAGATCAAGGCCATGGTCGAGGCCAAGAAGGTGAGTTGGGATGTGGTCGAGGTCGAGAGCCCCGATGTGGAACGCGGCTGCGACGAAGGCCTGTTCGAGAAGATGGACTGGGCCAAGGTCGGCAACAAGGCCGACTTCCAGGGCGCTGCCGTCACCGAATGCGGTGTGGGCGCGTTTGTGTGGTCCACCGTGATGGCCTACAACGGCGACAAGCTCAAGACCGGTCCCGCCAACTGGGCTGACTTCTGGGACACCAAGAAGATCCCCGGCAAGCGCGGCATGCGCAAGGGCGCGCGCTACAACCTCGAATTCGCGCTGATGGCCGATGGCGTGAAGAGCGCCGACATCTACAAGGTGCTGGCCACGCCGGCCGGCGCCGACCGCGCGTTCAAGAAGCTGACCGAGCTCAAGCCCAATATCCAATGGTGGGAAGCTGGCGCGCAGCCGCCGCAGTTCCTGGTGGCCGGTGACGTGGTGATGGCCACCGCCTACAACGGCCGCATCGACGCCGCCCAGCGCGAAGGCAAGAACCTGAAAATCTCCTGGACCGGCGGCATCTTCGACCTCGACTACTGGGTGATCCCGAAGGGCGCACCGAACAAAGAACTGTCGATGAAGTACATCGCGCTGGCCGCCTCGGCCGATGCGCAAGCCGAGTACGCCAAGAACATCTCCTACGGCCCGACCAACAACAAGGCGCTGGCCAAGCTGGACGCCAAGGTGCTGGGCCTGCTGCCGACCTCGCCCGCCAACTCCAAGGACGCGCTGAAGTTCGACATCATCTTCTGGGCCGACCAGGGTGAAGCGCTGGAGAAGCGTTTTGCCTCGTGGGCTGCGCAATAAGCGCTGCTGCTTGCACTGAGTTGATGCACCGACAAGGTTGACGCGATGACCGCTGCTGTTTCCGCCCTCTCTGCCACCGAGGCTGCCGCTGCCGCCCCGGCGGTGGGCTCGCCCGAGCTGGCCCGCTCGCTCGTCCGCGCCCAGCGGCGGCGGCACGCGGTGGCCGTCGCGCTCACCTTGCCGTTGTTGATCTTTTTGTTGGTCACCTTGCTGGTGCCCATCGGCGCGCTGCTGGTGCGCGCGGTGGAGAACCCCGAGGTGGCCAACATCCTGCCCAGCGTGTCGGCCACGCTCTCTGGCTGGGACAAACAAGGCCCGCCACCCGCCGCCGCCTTTGCCGCCGTGGCCACCGACCTGGGCCACCTCGGCGATGGCTCCGAAGCCGGCGCCCTGGCGCGCCGCCTGAACACCGAAGTGGCCGGCGCCCGTTCGCTGGTGATGGCCACCTACCGCGCGCTGCCCTTGGGCGAAGGCCTCACTGCCGAGCAAGTGCGCGACAAAATGATCGAGGTCGATGCGCGCTGGGGCGACATCAAGTTCTGGCACGCGATTGAGAAAAACGCCTCGCGCTGGACGCCCGACTACCTGCTCACCTCTCTCGACCTGAAGCGCGCGCCCGAAGGCGGCATCACGCAGGTGGCACCCGACCAGCGTGTGTTCAGCCGCATCCTGCTGCGCACCTTCCAGATCAGCGCAGCCGTCACCGTGATCTGCCTGCTGCTGGCCTACCCGCTGGCGTATTGGCTGAGCACGCTCAGCGCGCGCGCCGCCAACCTGCTGATGATTCTGGTGCTGGTGCCGTTCTGGACCTCCATCCTCGTGCGTGTGGCCGCCTGGATCGTGCTGCTGCAGCGCGAAGGCCTGGTCAACAGCGCACTGATGGGCGTGGGCGTGATCAACGAGCCGCTGGCCCTGCTGTTCAACCGCACGGGCGTGTTGATCTCGATGGTGCACATCCTGCTGCCGTTCATGATCTTGCCGCTCTACAGCGTGATGAAGAGCGTGCCGCCCACCTACTTGCGCGCGGCGGTGTCGCTGGGCAGCTCGCCGCTGGCGGCGTTCTTCCGCGTGTATGTGCCGCAAACCTGGCCGGGTGTGGGCGCAGGCGGCTTGCTGGTGTTCATCTTGGCCATCGGCTACTACGTGACGCCGGCCTTGCTGGGCGGCGCCGACGACCAGATGTTGAGCTACTACATCGCCCAATACACCAACGTCGACATCAACTGGGGCATGGCCTGCGCGCTCGGCGCCATCTTGCTCGCGGCCACGTTGGTGCTTTATGCGCTGTACCGCCGCGTCGTCAAATCTGAACTGAGCCTCGGTTGAGCGCTGGACGAGAACCCACCATGAACCTCGCTGCCCTCCGCCCTGTTTTCCCGGCTTACTACACCCCGCTCGACAAGCTCGGCTGGTGGGCGCTGCGCGCCACTTGCATTGCCGTGCTGGTGTATTTGCTGGCGCCCATCCTGGCCATCATCCCGCTGTCGTTTTCGGCCTCGTCGTTCCTCGCCTACCCGATGCCGGGCTGGTCGCTGCAGTGGTATCACAACCTGTTCACGTCCGATGAATGGGGCCGCGCGGCCAAGAACAGCTTCATCGTGGCGCCCGCTGCCACCATCATCGCCACCACGCTGGGCACTCTGACGGCCGTCGGTCTGGCGCGTGCCAACTTCCCGTTCAAGGGCCTGCTGATGGGCGTGCTGATCGCGCCGATGGTGGTACCGATCGTGGTGGTGGGGGTGGCCTGCTATTTGTTCTTTGCGCGTATTGGTTTGTCGGACACCTACACCGGCCTGATCCTGGTGCACGCTGCGCTGGGCGCGCCCTTTGTGGTCACCACCGTGCTGGCCACGCTGCAAGGCTTCAACCAAAATTTGGTGCGCGCTTCGCTGAGCCTGGGCGCCGGGCCGGTGCAAACCTTCTTCCGCATCACGCTGCCGGTGATTGCACCGGGTGTGGTCTCGGGCGCGTTGTTTGCATTTGCCACGTCCTTCGATGAGGTGGTGGTCACGCTGTTCATCGCCGGCCCCAACCAAGTGACGCTGCCGCGCCAAATGTTCACCGGCATCCGCGAGAACATCAACCCGACCATCGCGGCCGTGGCGACGCTGCTGATCCTGTTCACCACCACGCTGATGCTGGTGTTGGAGTGGCTGCGCGGCCGCCGCCGCTGAAGCCCGCTAAGCTGGTTTTTTCTCGACCCCATACACCCTGAAGAGCCCCTGCCATGAGCACCTCGCCCCTGTCCCTGCTGCAAGACCCCAGCCTGCTCAAGACGCAGGCCCTCATCAACGGCGCATGGGTTGACGGCGCCAGCCGCTTCGACGTGACCGACCCGGCCACCGGCGCCGTGCTGGCCCAAGTGAGCAACCTGGGCGCGGCCGATGCACAGACCGCACTCCAAGCCGCCAACGCGGCCTGGCCCGCCTGGCGCAGCAAAACCGCCAAGGAGCGCGGCGCCATCCTGATGCGCTGGTACCACCTGCTGCACCAGCACGCCGATGACCTCGCCCGCATCATGACGGCCGAGCAAGGCAAGCCGCTGGCCGAGGCCAAGGGCGAAGTGGGCTACGGCGCCAGCTTCATCGAGTGGTTTGCCGAAGAGGCCAAGCGCATCTACGGCGAAACCGTGCCGACCACCGACAACAACAAGCGCTACCTCGTCATCAAGCAGGCCATGGGCGTGTGCGCGGCCATCACGCCGTGGAACTTCCCGATCGCCATGATCACGCGCAAGGTGGCCCCGGCGCTGGCCGCGGGCTGCACCGTGGTCATCAAACCGGCTGAGCAAACGCCGCTGAGCGCGCTGGCTGTGGCCGAGTTGGCGCTGCGCGCCGGCATGCCGGCGGGTGTGCTCAACGTTCTGACCGCCGACGCCGAGCAATCGATCGCCATCGGCAATGTGCTGTGCGCCAGCGACGTGGTGCGCCACCTGAGCTTCACCGGATCGACCGAAGTCGGCCGCATCCTGGCCCGCCAGTGCGCGCCCACCATCAAGAAGCTCTCGCTCGAACTCGGTGGCAATGCGCCCTTCATCGTCTTTGACGATGCCGACCTCGACAGCGCGGTTGAAGGTGCGCTGATCAGCAAGTACCGCAACGCCGGCCAGACCTGTGTGTGCGCGAATCGCTTCTATGTGCAAGACGGGGTGTACGACGCCTTCGTGGCCAAGCTGGCCGCCAAGGCCGGCGCCATCCAGGTGGGCAACGGCTTTGAGCCGGGCATCACCCAAGGCCCGATGATCGACAGCGCCGCGCTCAGCAAGGTGGAAGCGCACGTCGCCGACGCCGTGGCCAAAGGCGCCAAAGTGCTGGTCGGTGGCGACAAGATCGGCGATCGCTTCTACCGCCCCACGGTGCTGGCCAACGCCACGGCCGACATGCTGTGCGCACGCGAAGAAACCTTCGGCCCGGTGGCACCGGTGTTCCGCTTCACCACTGAAGCCGAGGTGGTGGCATTGGCCAACGACACCGAGTTCGGCCTGGCGAGCTACTTCTACAGCCGCGATGTCGGCCGCATCTTCCGCGTCGGCGAGGCGCTGGAGTACGGCATGGTGGGCATCAACACCGGCCTCATTTCCACCGCCGAAGTGCCCTTTGGTGGCGTCAAACAAAGTGGCCTGGGCCGCGAGGGCTCACACCACGGCATCGACGACTACGTGGAGGTGAAGTACCTGTGCATTGGCGACATCCTGAAGTGAGCCGCTGACGCTTTACGCAGCTTTACCCACAGGCGACCAGCGTGAGGGTCAACGGCGCGCCCTGGCGCCAGCGTTGTGAACCTGGGCGGCGTCCGAGCCGCCAAGGAGACACGCTTGAAGATCACAACAACCACCCGATGCACCCTGCGCGTCGCCGCGCTCGCCCTCACCGCCATCGCCGTCAGCGGCTGCTGCATCTTGCCGCCCCACGAGTGGGGCCGTGGCGAGGGCCGCGGACGCGGTGAGCAGCGCTACGAACAAGGCGGCCGAGGCGGTGCTGGCGGCAACGGTGGCGGCGGCTACGGCCGAGGTGAGCAGCAGCGCGAGTGGGACGGCCGGGGCCGCTGAGCGCGCGCACGGCCTCACGCGCAACCCCTGCCCGAGCTCCTGCACCCGCGCATGAAAAAACGCCCGCCCGGTGAACCCGGGCGGGCGTTGTCATTCAGCGGTCTGCGCCGCGCTGAGCAGGCTGCGGGCGGGCGGCGGGTGCACCGACCGAGCCGGTGCGACCTCGCCCTGCAGCCTCAGCGTGCGCCGACGATCTTGGCCAGCTTGAAGAACACGTCGGTGTTGTCCATCACGCCGGTGAACGCCGCCGCACCGCGGCCATAGGCCGAGAGTGGCACGTCGGTGGCCGTGTGCACGGCCGAGTCGCCCGGCACCTGGCCGGTGATCAAGAAGCCGGTGGTGGCGTTGCGCACGTTCGGGTTGGCGGGCATCTTGCTCAGCGGCGCGGCGCCGACAAAGGGCTGCTGCGAGTCTTGCGTCGGCGTGGCGTTGGACAACCAGGTTTCATAGCGGTCGGCATTGGCGCCGTAGCCGATCAACATCTTGAAGTCGACGTCGGTGCTCACCGGGTAGCCATCGGGAGCGATGGTGTACTTGGGGAACTTGGAGGCTTGGTAGGTGCCCACCACCGGGTCACGCTGCGCAGCCACACCCGGCGTCGCCGTGGCGGCTTGCAGGGCGGCCACGGGCTTGGTCGAGGCGCCGATGATCGAGGCGCCCGAGCACTCGTGGTCGGCCGTCACGATGACGATGGTGTCGGGATGCTTGGCGGCGAAGTCTTGCGCCACCTTGATCGCGCGGTCGAACTCCAGCACCTCCAGCAACCAGCGGTCGGTGTCCATCAAGTGCTCTTGCTTGTCGATGGACGCGCCTTCGATCATGGCCACGAAGCCTTGCTTGTTCTTCGACAGCACCTGGAGCGCGGCGCTGGCCATCTCGTCGAGCATCGGCTGGTCGGGGAAGCCGTAGTCGTCGACGATGGTCGACACGCCGCGGCGCTTGTTGATCTTGTCGAAGGCCACGTTCATGTTCGAGTAGGAGAACAGGCCCAGCAGCTTGTCGGCCGAAGCGGCTGCGGTTTGCAGGCCGGCGCGGTCGGGGGCGTAGGCAAAGCCGGCACCCTGAAAGTCCTGGATCAGGTCGCGGCCCGGGTCTTTGCTGCCGCGCGCGGCGCCCCAGCCAGTGACGATGTCGGCGCCGAGTTCATAGTCGCTGCGGCTGTCGCGCTGCGAGCCGTTCATGGGTTGGCCGTCGAGCGAGCCATTGGCCTTGAGCTTGTCGCCATTGGGCAAGAACCACTTGCGGCCGCCACCCATCAGCACGGTCAGGCCGGTGAGTTTGCGGTCGTCCAAGAATTGGTCAACGATGCCCGAGCCATAGCCGCGGTTGCTGGTGTGCACGGCCATGGAGGCTGGCGTGGCATCAAACACGTCCGAGGTGGTGACCACGCCCAGCGCCTTGCCTTGGGTGCGGTGCAGGTACTCGCTGAGGTACTCGATGCGCGGGTTGTCGAACGCGTCGGTGGTGTCGTCCGGGAACACGCCTTCGGTGTTGTTGGCCGACTTGTTGCCCGTCACGTAGTTGGACATGCCCGGGGCCGAGTCGGTGACGATGCCGTCGAGCGACGAGGTCATCACCATGCCGGTGACCGGGAAGGTGTCCATGGCCAGCAGGCTCTGCGCCTTGCCCTGGGCATAACCATGGCCAATGATGCGCGCGGCGGTGCGCTGCGACGCGCCCATGCCATCACCCAGCAAGATGATGATGTTCTTGGCCGGCTTGCCGTTGCGCTCCAGCGCCACGATCTCGAAGTTGCCGGTGGCGCTGACGGTCTGGCCGTCGGACTGCGTGGCGCGCACGGTCAGCGTGTGCACGCCGGGCTTCTTGTGGGTGAAGGCGCGCTGCGAGACCACCGCTGCGTTCACGTCTTTCGCCAGGCTCAGGCCGGTGGTGACGATGCTGGTGGTGCCCGCGGCCGGACGCGTTTCGACGCCGTCGACGGCGAAGCTGAAGCCGGTCAGCGTGGTGCCGGCATCCAGACGCACGGTGGCCTGCAGGTCAAAACGCTGACCCGGCAAAAAGCGCGCGATGACCGGGCCGTTGGCGTTGTTCGATGCGAACAGCTCGCTCGGCGGCGTCAGGCGCGACACGGTCGGCGCAGCGTGGCTCAGCGTGGGCAGGGCCAGTGCCAACAAAGCGGCAGCGGCAGACAAGGGGCGAAGGGCAAACGACGGCATGGGCAGTCCTGTGGAGTGAATGCAAAGAAGGCTGAAAAGAGGGGGATGGCGCTCGTGCGCACCAGCTCGGTCAGCGATGTTCGCGTGATCGGCTGGGCGCGCCATCAGAGATCAGTGATCGAGAGGGCTTCAAGAGCGCTCAGTGCGCGGCCACCACGGCCTGCGAGAGCACCGGGTCGAGCTGCAGGCGCACAAACGACATGCGGCCATCGGCCTCACGCGTGGCACCCACTTGCAGCACGCCACTCACGCTGAGCAAGCCCGGCATCCAGTGCACGTTGTGCGCGCGGTCGGCCTCGGCCAAGTGCACATAGAGCGCGCTGGCAGGCAGGTCGTCGGCGTAGGCCTCGTCCTCGTCGCCCAGCACCACCGGCAGAGGTGCCAGGATCATCAAGCCCGCATTGGGTTCGTCTTGGCGCGCCATGTAGCCGACGATGCGCACCCGCTGGCCGGCCAGTGCCAGCAATCGCGGGCTGGGCGCCAAGCCTTTGGGGCCCACGGGCAGCGCGAAGAAGTCACGGAACTTGAGGTCGGTGGTGTCAGTGGCCTGCGGGGCAGCGGGCACCGCCAGCAAGGCAGCAGGCGGAGCCACCACGCGGTGCTCGTCGGCCAGAGCGAGGGAGCTGGCCAGAGCCAGGGCGAGGAAGATCGATGGAATGCGGCACATAGCCGCTGATGCTGAACCCCATTTGTGTCGATGCGATGACGTTTGCGTCGCCATTCGGCGTCCATGTCCAGGTGCCAGCACACGATCAAAGCCAGGCAAAACCGCTCACCCACCCGCACAGCAAAGTGCTAGTCTGGACGCGCGCAGCCCACCCCCTGCTGCAGCAAGGAGGGTCGAGATGAACCAAGGTTTTGGCAATGAAGCGCCGAGCGGGCACGACCACCGCCCGCTGCAAGAAGCAGCCCGCTATCTGGTGCTGATCGACGCCGCTGGCGCGGCCGTGGCGCGGCTGTTCGTGGCCGACCGACGCCAGATCGCGGAGTTTGATGCCAGCACGGAAGAGGTGGCGTCGATGACCATCGGCCAGAGCGCCATCCACGGCGCATCCGGCCCCGAGTGGGACCACGCGCTCGCCGGCCACACTGCGGCAGAACGCGCCGCGGCCGAGGTCTACGTGCTCAGCATCTGAGGCGGCATCAGGCCGCCCCCGCCAGGCGCATCGGCGATCCGCCATCGGCAAGCGGCGGGACCGACGCACCGTGCCGCGATGGGGGCAGCGCTCAATCGTCGTTCGCCGCCCCGCCGCCCTGCCCGCCCGACTCCACAAAGTTCGCCATGCCCACACGGCCCTGCGCTTGCGCACTGGCCGCCAAGCCGATGGCGCGCTGCAGCAACGCGTCGGGCTGGGTGCCGTCTTCGGGGAAGTTGGAGAGGCCCAAAGCCGTGGCCAGTGGCACATCTTGGCCGCTCACGCGCAGCGGCGCGAGCATGGCATTGAGCAGCTTCTGGCCCACGCGCTGCGCGTCGGCCGGCGTCAGCACCGAGGCCAACAAAATCGCATAACTGTCCTGGCCCAGCGAGGCCACCACATCGCTGGCGCGCACGCCCGCGCGCAAGCGCACCGCCACCTTGCGGCGCAGCACCTGCACAGCCTCCTGGCCCATGCGTGCCGCCACCGTCGCCAGGCCCTCCACCCGCAACACCAACACCGCCATCGGCGCCGGCTCGCGCTCGCGCAGCGCCAGCAGATGGCTCATGTGCTCGACCAACTGCTGGCGATGCGGCAAGCCGGTTTGCAGGTCGGTGGCGTAAGCGGTGCGCGCTTCGCGCTCGCGCTTTTTGCGCTCGATGGCGGCGCGCAAGCGGAAGGGCAGTTGTGCGCCTGCCGCCTCAGCCGGCGTGAGCACGTCCTGGGCGCCGGCCTGCAACCACGCCAAGGTGGTCGCTGCATCGGCGCCCGCACTCACCACCAGCAAAGCCACATCGGCCGCCAGCCGCGCCCAGTCGGCTGGCAAGGCCGCAGCAACCGCCTGCGTGGCGGGCCAATGCGCCAGCACCGCGTCAATCGCGGCATCGTCCTGCACGGCCTCGTCGTCATCCGCGTCTTGCGGCAACAGCCAGTCGAACCGGCCAAAAGCCGTGTCCAGCGGCCAATCTGTGCCGCTGGCTTGTGCGTCGCCCAGCAAACGTACACGCAGGTTCGTCAAAGTAGTTTCCGCCATGCCAGCCTCGTGTCAACACAATACGCGCGGCGCCCCATGCGCACCGCCCATGAAAAAAGCCACCGCTGCGGGTGGCTTGGTTCAAGAAGATGGTGGAGCGGGTGATGGGAATCGAACCCACGCTATCTGCTTGGGAAGCAGAAGTTCTACCATTGAACTACACCCGCACTGACGTCGATTCTAGGGCAAGCGCGGGGGGCTGTTGCGTTGCCGGCTGGCGGCGGCTCAACCGTTGTCGATCACCCACTCGATGAACTTGTCGAGCGCGGGCACGGCTTGGGTGGCTTGCGGGTGGTTGACGATGGCCGTGACGGCATAGACACGGCCGCTGCGGCCGGTGACGTAGCCGGCGAGTGAGCGGGTGTCGCTGAGGGTGCCGGTTTTGAGCATGGCGTTGCCGCGCGCCGGGCCGTCGCGGAAGCGGTTGGCCAAGGTGCCATCCACGCCGGCCACGGGCAGCGAATCAACGATCAACTTGCGCGTGGCGCTGTTGTTCCAGGCCTCGCGCAGCAAGGTGATGAAGGCGGCAGGCCGGCCGCGCTCGGTGCGCGACAGGCCAGATCCGTTGTCGAGGTGCATGTCTTCGTCGCTCAGGCCTTGTTGGCGCAGCCACGTGGCGGCCCGGGTGCGGGCCTCGGGCAAGGTGGCGGGGCGCTGCGGAAAGCCCTTGCTCATCGTCAGCAGCAGGTTGCGGGCAATCAGGTTGTTGCTCCATTTGTTCATCTCGCGCAGCACGGCGGGCAGCGGCTTGGACTCGTGCGTGGCCCAGGGCTTGGCGGCCAGGCTCCATCGGGCGCCGGGGACGAGCGGCGCGCGGTCGTGCGCCGTGCCGCTGAGCACACCGCCGGCGGCGCGCCAGGCCGCGGCCACGGCGGCAGCCGAGAAGCCGCTGGCCGATTCGGTGCCCACGTCAATGCGGCGCGGGCCGCAGGCCGGCGACCAGTCGCCGCTGAGCTGCACCTTGATGGGAGCGACGACGCCGGCCGGCGCCGCCACATCGGCCCCCGGCAGCGCCAAGCGCGGCGGGTTGCGCAGCGCGGCGCATTTCACCGGGCGAATTTGCATGTGGTCGAGCACATCGGCGCCATCGAGCGCCGGGCTGAACGCGGTTTGCACCACGCCGCCGCTGCTGCTGAGGTTGACCGAGAGCACACCGTCGTCGACCACGAAGGCATCGGGCCAGCGGTGGTGCGGGCTGTCAGGGTCTTCGGGCGGGGTGTTGATGTGGTCGATGGGTTTGAGCTGGAACGCGAGGCGGTCGAGCACGATGTCGCCATGGATCTCGTGCAGGCCGCGGGCTTGCAGTTGTTTGAACCAGGCGACGAGGTCAGCACTGGTCAGCAGCGGGTTGCCGCCGCCCACGAGCGTGAGGTCGCCCTCCAGCGCGCCGGCCGCGAGCGGGCCATGCAGGTAGGCGCGGGTGCGCCAGCGGTATTGCGGGCCCAGGGTGCCCAGCGCGGCCAGGGCGGTGACGAGCTTGGTGGTGGAGGCCAGCACCATGGGCTGGCGGGCGTTGTGCTCGAACAGCGGCAGGGCATCGGCATCTACTGCCGTGGCGGCAAAGGCCGCGGCATCGAGGCCGATGCCGGCGCGCTTGAGGGCAGCAAACACGGCCTCGGGTCGAGCCACTGGGGTGGCGCGTGCGGGAACAGCGGCGGGAGTGGGCTCGGGCGACACCACTTGCGCCGGCGCGCTGTGGGTGCCCACCGTCAAGCAGGCAGCCACCCAGGCGGCATGGGCCCAACGACGGCAGCGGCCCGGGCTCAGCAGCACGACAGGAGCAGAAACGAGAGAACGACGGAACATGGCGAAAACGTGTGAAACATCGGGGTCGGCGCGGCAGCAGCGGCCGCTCACGGAGGGGTCAGGACGGTGCATCCCAACGGCTGCGCGACCACCGGCCTGAGGCCGCTCCCGCGCTGACGTCGAACTTACCGCGTTCACGGCCCTGGCGGAGCCCCGAGATCGGGGGAAGTTCGGTGTCAGTTCACGCTCGGGCACAATGCGCGACCCTGTTTGCCACACTTGCGGCCGTGGCGCCCACCTGTGGCGCCGGCCCCTCAGAGCCCATGAGCGACGACACCCCCACGACGCCCCCTGCCGACGACAGCGCCACGCCCGCGCGCGCCTACCCGGACCGCCGTATCCGCAGCTTTGTGGTGCGCGCGGGCCGCATGGGCACGGGCCAAATGCGCGCGCTCGAAACCCTCGCGCCGCGCTATGTGCTGCCCTACAGCACCGCGCTCATGGACCCGTCAGCCGCCTTTGGCCGCGAAGCGCCGCTGGTGCTGGAGATTGGTTTTGGCATGGGCGACGCCACGGCCAAGATCGCACGCACCCTGCCGGACACCAACTTCTTGGGCGTGGAGGTGCACACCCCAGGCGTGGGCGCGCTGCTCAAGCACATTGACGAGCAAGCGATCGGCAACATCCGCATCGTGCAGCACGACGCGGTGGAGGTGCTGGCGACCATGATTGCGCCGGGCTCGCTGGCAGGCGTGCACATCTTCTTTCCCGACCCGTGGCACAAGAAGAAGCACAACAAGCGCCGCCTGATTCAGCCCGGTTTTGTGAAGACGCTGGTGCACCACCTGGCCCCCGGCGGCTACCTGCACTGCGCCACCGACTGGCAACCCTATGCCGAGCAGATGCTGCAGGTGTTGGGCGCCGAAGAGGCGCTGCAAAACGCCGCCGAAGGCTACGCGCCCAAGCCCGACTACCGGCCGCTGACCAAGTTCGAGAACCGCGGCATCAAGCTCGGCCACGGCGTGTGGGACCTGGTGTTCACCAAGCGCTGAATCCGCGGCCATGGCCCCCCAAAAAAACGCCCCGCTGAGCGGGGCGTTTGCACATCTGGTTCAGCGCCTGCGGCGGTCAATCGGCCCAGGTCACCCAGCCGGTCCAGGCCGTCACCAGCACCACGATGCCGAAGGCGATGCGGTACCAGGCGAAAGGCACGAAGTTGTGGTTGGCCACGTACTTCAGCAGCCAGCGCACGCACAACCACGCCGACAAAAAGGCAAACACCAAACCGGTGAGGAACAGCGGCAGGTCGGCCATCGACAACAGGTCGCGCGCCTTGTAGAGGCTGTAGGCGCCTGCGCCCACCAACGTGGGGATGCCGAGGAAGAAGCTGAAATCGGTGGCCGCTTGGCGCGACAAACCGAGCAGCATGCCGCCAATGATGGTGGAGCCCGAACGGCTGGTGCCTGGCACGAGTGCAAAGCACTGCACCAAGCCCACCTTGAGCGCATCCAGCGCGCTCATGTCATCCACACTGTGGATGCGCACCGTGCTCTGCGGCCGGCGCTCGGCCCACAAGATGACGAACGCGCCCAAGATGAAGGTGGTGCCCACCACCACGGGGGTGAACAGGTGTGCCTTCACCGCCTTGCCAAACAGCAGGCCCAGCACCACGGCGGGCAAGAAGCCAATCAGCACGTTGAGCGCAAAACGCTGGGCCTTGGGCTGACTGCTCAGGCCCAGCGCGGTGTCGCGAATGCGCTGCCAGTAAACCAAGATGACGGCGAAGATGGCGCCCGTTTGGATGGCGATCTCGAACACCTTGACGGTCTCGCCGGTGAACTTGAGCAGCGAGCCGGCGAGGATCAAATGCCCTGTGCTGGAGATGGGCAGGAACTCGGTGAGCCCTTCAACGATGCCCATGGTGGCGGCTTTGAGAAACAGAACGATGTCCAACGCGAACCCCTGCTGAGAATGTGCGCGGGATCATAGCGGCGCGAGATGAGGCTCCGCTGAAGGCGGGCACGCTGACGGCCATTCAACAGCCCCGCCACCCCGCATTGCGGGGGCGCAGCGGCCACCCGACCGCGCCTCATGAGGAAACGCACAGCCGCCCCCCGAAGTTTCTTCATCCCCGGGGCCTGATGCGCAGCGGCAGGTCTGGGGGCGCGCTCAGCGCGCGCTGGCCAGCGTCACCTCCACGCCGCGCGAGGTCACGGTCACTGCACCCGGCTTCACGCCCATGGCGCCGGCGGCCTTCAGGGTCTCGGGCTTGATGCGGTAGATCGGAAAATCAGCCAGCAACTGCTCGGCCAGCAAGGCGCCCAAGCGGTTGGCCACACCGCGCATGTTCTCGGGCACAGCGGTGAGCTCAAACCGGTTGACGTGCACCTGGGTCAGCCGGATGGCGTGCTCCACCTCGTCGTAACGCAACGCGTAGTCCAGCGCCAGCGCACCCTTCATGGCGCGGCCAAACAGGCGGTCGCTGGCGCTCACGTCCAGTTCGGTGGCCAGGCGGTTGCTCTCGGGCAACAAGGTCAGGCGCGGGCGGGTGATCTGCACGTCGAGCACCTCCATCATGCGGCGGTCGAGCGGAAACTGCTTTTCCAAAATCTGCGTCAACTCGGCCTGGCTGAGCGTGATGGTTTGTGGCCCCGCCAAGCCCGCGCAGCCGGCCAAGCCGCCCACAACAAGGGCCACAGCGCTGAGGCCTGCGGCCAGGGCCCAGGTGCGGCGGGTCAGGGTTTGGGCAGTGGTCATGTGGTGTGCAGGGGTGAGTTGAAGTGGCGGAGTGATTCTGTCCCAACGCGCGAGCGGCGTTGACCGAGGACAAGCCCTGCCCCTTGCTGCGCTGGCTCGCCTTGGCTACATTACTGACCAGTTAGTCATTACCTCGCTCGCTGCCCTTCCGTGAACTCGCCCACCCGCCAACGCCGCAAAGACGCCCGCCCGCAAGAGTTGCTGGACGCGGCGCTCGACCTGTTTGTCGAAAAAGGCTTTGCCGCAACGCGATCAGAAGAGGTGGCGCAGCGCGCGGGCGTCTCCAAGGGCACGCTCTACCTCTACTACCCCAGCAAAGAAGAGTTGCTCAAAGAGGTGGTGCGTGCCCATGTGGTGAACCAGATCGCCGAGGGGCTGGAGCTGGTGCGGCAGTTTGAGGGCAGCACGCCCGACCTGTTGGCCACGGTGCTGCTGATGTGGTGGCAGTGCGTGGGCGAAACCCGCGCCTCCGGGATCATCAAGCTGATGATGTCCGAGGCGCGCAACTTCCCCGAGGTGGCGCAGTTTTACCAGGCCGAAGTGGTGGTGCCGTCGCACGAGATGCTGGCGATGGTGCTGCAACGCGGCATCGACCGCGGCGAGTTCCGCCCCGTGAACGTGCCCGAGGTGGTGCACGCGCTGGTGGCACCGATGCTGTTTTTGGTGATGTACCAGCACTCGATTGGCGCCTGCGAGATGGCTGAGCGCATCGACCCGCGGCGCTTCATCGCCACCCAGACCGATCTGGTGCTCAATGGCCTGCGGGGAGGTGCCCGGGTGACCGCCACCGCCGTCTTGCCGCCCTGCCCGGCCGATGCCCAGACGACGCTGCACCTGGGCGCGCCGACGCGCTGATGCAGTTCGACGCGCCCATTGCACCGCCCCACAACACGAACTGGCTGCCCCAAAGCCCGCTTATCGACCCCAAGCGAGCCACGGGGGAAATAAAATGGACAGGTTTTGTCCTTCCACCCACCTCACACCCACGCCCAGGAGCGACTGATGTCCGCCGCCATGCACACCGAACAAGCCCGTTTCAACATGATCGAGCAACAAATCCGCCCCTGGGACGTGCTCGACGCTGGCGTGCTCTCGCTGCTCGCCATCGTGCGCCGCGAAGACTTCGTGCCGCCCGCCCACCGCGCGCTCGCCTTTGTCGACAGCGAAGTGCCGCTGGGCCAGGGCGAATACATGCTCGCCCCCAAGGTCGAAGCCCGCCTGCTGCAAGAAGCCGGCGTGCAGCGCCACCAGCGCGTGCTCGAAGTGGGCACCGGCTCGGGCTTCATGGCTGCGCTGCTGGGCCACAAGGCGCAACAAGTGATCTCGCTTGAAATCAAGCCCGAGCTGGCCGACGCCGCCCGCGCCAACTTGAAGCGTGCCGGCGTGAGCAATGTGACGGTGCAAGTGGCGGACGGCGCCAAAGGCCTGCCCGGCGAAGCGCCGTTTGACACCATTTTGCTGTCGGGCTCGGTGCCCGATGTGCCCAGCGCGCTGCTCTCGCAGCTCAAGATCGGCGGCAAGCTGGTCGCCATCGTGGGCCAGCTGCCCGTGAT
>JBEAOO010000016.1:0-4519 GCA_041164825.1 Pseudomonadota bacterium | reverse complement strand
CGACTGACCCCTTCAGCCACAGCCACCCATCCCCGCCCCGGAGACCCACCCCATGGACCTGTCCACCCGCGCCTGCGGCGTTCGCGCCGCGCGACTCAGCGATGCCGATTTCGAGAAAAATTTTGGTGACGCCCACGCGCCGCTGAACGCCATCCAAGCCGCCATCGAATCCGAGCGCTGCTACTACTGCTTTGATGCCCCCTGCACCACGGCCTGCCCCACCGGCATCGACATCCCCACCTTCATTCAGCGCATTGCACAAGAGAACGTGCGCGGCGCCGCCAAGGCCATCTTGGAGGCCAACCCGCTGGGTGGCCTGTGTGCCCGCGTCTGCCCCACCGAGCAGCTCTGCGAGCAAGCCTGTGTGCGCAACAGCAATGAGAGCAAGCCGGTCGAGATCGGCGCGCTGCAGCGTTTTGCCACCGACGCCTATTTTGCCAAACCCGGCGCGCCGTTGTTCACCCGCGCTGCCGACACCGGCCGCCGCGTGGCGGTGGTGGGCGCCGGCCCGGCGGGCCTGGCGGCCGCCCACGGCCTGGCGCGCCTGGGCCACGCGGTGTCCTTGTTTGACGCCCACCCCAAGCTGGGCGGCCTCAACGAATACGGCCTGGCCACCTACAAAACCGCTGGCGGCTACGCGCAGAAGGAAATCGAATGGCTGCTGTCCATCGGCGGCATCAGCGTGCACACCGGCCAACAACTGGGCCGTGACATCACGCTGGGCGGCCTGCTGGCCGACTTCGATGCGGTGTTCCTGGGCATCGGCCTGGGCGGCGTGAATGCACTCGGCATCAGCGAGCCGCAGCTCAGCGGCCTGCGTCCGGCCGTGGACTTCATCGCCGAGTTGCGCCAATCGAACCCGGCCGAGGTGCCCGTGGGCCGCCGCGTGGTGGTGATTGGCGGCGGCATGACGGCTGTGGACGCCGCCGTGCAATCGCGCCTGCTGGGCGCCGAGGACGTGACCATCGTCTACCGCCGCGGTGCCGAGGCCATGTCGGCCTCGACCGTGGAGCAGGCCTGGGCGCAAACCAACGGCGTGCGCATCGTGCACTGGGCCGCGCCGCAAGCGGTGGAAGGCAACGAGGGCGCGGTGACTGGCGCGCGCTTTGTGCGCACCACGCTGCAAGACGGCAAGCTGGTGAACACCGACGAGACCTTCACGCTGGCTGCCGACATGGTGCTCACTGCCATCGGCCAAACGCTGATCACCGAGGCCTTGCCCGAGGCCATCGCGCTGAAACAAGGCCGCATCGCCACGGACGCCGATGGCCAGACCTCGCTGGCCCGCGTCTGGGCCGGTGGCGACTGCCGCTTTGGCGGCCAGGACCTCACCGTCGAAGCCGTGGAGCATGGCAAGCGCGCCGCACTGTCCATCCACCAGGCGCTCACCGCGTGAGCCACTGAGCACCCGCCTGAACGTCCGAACGCGAACCCACCGGAGCACCCCCACCATGGCCGACATCCGCAGCAACTTCCTGGGCATCTCCAGCCCCAACCCCTTCTGGCTGGCGTCTGCGCCGCCCACCGACAAAGAGATCAACGTCGTGCGCGCCTTCGAAGCGGGCTGGGGCGGTGTGGTCTGGAAGACCCTGGGCGAAGACCCGGCAGTGGTCAACGTCAGTGGCCCGCGCTACAGCACGCTGATGAGCGCCGACCGCCGCGTCATGGGCCTGAACAACATCGAGCTCATCACCGACCGCCCGCTGGCGATCAACCTCGAAGAAATCAAGCGCGTGAAACGCCACTGGCCCGATCGCGCGATGATCGTCTCGCTGATGGTGCCGTGCGAAGAAGAGAGCTGGAAGCGCATCTTGCCGATGGTGGAAGACACCGGCGCCGATGGCATCGAGCTCAACTTCGGCTGCCCACACGGCATGAGCGAGCGCGGCATGGGCGCGGCCGTCGGGCAGGTGCCTGAGTACATCCAAATGGTCACCGCCTGGTGCAAGCACTACAGCCGCCTGCCGGTGATCGTGAAGCTCACGCCCAACATCACCGACGTGCGCCAGCCGGCGCGCGCGGCCCAGGCGGGTGGCGCCGATGCGGTGTCGCTGATCAACACCATCAACTCGGTGATGGGCGTCGATTTAAACCGCATGGTGATGAACCCCAGCACCGACGGCTGGGGCTCGCACGGCGGCTACTGCGGCCCGGCCGTGAAGCCGATTGCGCAAAACATGGTGGCCGAGATCGCCCGCGATCCGCTCACCGCCGGCCTGCCGATCTCGGGCATCGGCGGCATCACCACCTGGCGCGATGCGGCCGAGTACATGGCCCTGGGCTGCGGCAATGTGCAGGTGTGCACTGCGGCCATGGTCTACGGCTTCAAGATCGTGCAAGACCTGTGCGATGGCCTGAGCAACTTCATGGACGAGCAGGGCTACGCCACGCTCGACGACTTCCGCGGCAAGGCCGTGCCCACGGTGAAGAACTGGAACCAGCTCAACCTCAACCACGTGGAGAAGGCCGTCATCCACCAGGACAGCTGCATCCAGTGCGGCCGCTGCCACGTGGTGTGCGAAGACACCTCGCACCAGGCCATCTGGGCCAAAAACGCCGCCGGTGAGCGCCACTTCGAGGTCAACGAGGCCGAGTGCGTGGGCTGCAACCTGTGCGTGTCGATCTGCCCGGTGCCGGGCACCATCAGCATGCGCGCGCTCAAGCCCGGCGAGCTCGACCAGCGCACCGGCCAGCCGGTGAGCGGCGAGTACGCCAACTGGACGACCCACGCCAACAATCCGGCGCGTGTTGCGGTCTGAACCGGCTTGCGTGCATCAGACTGAGGCCTCTGTCATGACCCGGAGTGCGACCCCATGCTGGACCTGCTGATCACCCACGCCACGCTGCCCGACGGCCGGCAGGACATGAGCGTTGCCGTGCGCGACGGCCTCATCACCGAGGTGACCGCGGGCCTGCTGGCGCCGGCCGCCGAGGTGGTGGATGCGCAGGGCCAGTTGCTGAGCGCGCCTTTCGTGGACGCCCACTTCCACATGGACGCCACGCTCAGCTACGGCCTGCCGCGCATCAACCAGAGCGGCACGCTGCTCGAAGGCATCGCGCTCTGGGGCGAGCTCAAACCGCAGCTCACCCAAGAGGCCTTGCTGGAACGCGCACTGGCCTATGGCGACTGGGCGGCGGCCAAGGGCCTGCTGGCGATCCGCACCCATGTGGACGTGTGCGACCCGCGCCTGCTGGCGGTGGAGGCGCTGCTGGAGGCCAAGCGCCGCCTGGCGCCTTACATCGACCTGCAGCTGGTGGCGTTTCCGCAAGACGGCGTGCTGCGCTCGCCCGGCGCGCTGGTGCAGTTGCAGCGCGCGCTGGCGCTGGGCGTGGACGTGGTGGGCGGCATCCCCCACTTCGAGCGCACCATGGCGCAGGGCGCCGAGAGCGTGCGTGTGCTGTGCGAGCTGGCGGCCCAACTCGGCAAGCGTGTGGACATGCACTGCGACGAGTCCGACGACCCGCACTCGCGCCATGTGGAGACACTGGCGTTCGAGACCCAGCGCCTCGGCCTGCACGGCCGCGTCACCGGCTCGCACCTCACCTCCATGCACAGCATGGACAACTACTACGTCAGCAAATTGATCCCGCTGATGGCCGAGGCGCAGCTGAACGTGGTGGCCAACCCGCTGATCAACATCACGCTGCAAGGCCGCCACGACAGCTACCCCAAACGCCGCGGCATGACGCGTGTGCCCGAGCTGATGGCCGCCGGCCTCACGGTGGCCTTCGGCCACGACTGCGTGATGGACCCCTGGTACAGCCTGGGCTCGGGCGACATGCTGGAGGTGGCCCACATGGGTTTGCACGTGGCGCAGATGACCGGCCAAGCAGCGATGCGCCAGTGTTTTGAGGCCGTGACGACCAACCCCGCGCGCATCCTGGGCCTGGATCACTTTGGCCTGCGCCCAGGCTGCGAGGCCAGCTTTGTGCTGCTGCAAGCGCGCGACCCGGTGGAGGCGATCCGCCTGCGTGCCACCCGCCTGGCCGTGTACCGCCGCGGCCAGTGCATTGCCCGCACGCCGGCCGCCACGGCCACGTTGAACTTGCCGGATCGCCCGGCCACCACTTCGTTCACGACGAAGCCGGTGTGATCGAGCGCTCCCCTTCTTTCCACCGACCCAACCACAACACATCAGAGGACAGCCCATGAGCAGCAGCAATCCCCTCAGCAATGAGGACCTCGCGCCCACCTCCGCCGCCCAGCGCACCTGGGGCTGGCGAGACTTCGCCTCCCTCTGGGTGGGCATGGTCATTTGCGTGCCCACGTACACCATGGCGAGCTCCATGCTCGACCAGGGCTTCAGCTGGCAAATGGCGATCTGGCTGGTGCTGGCGGCTAACCTGATCGTGCTGGTGCCGATGCTGCTGATTGGCCGTGCGGGTGCCGAGCACGGGGTGCCGTTTCCGGTGCTGGTGCGCGCCTCGTTTGGCGTGAAGGGTGCGACGCTGCCCGCCGTGCTGCGCGGCCTGGTGGCCTGCGGCTGGTTCTCCATCAACTGCTACTTCGGCGCGCTGG
>JBEAOO010000015.1:0-13956 GCA_041164825.1 Pseudomonadota bacterium | reverse complement strand
GTCCCCACCCCAGCCGAACTCTCCCACCCCATTCTGTAGTCCGCGCTTTGGGGCTGCGTTCTATACAAATCAAAGACTTACGTGCGGGAAGTGTCGAACTCGGGCGGCAGCACCCAGTTTTGGCTCAAGCTCCGGCTAACGAACTCTTCCCCGACCAGGTTTCCATGGCCATCGCCCACGGCTGCATAAAGCGAATACTCACACCCAACCCCAAGCCCAGGGTAATCAGCCCAGTATTTTGGACTGCGGTACGGCTGGAATCCACCATTGAATCCGTATGGAGCAACGATCGCGGCGCAAGCATCTGTACCTTGCAAAAAATGTTTTCCGACGATGGCGGCTGGACCAACCTGTGATTCAAACCAGATGTCGCCCTTGATGCATTCGAGCGACCCGCCGTATTCTGTGCACCGGGACTTGGGCGTTGCGGACTGCGCAAATGCAATGGGACTCCCGCCCTCCAACAACATGACCAGGGCGATCAAGACTCGTAGGAGGAGGATGGCAGGAATTTTCTTCATGGCGGGCCCTGGATCAGAGCGTGAGGGACGGATCCCGGGAACCCGAAGTACGACATAGCGGCGAGGCTGATGAAATCACCCAAAAGTCCGCCCACTTTGGAGGGCAGATGGGCAAAGGTGAGTTCACCCGATCAGACGTACTTTGGCGGTGATACCAGCGTGAAATTGCATTGCTGCGCGCTCAGAGAGTCGGACATTGACTGCACCAGACGCTCATGCCGTTGAGTTCGGGGGCCGGCGGGGGGGGGCTGAATCGCTGGCGGGGAGAACCCCCACCCCTGCCCTCCCCCAGGGGGGGAGGGGGTTTCAAGCGCGGCGGATGATCAGCTTGCGGTGATCCACACCTGCGACACGCCGGCGCTCAGCTGCGCCACGCCACCGCGCTGGCGGGCACGCCCACCATCTCGGCGAGCACGGCCACCAGCATCTCGTGGTCTTCGCGTTGCGGCAAACCCGAGACCGTGACCGAGCCGAGCAGCTGACCGCCCACACGCAGCGGGAAGCAGCCGCCGTGGGCGCCGTAGTCTCGGGTGGGCAGGCCCATCATGCCTTCCAAGGTGCGGTCGTCGCGCAGCAGTTGGCGGCCGACGCGGTAGCTGCTTTCGCCTTGCAGCTCGACCACATTGCGCTTGCGGCGGGCCCAGTCGGCGTTGGCGGGGGCGGTGCCGGCCATGGCGTGGAAGAAGGCGGTTTCGCCCGCAATGCGCACCTCGATGGTGACGGCCGCACCGCGCGCCAAGGCGGCGGCACGCAGGCGCTGGCCGAGGTCCCAGGCCACGTCGCCGTTGAGCGCGGGCAGTTGCAGCAGGCGCTCTTGGTCGGCCATCACGGCCAGGTCGGCGTCGAGTTGGGCGGTGTCGGTGGTCGTCATGCGGCGGGGGCGTTTGGAAAGCGGTCGATGTGGTCGAGCACCAGCACGCCCGCGAGGTGCGGTGTCACCAGCGCACCGAAGGCCTGGTGCCGCGGGTGCACGAGGTAGGCGTCGCGGGCGGCGGCGTGGGCGAAATGCAGCGTGTAGGCGTGGGTGTAGCCCTGGTCCAGGCCTTCGGGGCTGCTGTTGGTGCCCCAGGCGAAGCTGCGCACTTCGGCGATGGTGTGGGCCAGGTCGACAAACGCCGCCTCCACCTGCGCCACCTCGGCGGCCGTGGTGTGCGGGTGAAAGCGGAACAGCACGATGTGGCGCAGCGGTGCGCCGTCCACGGCGGCTGCGGGCATGGCCGTGTTGCTCACGATCCCAGGCCCCGCAGCACGTCGTAGCAGGCACCCATGGTGTGGTAATCGGTCTTGCCGGCGGGGCTCTTTTCGTCGCTGTAGGCGCGGTTGTCGGGGGTGCGGATGCGGTACCACGCACCGTGCGTGTGGTCGACCATGTGGGCCCAGGCGTAGGCCCAGAGGCGGTCGTACCAGGTCCAGTAGCTGGCGTCGCCGGTGCGCGTGGCCAGCAGCGCGGCCGCGGCAAAACTCTCGGCTTGGGTCCAGAAGTATTTGTCGGCGTCGCAGACCTCGTGCGCCGGCGCCGGGCCGCCCCAAGCAGGCGCACTCCCCTCGGGGGACGGACGACGCGCCGCGTCGGCCTGGGGGCTGGCATCCACGGGGGCGAAGCCGTAGACGAGGCCGCCGTGCTGCTCATCCCAGCCATGCTTCATCGCGGTGTCAAAGAACAAACGCGCGGTGGGCACGAGCCAGTCCGGCCGCTGGTCTGCGGGCAGGTGCGGCTCCAACTGCAGCAGCAGCTTGGCCCACTCGGTGAGGTGACCGGTCTGGAAACCCCAGGGGCGGAAGATGTTGGTCTTGTCGTCGCGGTTGTAGTCGGGGTCCACGCTCCAGTCGGCGCGGTAGTGCTCCCACACCAGGCCACCGCTTTGCGCGGCCAGGGTTTGGGTGACGCTGTGCGCCAGGGTCAGCGCGCGCTGCAAATACTTGGCGTCTTGGGTCGCGTCGTAGGCCGCGATCATGGCTTCGCAGCTGTGCATGTTGGCGTTCTGGCCGCGGTAGGGGCCCACTTTCCAATCGGGCGTGGCCTCGTCGGCGTACAGGCCGTGCGCGGGCTCCCAGAAGCGCTGTTCCATCAAGGCGTAGGTGGCCTCCAAACCCGCGCGCGCTTCGTCGATGCCAGCCTTCAGCGCGTGCGCGTGGGCCAGCAGCACAAAGGCCAGGCCGTAGCAGTGGTGGGTGCCGTCCTGCACGGTGGCGCGCTCGCCGTCCCAATCGATCTGCCAGGCGAAACCACCTTGCGGCTGCGCATGGGCGCTGTGCAAAAACGCCAGGCCGTGGCGCGCGCGGCGCTGGTCTTCCACATCACCAAAACGGCGGTAGGCCATGGCGTGGTTGAAGACAAAACGCGTGCTGCTCACCAGGTGGCGGGTGCGGCGGTCGTAGACGGTGCCGTCGTCTTTGAAGAAGTGGAAAAAGCCGCCGCTCGGGTCGACATTGCGCGGCGCGTAGAACGCCAGCGTGTGGCGGATGTGGCCCAACAAGAAGGCCGGGGAGCGGAAATCGGGTTGCGGTGCGGTCATGGTGTGGCGGGGTTCAAGTCGTGCAACGTCGTCACGGGGTCGGAGCGCGGTTCAGGCCCAAGGCACCAGGCCCATTTGCATGCGGCCCAGCGGGCTGAGGTCGTCGATGCGGGCGCGGCCGGCGAAGTCGAGTTCGTAGTGTTCGGGGGCGAAGTCGGGGCTGCTGCGGCCGGCCAAAAAAGCGGGCGCTTGTTTCTCCGCAAAGGCTTGGTTTTTAGCGCACCAGGGCGCCGCGCCAATGTAGATCACATTGCTGTAGCCGCTGCCGTTGTGGTGGTCTTCCACGGCGTGGATCACGTCTTGGTGCCAGAACACGGTGTCGCCCGGCTCCACCACCGGGATGGACACCAGACCGGCGAGCAGCTCCGGGTGCCATTGCGGGAAGGCACCCAGCGCGCGGCCCGGTTTGGCGCCACACAAATCGCCCTCGGGCACATCGGCCTGCAGCGCGCGGGTCAGCATCCAGGGCGTGGTTTTGGCAATCGGCACGAGCTTGAGCGTGCCGTCGCCCGGGCCCTGGCGGGTCAACGCCGTCCAGCCCTGCCAGGTGCGGTAGGCGCTGCACACAGCGGGCGAGGGGATCTCGCGCGTGGTCGTGCGGCCCTCGGCATCAAAGGGGTCAAACGCCAGCGGGTCACCTTGGAACACCTCGCGGTACACGTGGCGGAAGGTGGGCTCGCACCAACGCTCCACCGAGCCGCCATCGGAGTGCGGCGACAGGCCCAGCGTCTTGTCGCCCGGCTCGCGGCGGCGGATGCGGTCGGCGTAGTTGAACTGGCGGTCCGGATCAAAGAACCTGACCACCCCTCGCCCGTCGTCACCGACGGTCGATCCCCCGAGGGGATTCGGGCCGGCTTGGGAGCGGCCCGGCGCTCGGCCCGACTGCACGGGCTTCTCAAATGTCCACAAGCGGTTGAGCCAAGACCGCGTGGCGGCCAGGTTGGGGTGCTGCCGCGCCTGCATCTGCGCGGGCGACCAGTACAGGCTGTAGATCTGCGGGCGGCTGGCGCCGAGGTCGCTGAAGTATCTGTCCAGGCCCGCCTTCTCGGGCATGCGCGCCAGGTAGCCCACCTGGTCGATGTAGCGGATCACCGACTCGTTCCAGGCGTTCACCTGCGCCGGGTCGTACACGCCGCGGATCACCACGCAGCCGCGGCGCTTGATGCGCGCCATGGTGGCCGCACTCACGCGGCCCGCCACCACATCGGCATAGGCGATCTGTGGCACGGCGCCGCCTTGGGCCTGCTCGGCGCGCACGGCGCTCACCTCGTCGTTCAGCGCTTCGGTCAGGCGCGCGTGGCGGCCCGGCAGGTCGGGCACCTCAGCGCGCAGTTGCTGTTGGGTGGCGCGCACGGCGGCGGGCACATCGTTCATCCAGGCTTCCATGTCGTGTCTCCAGCAGTCTTCAACGGATCAAGCGATGGCTTCGCGGCGCGCGCTGTGCGCGCTCACCAGGCCGGTCAAGGCGGTGGCCATGGCGCGGGTGCCGTCGTGGCCGGTGGCCAGGGGCTGGCCGGTGCCGGCGCAGGCGGCCACGAACGCGGCAAAACCCACCTCATACAGGTCCACCGCGGGCACCTGCAACTCGTGCTCGCCCTCGGCGTTGCTCAGCCACAGCCGGCCGCCGCCGGCTTGCGTCAGCGAGTCCTGCGCATACAAACTGCCGGCGGTGCCCAGCACATGCAGCCGCGTGTGCGTGTGGGGCGACACAAACGACTCGTGCGTTTGCGCCAGCGCACCGTTGTCGAACTCGATCAGGCTCATGGCGCTGTCTTCCACCGTGCCCTGGCCCATGCCGGCCTGCGCCACGCGGGTGCTGATGTGCGTGGGCTCGGCCTGCAGCAGGTAGCGCAGCAGGTCGGTGTTGTGCACCAAGATGTCGAGCACCACGCCGCCGCCGGCCTCGGGCGCGTTGAGCCGCCAGCCCTGCAGGTGCGGCGGCAGGTGCACCGCGTGCGACACCTGCACCCCATGCACACGGCCGATGGCGCCTTGGGCGATCAGCGTGCGCATCTGCGTGTGCACGGCAGACGCACGCAGGTGGTGATTGGTGCCCAGCACGCGCTGCGCCTGCGCGGCGGCGGCCACCATCTGCTGCGCGTCGGCCAGCGACATCGCCAGCGGCTTCTCGCACATCACGTGGCAGCCGGCGGCCAGCGCGGCCAGCGCTTGGGCGCAGTGCTGCTCATTGGTGGAGCTGATGTAGACCGCGTCATACCGCCCCTCGGCCCAGAAGGCGGCGAGGTCGGTGTGCGCCTGCGCCAGGCCCTGGGCAGCGGCAAACTCGGCCGCGCGGGCGGCGCCGCGCGACACCACGCCGATCAACTCTTGCCCTGGCAATTTGCGCAGCGACGGAATGACCCGCTCTGCAATGTGGCTCGCGCCAATGAAACCCCAACGCATGGTGCGTGTGCTCCTGGTGGATGAAGGGGCGCCGGCCACGTGCCGCCGCCATGGTTGGATGATCGTTGGGGCGAGGCTCGTGCATTGAGCGGACATTCCCGCTCAACAAGCAACGCAGTCAACGAAACAAGCGGGTTGTTTAGCGCGCGGTCAGGGTGAAGGGCCGGCGCTTCACAGCGAGCCCACGCCCGTCAACAAGTGCGGCGCGGCCGAGCTGGCCACGCGCCGAAAGCGCGAGGGCGTGACCCCCATGTGCTCGCGAAAGAAGCGCGAGAAATTGCCCGGCGTGGAAAAACCCAGGTCGAGCGCCACATCGGTCAGCGGCTGCTCTTGGTGCACCAAGCGGCGCACGGCCTCTTCCACCCGCACGGCGCTCCAGAACACCTGCGGCGTGGTGTTGAGCTGGTCGCGGAACAGCGCAAAAAAATGCGCGCGCGACAAGCCCACCCTGGCCGCCACGTCTTCCACCGCCGCCAGCTCGCTCACGTGCTCGCGCATGTGGGCGATGGCCGCGCGCAAGCGGTGGTCGAGCACCGGCGCGGTGGGCGACAAGGTGGCGGGCGCGGGCGCCTGCGAGGCATCGATGGCGGCCAGCAGCAAGCGCTCCACCTCGGCATCCACATCGATGCCCCCCGCGGCATGCGGCGACACGATCTGATCGAGCACACGCCAGCAGCTTTGGCGCACCGACGCATCGATGGGCACCGCGGGCGACGCGAAAAAGAACGGCCGCCCACGCACCGCACGGCGCTCCTCCAGCCAGGCCTTGTTGATGTAGAGCACCAGGAACACCGCCGGCCCACTGCGGTCGAGCAGGCGCGCGTCGTGCGACTCATAGGCGTTGGTGCCCAGGGCCGTGTGCTCGCCGTAGGGCACGGTGTGCGAGCCCACGTGCGCCTCCACCTGCGCGCCGCCCAACCAGAAGGCCAGTTGGCTCTCGGCGTGGGCGTGCGCCACCAGCGCGTCGCGCAGTTCCAGCACCACGGCGCGCCCAAAGGCGCCTTCGTGCAGTGCATAGGTTTCAGCCATGGTTTCGGGGGATCCCAACGAGTCAGGCCGCCATCATCGGGGGCGCCAAGCCGCGCCGCGCACCCGACTCGGGTAAGCACCGATCACGCCATCAGACTCTGCGATAAGTCAACGAACGAAGCGATAAGCGCCGCGCCGACCCGACTCCTACAGTGCCCTCACCCCAGCGAGCCCGCCGCGTGTGCAAGGCACCGGTCTCGCGGTGAGCCCCCTTCAAAACCCGAGGATTCGAGACATGCGCATTGCTTCATTTGTTCACCTGAACGGCCAACCGCAAGTGGGCCTGGTGTCGGCCGACGGCCTCTCGGTGACGCCGCTGGCGCTGAGCGCCGACGAGGCCCGCCAAGGCGTGCAATCGGTGATCGACCGACAGGCCGCCGGCCTGCCCCTGCCCGAGGTCGCTGGCCCGGCCATCGCGCTCAAAGACGTGTGCCTGGACGCCCCGCTGCCGCTGCCGCGCCGCAACCTGTGGTGCGTGGGCCGCAACTACCACGCGCACGCCAAGGAGCTGCAAGCCTCGGTGTTCAAGGACAACGACGCCAACCCCGAGGCCTGGCCCATCGTCTTCACCAAAACGCCGCAAACCGTGATCGGCCCGTTTGACGAGGTGCAGCTGCCGCACGGCGTGTCCGAGCAAATCGACTACGAGGCCGAGCTGGCGATCGTGATTGGCACGGGTGGCAAAAACATCCGCCGCGCCGATGCGCTCAAGCATGTGTTTGGCTACACCGTGGTCAACGATGTGTCGGCGCGCGACGTGCAAATGCGCCACCAGCAATGGGACATGGGCAAGTCCTTCGACACCTTCTGCCCGATGGGCCCGTGGATCGTCACTGCCGACGAACTCGATGGCACGAAGACGCGCGTGCGCTGCTGGGTCAACGGCGAGCTGCGCCAGGAGGGCCCGACCGAGAACATGATCTTCGACATCCCGACGCTGATCGAAACCATCTCGCGCGGCATCACGCTGTTCCCGGGCGATGTGATTGCCACCGGCACCCCCGCCGGTGTGGGCATGGGCATGAAACCGCCGCGCTACTTGCAGGCCGGCGACGTGGTGCGCATCGAGGTCGATGGCCTGGGTGTGATCGAAAACAAGTTCGTCTGAGCCGCGCGCAGGAACCCGCCATGAGCACCCACTTCCACGCCGACCTGGCCGTTGAGATCGACGGCACGGGCGAGCCCGTGTTGTGCATCCACGGCCTGGGCGGCTCGTCCAACACCTGGACGCCGCTGCTGCCCGCCTTTGAAGGCCGCCAACTCATTCGACCCGACCTGCCCGGCAGCGCCCGCTCGGCCTTGCCCGGCGATGGCACGCCGCTGTCCATCGCGGCCTATGTGTCGAGCTTGGTGGCGCTGCTGGACGCGCTGCAGCTGGGCGCCGTGCGCGTGGTGGCGCACTCGCTGGGCACCATCGTGGCCCAGCACCTCGCGGTGGCGCACCCGGCACGGGTCACCTCGCTGGCGCTGTTTGGCCCGCTGGCCGCGCCGCCCGATGCGGCTCGCCCCAACATCGTGGCGCGAGCCGGTGTGGCCCGCAGTGGCGCGGCCGGCATGCAAGAGATTGCCAATGCCATCGTGCAAGGCGCCACCGGCCGCGAAACCAAGGCACAACAGCCCGCCGTGCTGGCGCTGGTGCGCGAGAGCGTGATGCGCCAGCCCGCGGAGGGCTATGCGCAAAGCTGCCTGGCGCTGGCCGAGGCCCAGCCCGCTGCCGTCGAGCAACTGCGCGTGCCCGTGCTGCTGCTGACCGGTGACCAAGACGGCGTGGCGCCGGTGGCTGCCGTCACCGCGCTGGCCGGTCGCATCGCCGGCAGCCAGCTGCAGGTGGTGGAAGCCTGCGGCCACTGGACAACCTTTGAGCAGCCGCAGGTGTGCGTGAGCGCACTGCAGCGCTTCCACGCCGACGTGGGCTAGCCGCCCGCGCGCTCGCCGCGCGTGGCTTCGCGCGCGGCCCCTTTTTCTGTTCGTTCCACCCACCCACAACGGGCCACACACAGGTCCGGAGGAGACACGCATGTCCAAAATTGCCATCACCAACGTCAACATCTTCGACGGCAGCGGCGAAGACACCTTTCTTGGCGCCCTGCTGCTGGAGGGCAACCGCATCGTTGATGTGGTGCGCGCCCCGCAGCAGGTGAACACCGACGGCGCCCGCGTCATCGACGGCAAAGGCCGCTTCCTGATGCCCGGCATGACCGAGGCGCACACGCACTTCTCGTGGAACGACCAGCCCTCGCTGGCCGCCATCCAGTTCATGCCGCCCGAGGAGCACATCTTGTGGTGCGTGCGCGTGGCCAAGCGCTACCTCGACATGGGCTGGACCTCGGCCATTGGCGCCGCCGCCGCCAAGCCGCGGCTGGACGTGGTGCTGCGCAATGCCATCAACGCGGGTGAGTTCCCTGGCCCGCGTTACCTGGCCGGCAGCCAGGAGATCACCACCATCGGCGCGCTGGGCGACAACAGCCTGCCGCACATGAAGTTTGACGAGCTGAGCTTTGGCAGCGTCTGCACCGGCCCCGAGGAGATCCGCAAATCGGCGCGCACCTTCATCAAGTACGGCGTCGATCACCTGAAGATCAACCTCTCGGGCGAGTACATCGCCGGCATCGCCGCCGAGCAGTCGCCGTTTGCCGAAGACGAGATCGCCATGCTCGCCGCCGAGGCGCACCGCCACGGCAAGCGCATGGCCGCGCATGCGCGCTCGGCGGCGTCGGTGAAGCAGTGCGTGCGCCACGGCATCGAGCTGGTGTATCACGCGAGTTTTGCCGACGAAGAAGCGCTCGACCTGCTGGAGGCCCACAAGGACAAGCACTTCGTGGCGCCGGGTCTGGCCTGGCTGGTGCGCACCAACTTCAACGCCTCCGAGTACGGCATCACCCCGGCCGTGGCCGAGGCCATGGGCTACAAGCGCGAGCTGGAGATTGCGGCCGAGACGCTGCGCAAGATGCACCAGCGCGGCATCCGCATCTTGCCCGGTGGCGACTACGGTTTTGCCTGGATGCCGCACGGCACCAACGCCAACGACTTGCAGTACTTTGTCGACTACATCGGCATGACACCGGCCGAGGCGCTGCGCTCGGCCACGCAATACGGCGGCCAGATCATGCAGCGCCCCAACGAGCTGGGTCTGCTGCGCCCGGGCTACCTGGCCGACATCGTGCTGGTCAACGGCGACCCGCTGAAGGACTTGTCGCTGCTGCTTGATCCGGCCAAGGTGCAACTGGTGATCAAGGACGGCGTGGTGCACAAGGACTGCGCCACCCCGGTGCCCTCGGACGCCGCGCTGCACCTGCCCGGCGCCGACCGGCCGCTGCAAGAAGAAGGCGTGAAAGAAGCGCTGGCCGCCTTGTAAACCGCCCGGCGGCTCGGGCGAGCGGCCCGCTCACCCGCCCGAGCTCGCCCGCACCACCAGCGTCACCGGCTGCACGATCTCTTGCGGCATCTCGTCGCCTTGCAGCGCCAGGGCCACGCCGGTGCGGCCGAGGGCTTCTTTGTCGACACAGAGGGTGCTGAGCGGAACGGGGTTGGAACCGGCGGCGGCGGGGATGTCGTCGAAGCCGACGAAGGCGATGTCCTCGGGCACGCGCAAACCCGCCGCCTGGCACACGCGCATGGCGGCCAGGGCGGCGGTGTCGTTGTAGGCGAACACGGCGTCGGGCAACGGGCGCAGCTTGAGCAGCTGGCGCATCGCGGCCTCGGCGCCTTGCACGGTGTCGAGGCCGGGCGGCCCCATCACCTCCAGGTCGGGGTTGGCGAGCACGCCGGCTTCAAACAAAGCGCGCCGGTAGCCGCGCTCGCGCTCGCGGATGCTGAAGTGCGCCAGCGAGCCCGAGAGGTAGGCGATGCGGCGGCGGCCTTGCGCCAGCAGGTGCTGGGTGGCGAGCATGGCGCCCTGCACGTTGTCGGGGAACACAGCGCGCACGCCGGGCACCCACAGGTCGATCAGCGCCAGCGGCATCTCCATGGCGCGCATCACGTCGACCAGCTCGGTCTCGAAGTAGCCCACGGCCAGCATGGCATCGGGCTCGTGCATGCGCAGCAGCTGGCGAAACGGGTCGGCCGGGCCCACGCTGAGCACGGTGGGCACCACCCCGAGCGCGCGGCAGGCGTCTTCCACGCCGTTCATCACCTGGCCAAAAAACGGGTTGTTGGAAAAGCTGTTGTGCTGGCGGTGCACCATGAACACCAGCCGCAGCGCCTTGGCCGTGCGCAGCCGCGCCGGGTCGTAGCCGAGCTGGCGCGCCACATCGCGCACTTGTTTGCGGGTGTCGTCCGACAAACCGCGTTGGTTTTTGAGGGCGCGCGAGACCGTGCCAATGGAGACCCCCGCGGCATCGGCGATGTCGCGGATGGTGATGTCTTTGCTCATGCGGTGGGGTCGGGGGCGAATGGCGCAGGCTGGGCGCTGAGGCTGGCGCGCAGCACCAACGGCGCATGCGGCGACAGCGCCACGCCAGTGCGCGAGGCCAGCGGGTGGCCAGCGGGCGGCTGGGCCACGCGGCCGAGGTCGAACACGCTGTTCACGGGCTCCAGGCCCAGCGCCCAGTGGCGGCCGTTCCAGGGCGCATGCTGGCGGCCGCGGTGGCTCACCCACAGCATCAGGTCGGGCAGCAGCTCGCGGTCCCAGTCGAGCGTGAGGGCCCAACCGGCGTCGAGGTAATGCGCGGTGACGGGACCGTGCAGCGCCATCACCTGCAGCAGCTCCTCGCTGTCGTGCGGCTGCGGGTAGCGGCTCAGGTCGACCTCGCCGCCGGCCTCCAAGGGCGCGGCGCGCAGGCCATCAAAAATGGCGTTGTGCGCCAGCAGCGAGCGGCCCGCGGGCTCGGCCGGCACAGGGTAGCTCAAGGCCGGCCCGTGGTGCGGCACGTCGAGCTGCACGCGGCCGGCGTCGAGGCGCAGCGTGGGGTGCAGGGCGATGGGCAGCGTGCAGGGTCGGCGGGCTTCGATGGTGAGTTCGATCTCCAGACGCGGCGCGTGCGGGTCGGCGCGCACGGTGCGGGTCAGGCGCGCCACGGCCTGATCGGCCGGCAGATCGATTTGCAGGGCCAGCGTCAGCGCATCGGGCACCTCCAACCAGCGCCACACATGGTGCGAGGCGTAGCCGTGGCCCCAGGTGTCGCCGGGTGCGTGCGGCACCCAGCCCTCGGGCAAGCCGGGCGGCAAATCGGTGCGGCCAAAGGGCACACACGGCCATTCGCCGCGCAGGCGCTGCATCAGGCCGGGCCACTGCTCGGCCACGCCGGGCTCCTCGGCCCAAGGCGCCACGTGCAGGGGCGCGAAGTCGGGCGCGCCCGGCGCACGAAACACCACCGGCGCCAGCATGGCGCCGAGTGCTTGCAGCTCGGCCTGGCCGTGGGCCCAGCGCAGCAGGCGGGTGGCGGGCGCAGCGGCGTCGGAAGCGGTGAAGGTGGGCATGTGACGCAGTCTAGGAAACCGAGTTTGTTTAGTAAACGAATAAACGCAAGGGCTAACCCGAATGTTTCGCCAGCGCGAAGCCCGCATCGACCCGACGAAACGTCCGGGTTAACCCTGCGCTGAAAAAAGCTCACGCGCCGAGGCAGCAGCTTTCACACCCCACGGGGCGGGCCAAACCTACATTCGCTCCCCAATGCGGGGCCCACCCCGCGCAGCGTTCGTCAAAAACTTCAGGAGACACACCATGGTTTGGCAGCAGATCTACGACCCGTTCCACAACATGTTCATCTCCACCGCACTCGCGGCCATTCCGGTCGTGGTGATGCTGGTGGCGCTGGGCTTTTTGCACATCAAGGCGCACATCGCGGCGGGCTTGGGCCTGCTGGCGGCCGTGGCGGTGGCCGTGTTTGCCTACGGCATGCCGGCCGACATGGCCGGCCGCGCGGCGATGTATGGCGGCTTCACTGGCCTGCTGCCCATCGGCTGGATCGTGCTCAACATCATCTTCTTGCAGCAGCTGGCCGAAGGCAATGGCAGCTTCAAGGTGCTGCAGGACTCGCTCTCGGGCATCACCGAAGACCGCCGCATCCAGCTGCTGCTGATCGCCTTCTGCTTTGGCGCCTTTTTTGAAGGTGCTGCGGGCTTCGGCACGCCGGTGGCCGTCACGGCTGGCATCTTGATCGGCCTGGGCTTCAGCCCGCTGGCCGCCTCGGGCCTGAGCTTGATCGCCAACACGGCGCCGGTGGCTTTTGGCGCGCTGGGCACGCCGGTGATCACGCTCGCCAAGGTGCACGGCTACGACCTGATGGCCGTCACCGCGATGATCGGCCGCCAGCTGCCGCTGTTCTCGCTGATGGTGCCGTTCTGGCTGATCTGGGCGTTTGCCGGCCGCAAGGCAATGATGGAGATCTGGCCCGCCATTTTGGTGACCGGTCTGAGTTTCGCCATCCCGCAGTACCTGGTGTCCAACTTCATCGGCCCGGAGCTGGTGGACATCATTGCCGCCATCGTGTCGATGGTGTCGCTGGTGGGCTTCCTGCGCGTGTGGCAACCCAAAAAGGTGTGGACCTCGCCGACCATGCGCGGCAACGATGTGAGCGCCCATGAAGCCAAGGCACCGCGCCCCGTGGTGCGCCACAGCCGTGCCGACCTGGTGCGCGCCTGGACGCCCTGGCTGATCCTGACCGTGTTCGTGTTCGTCTGGGGCCTGCCCTCGGTCAAAACCTTCTTGAACGGCATCTACGCGCCCAAGTTCGAGATCGCCGGCCTGCACAACATGATCGAGAAGGTGGCGCCGGTGGTGCCCACCCCGCACAAGGAAGCCGCGGTCTACACGCTCAACATCCTCTCGGCCACCGGCACCGGCATCTTGCTGGCCGCCATCCTGGGCGCGCTGGTGATGAAGTACAACCCGGTCGAGATCGTGCGCAACTTTGTGCGCACCTTTTGGCTGGTGCGCTACTCGCTGCTGACCATCGTGCTGATGCTGGCCCTGGGCACGCTGACGCGCTACTCCGGCACCGACACCACGCTCGGCCTGGCGTTCGCCAACACGGGCGTGCTGTACCCCTTCTTCGGCACGCTGATGGGCTGGATCGGCGTGGCCATGACGGGCTCCGACACCGCGTCGAACGTGCTGTTTGGCGGCATGCAACGTGTGGCCGCTGAGCAGTTGGGCCTGAGCCCCAACCTGATGGGTGCGGCCAACTCTTCGGGCGGCGTGATGGGCAAGATGATCGACGCGCAGTCCATCGTCGTGGCCTCCACGGCCACCCGCTGGTTCGACCACGAAGGCGACATCCTGCGCTACGTGTTCTTCCACTCGATCGCGCTGGCTTGCTCGGTGGGCTTGTTCGTGACGATGCAAGCCTACGTGTGGCCGTTCACGTTGATGGTGGTTCACTGAAGTCTCCCCGCGGAGCGGCTCACGCCGCTCCGCGGGGCCTTCGTCAGTTCTCCATGGTCGGGCGGATCGGTCCTCGGCGCTGAGCGTCTTGGGGCGAACTGCTTGATAAGGCTGGGACTCGGAGCGCTGTGCCGCATTCGCTTTGCTCCGTGTCCTCCGCCGG
>JBEAOO010000014.1:0-34726 GCA_041164825.1 Pseudomonadota bacterium | reverse complement strand
CTCGCGCGAGGGGCATTGCTCGGCGAATAAATCGCCGCGGCGCATTTGTTCGGCCACGGTGGCCGGGGTGGGGGGGGCGGTGGATTCGTGGCGCATAGGTACTTACCTTTATGTGCGTACTTACAAAAAGTGCGCTTTACCGATATTCTGCCGTCACGTTGGATTTGTTGCCACCGTTTTCATGCTTCCAGACCGATCGGGTCTGGGCCACACCGTCAAAGGATTCACATGATTGCCATCACCGGCGCCACCGGCCAACTGGGCCGCCTCGTCATCACCGAACTGCTGAAAACCCAGGCCGCGGCCACGTTGGTCGCGCTGGTGCGCACCCCGGCCAAGGCCGCAGATCTGGCGGCTTTGGGCGTGCACGTGCGCCAGGCCGACTACAGCCAGCCCACCACTTGGGGCGCGGCGCTGCAAGGCGTCACCCGCCTGCTGCTGATCTCGTCGAGCGAAGTGGGCCAGCGCACCGCGCAGCACGCTGCTGTGATCAACGCCGCCAAAGCAGCGGGTGTGGCGCTGCTGGCCTACACCAGCCTGCTGCACGCCGACACTTCGCCCCTGGGCTTGGCCGCCGAGCACCAGGCGACCGAAGCCTTGTTGGCAGCGAGCGGCGTGCCGCACGTGCTGCTGCGCAACGGCTGGTACACCGAGAACTACCTCGCCAGCCTGCCCGCGGCCTTGGCCCACGGCGTGGTGCTGGGCAGCGCGGGTGAAGGGCGCATCTCGTCGGCATCGCGCGAGGACTATGCGGCCGCCGCCGCGGCCGTGCTCACCCGTGATGGCCAAGCGGGCAAGGTGTACGAGCTGGCGGGTGACGCGTCCTACACGCTGGCCGAGTTGGCGGCCGAGATCTCGCGCCAAACCGGCCGCGTCATCCCCTACCAAAACCTGCCTGAGCCCGAGTACAAGGGCATTTTGTTGGGCGCCGGGTTGCCTGAAGGGTTGGCTGCACTGCTGGCCGATTCGGACACCGGCGTGTCCAAGGGCGGGCTGTTTGACGCCGGCCAGCAACTCAGCGCGCTGATCGGTCGCCCGAGCACGCCGCTGGCGGAGCAGTTGAAGGCCGCGTTGGCTGCAGCCTGAGCCTCTGGCCTCGCTGCTGCGCGGTCAGTCGCAGCGGCGGGGCGCCATCGTCAAAGGCAGCTCCACAACTGATTGGCCAGCGTGAAGGCCATGTCGGGCCGCAGATAGGCCGCAAACGTCAGCAGCAACACCGCGCCCACGACTGCCCACAGCAGGGCGCGGCGTGCGGTCGTGGGGTTCAGCCTCATGCCGTGCACCTCAGGCCGCGGCCAGCCCAGGCCGGGCAATCGCCTGCTCACGCACGGGCAAGTTCACCAGCGCCGCAAACACGCCCAAGCCCACGGCGATCCACCACACCACGTCGTAGCTGCCGGTGGCGTCGTACAAACGCCCCCCCAGCCACACGCCCAAGAAGCTACCCACCTGGTGGCTGAGGAATACAAAACCGCCCAGCATCGACATGTAGCGCACGCCAAAAATCTGCGCGATCACGGCGTTGGTGGGTGGCACGGTGGAGAGCCACAACACGCCCATCACGGCCGAGAAGATGTAGACGCTCATCGGCGTCAGCGGCACGTTCAAAAACACCGTGATCGCCACCGCGCGCAACAGGTAGATGGCCGAGAGGATGTAGCGCTTGGGCATTTTGGAGCCCAGCACGCCCGCGCCGTAAGTGCCAAACACATTGAACAGGCCAATCAGCGCCAGCGCGGTGGTGGCGACACTCGGGTCCAGGCCGTGGTCTTTCAGGTAGCTGGGCATGTGCACGCCAATGAACACCACCTGGAAACCGCACACAAAGTAGCCCGCCATCAGCAGTTGAAAACTGCGGTAGCCCATGGCCTCGCGCAGCGCTTGGCCGATGCTTTGTTGCCCGGCCTGGTGCGCGGCGGCCGGCGGCTCTTTGAGCCCACGCGCCAGCGGCATGATCAGCAGCGCCGCCCCGCCCAGCACAAACAGCGCCTCTTGCCAGCCGATGCTGTGGATCAAGCCGTTCTCAATCGGCACCATCAAAAACTGGCCGAATGAGCCTGCGGCCGCCGCCACGCCCATCGCCCACGAGCGCTTGTCGGCCGGCACATTGCGGCCGATCACGCCATACACCACGGCGTAGGTGGTGCCCGATTGCGCCAGCCCCAGCAGCAAGCCCGCGCTGCCCATGAGGGCCCAAGGCGAGGCCGACAAACCCATGCCCACCAGCCCCAGCGCATACAACAAGCTGCCCAGCAACAGCACGCGGAAGGCACCAAAGCGGTCGGCCAGCATGCCGGCCACCGGCCCGGCCAGGCCCCAGGCCAGGTTTTGGATGGCGATGGCGAAGGCGAAGGTCTCGCGCGTCCAACCGCGCTCGGTGGTGATGGGCTGCAGCCACAGGCCAAAGCCGTGGCGGATGCCCATCGACAGCGTGACGATGGCGGCGCCGCAGACCAGCACCTGGGTCATGGACAAGGGCTGAGGCTGGGCGTGGGAAGTCGGGGCGTTCATTCCTCCACTTTATCGGAGCGGGCCGGCCCGCGCAGCCCGGGTTCGCCAGAAGCCCCGCCGACCCCTCCTAGAATCCGCCCCCATGGCCACCAGCAAACCCTCTTCCACCTACGGCGAAGCCTCGATCCGCGTTCTCAAGGGCTTGGAGCCCGTCAAACAGCGGCCGGGCATGTACACCCGCACCGACAACCCGCTGCACATCATTCAGGAAGTGATCGACAACGCGGCCGACGAAGCCTTGGCGGGCCACGGCAAGCGCATGGACATCACGCTGCACGCCGACGGCTCGGTCAGCGTGGTGGACGACGGCCGGGGCATTCCCTTCGGCCTGCACCCCGAAGAGCAGGTGCCGGTGGTTGAGATCGTGTTCACCCGGCTGCACGCGGGTGGCAAGTTCGACAAGGGCTCGGGCGGCGCCTACAGCTTTTCGGGCGGCTTGCACGGCGTGGGCGTGAGCGTGACCAACGCGCTCACCAAACGCCTGGAAGTGAGCGTGTGGCGCGAGGGGCAGGTGGCGCAGCTGACGTTTGCGGGTGGCGATGTGATCGAGCCGCTGCAGATTCGCAAAGCAGGCGCGGGCGACCGCAAGAGCGGCACCACCGTGCGCGCCTGGCCCGATGCCACCTACTTTGAGAGCGCCGAGTTTCCGCGCGCCGAGATCATCCACCTGCTGCGCAGCAAGGCCGTGCTGATGCCGGGCGTGACGGTGACGCTCACGTTTGAGAAAAGCGGCGAAAAGCAGCAGTGGCTCTACAAGGGCGGCCTGCGCGACTACCTGAGCCAATCGCTCAACGCCGAGCCGGTGATCCCGCTGTTTGAAGGCGAGCAATACGCCAGCGGCAACGAGGCCGAGAACGTGGCCGAAGGCGAGGGCGCTGCCTGGTGCGTGGCCTTCACCGAAGACGGCTCGCCCATGCGCGAGAGCTACGTCAACCTGATTCCCACCGTGGCCGGCGGCACGCACGAGGCGGGCCTGAAGGACGGCTTGTTTGGCGCGATCAAGGGCTTCATCGACCTGCATTCGCTGCTGCCCAAGGGCGTGAAGCTGATGCCGGAAGACGTGTTCTCGCGCGCCAGCTTTGTGCTCTCGGCCAAGGTGCTCGACCCGCAGTTCCAAGGCCAGATCAAGGAGCGCCTCAACAGCCGCGATGCGCTGCGCCTGGTGTCGATGTATGTGAAGCCGACGCTGGAGCTGTGGCTGAGCCAGCATGTGGAGCTGGGCAAAAAACTGGCCGAGCTGGTGATCAAGCAGGCGCAAACCCGCCAGCGCGCCAGCCAGAAGGTGGAAAAGCGCAAGGGCAGCGGCGTGGCCGTGTTGCCCGGCAAGCTCACCGATTGCGAGAGCCGCGACCTGGCGCTCAACGAGTTGTTTTTGGTGGAGGGTGACTCCGCCGGGGGCAGCGCCAAGATGGGCCGCAACAAAGAGACTCAGGCCATCCTGCCGCTGCGCGGCAAGGTGCTCAATGCCTGGGAGGTGGAGCGCGACCTGCTGTTCAAGAACAACGAAATCCACGACATCGCGGTGGCCGTGGGCGTGGACCCGCACGGCCCCAACGACACGCCCGACATGAGCGGCCTGCGTTACGGCAAGGTCTGCATCTTGAGCGACGCGGATGTCGACGGCTCGCACATCCAGGTGCTGCTGCTGACGCTGTTTTTCCGCCATTTCCCCAAGCTGGTGGAAAACGGCAACATCTACATCGCCAAACCGCCGCTGTTCCGCATCGACGCGCCGGCACGCGGCAAAAAGCCGCCGGCCAAGATTTATGCGCTCGACGACGGCGAACTCGGTGCCACGCTCGACAAGCTGCGCAAAGAAGGCGCCCGCGAGTCGGCCTGGACCATCAGCCGCTTCAAGGGCCTGGGCGAAATGAACGCCGAGCAGCTCTGGGACACCACGCTCAACCCCGACACCCGGCGCCTGCTGCAGGTGGCCTATGGCGAGCTCGATTTCAGCGCCACCACCGGCTCGCTCACCAAGTTGATGGGCAAGGGCGAAGCCCAGGCGCGGCGCGACCTGATGGAACTGCATGGCGACGAGGTGGAGGTGGACGTTTGATTCACCCCCGGATCGCCGCCCGCCACCCATGCCCCGTCGCCACGCTGCGCCCTGCTGAACACCGAATCCGCTGACCATGCAAGAACAACTCGATCTGCAACCCGTGCCCTCGGGCGACGCCGTCACACTGGCGCACTACGCCGAGCGGGCCTACCTCGAATACGCGCTCAGCGTGGTCAAGGGCCGCGCGCTGCCCGATGTGTGCGACGGGCAAAAGCCCGTGCAGCGCCGCATCTTGTATGCGATGGAGCGGCTGGGCCTGGCCTTCACCACCGCCAACGGCCCCAAGGCCATGAAGAGCGCGCGCGTGGTGGGCGATGTGCTCGGCCGCTACCACCCGCACGGTGACACCGCCGCCTACGACGCCATGGTGCGCATGGCGCAAGACTTTGCACTGCGCTACCCGCTGATCGATGGCCAGGGCAACTTCGGCAGCCGCGACGGCGATGGCGCCGCAGCGATGCGCTACACCGAAGCGCGCTTGGCACCGATCGCACGCTTGCTGCTCGATGAGATTGACGAAGGCACGGTCGATTTCATCCCCAACTACGACGGCTCCACGGAGGAGCCCAAGCAGCTGCCCGCGCGCTTGCCCTTTGTGCTGCTCAACGGCGCCAGCGGCATTGCCGTGGGCCTGGCCACCGAGGTGCCGAGCCACAACCTGCGTGAGGTGGCGGCTGCCGTGGTGGCCCTGCTGCGCGAGCCGCAGTTGGATGAACAGGCGCTGGCCGCGCTGATCCCCGGCCCCGACTACCCCGGTGGCGGTCAGATCATCAGCAGCCCCGAGGAGATTCGCGCCGCCTATGCCAGCGGCCGCGGCAGCCTGAAGGTGCGTGCGCGTTGGAAGATCGAAGAAATGGCGCGCGGACAGTGGCAACTGGTGGTGACCGAGTTGCCGCCCGGCGCCAGCTCGCAAAAGGTGCTCGAAGAGATCGAGGAGTTGAGCAACCCCAAGGTCAAGGCCGGCAAGAAGGCGCTCAGCGCCGACCAGGTGCAACTGAAGACCACGCTGCTGACGGTGCTCGATGCGGTGCGCGATGAGTCGAGCAAAGACGCGGCCGTGCGCCTGGTGTTCGAGCCCAAGAGCAGCCGCATTGCGCAGCAAGACCTGATCACCACCTTGCTGGCCCACACCAGCCTGGAGAGCTCGGCGCCGATCAACCTGACGATGATCGGCAGCGATGGCCGGCCGACGCAAAAAGGCCTGCGCCAGATCTTGACCGAGTGGCTGGCCTTCCGCCTGGGCACGGTGCAGCGCCGTTCGCAGCACCGGCTGAACAAGGTGCTCGACCGCATCCACGTGCTCGAAGGTCGGCAGCTGGTGCTGCTCAACATTGACGAGGTGATCCGCATCATCCGCGGCGCCGATGAGCCCAAGGCGGCGCTGATCGAGCGCTTTGCGCTGAGCGACCGGCAGGCCGAAGACATCTTGGAAATCCGCCTGCGCCAACTCGCGCGCTTGGAGGCCATCAAGATCGAGCAAGAGCTGGCCACCCTGCGCGGCGAGCAGGCCAAGCTGCAAGACATCATCGACAACCCTGGCACGCTGCGCCGCGCGGTGATCAAGGAAATCGAGGCCGACGCCAAGCAGTTTGGCGACGAGCGCCGCACGCTGATCCAGGCCGAGAAAAAGGCCGTGGCCGAGATCCGCGTGATCGACGAGCCGGTGACCGTGGTGGCCAGCGCCAAGGGCTGGGTGCGTGCCCTCAAGGGCCACGAGGTGGACGCCGGCACGCTCACCTTCAAGGCCGGCGACTCGCTCTATGGCACCTTCACCTGCCGCAGCGTCGACACGCTCTACGTGTTTGGCTCGGGCGGGCGGGTGTACAGCGTGGCGGTGTCGGGCCTGCCGGGCGGGCGCGGCGACGGCCAGCCCATCACCAGCGTGATCGACCTGGAGCCGGGCACGCAGGTGGCGCACTACTTTGCGGGCCACGCCGACGTGACGCTGCTGCTGGCCAACAGCGGTGGCTTTGGTTTGCTGGCGCGCCTGAGCGACATGGCCAGCCGCCAAAAAGCTGGCAAGAGCTTCCTCACGCTCGAAGCGGGCGACGCACTGCTGCCGCCCGTGGCCGTGAGCGCGCAGCACGCCAGCGTGGCGTGTGTATCGTCGCTCGGCCGCTTGTTGACCTTCCCGCTGGCCGAATTGAAGTTGCAGGCCAATGGCGGCCGCGGCCTGACGCTGATGGACGTGGACGCGGCCGACCCCTTGCTCTCGGTGGCCACGTTTGCCGACACGCTGCGCGTGCTCGGCAGCGGCCGCGCAGCCAAGCCCAAAGACGAGGTCATCAAGGGCGCCACACTCGCCAGCCACGGCGGCAAGCGGGCGCGCAAGGGTCAAAAGGTGGACGGCTTCGTCAAGGTGGCGCGGGTGTTGGCGCCTTGAATTGAGCGCCTTGCTGCGCTGCTTTGTCCGGGCGGGCAGGGCTGACCGCCCGGCGCACACGCGGTGGCCCTTGGCCCTCTGGGGCATCTGACCCGCAAGCGCTGGGGCATTTGGCCCAGCGGGCCTTTTGCACCGGCTCGATCGCTCAACTTTTTGCTGGCTCGGGCGCATCGAGAAGTGGTTGAAATCTGAGCAAAATCAATCACTTGGGCGCGAAAATAGATGTTTGACTGGGGTTCGGCAGGGGGCGGTTGCCGGCTGGCATACAAGCTGCAATTGATTGAATGTGCAAATCGCACATTTAACTTCAGGAGCCAGCCATGATCCGTGCCACCCTTTTCGCCGCTTGCCTCACCGCCTCTGTCGCCGCGTCGGCCTTGCCCGTGCCCTCACTGCCCTTGGCGGGCCTGCATACCCTGGAAGGCGCGGCCGCCCAAGTGGCCCGCCGCGGTGCCGACGATGGCGCCGGCCACACCCGCCAAGAAGACCGCCGTGCCAACGCGATGGACCGATCCGCGGACATCACCGTGGCGCGCAATGGCGGCTCGTCGAGCGGCTCCAGCGGCTCGGGCAAGTCGGGCAGTTCGAGCAGTTCGGGTTCGAGTGGCTCGGGTTCGGGCAACTCGGGCTCCAGCACCAGCAGCACCAGCAGCTCCGGCTCCAGCAGCTCGTCGGGTTCGTCGTCGGGCAGCAGCACGTCGTCATCCTCGGGCGGCAAGCGCTCAGACGATGGCGCCGGGCATGTGCGTCAAGAAGACCGCCGCGAAGATCGGCGTGAAGACCGCGGCACCAGCGTGATCCCGGCCACCACCACGACGGGTGCGGCAACGGGCACCGGCACCGTGACCCGCGATGACGATCTGCTCAAGCGCGCCCGTCAAGGCGCCGACGATGGCGCCGGTCACAGCCGCCAAGAGGACCGTCGCCAAGATCGCCGCGAAGACCGTCGCGAAGACCGCCGCAGCAACGCACCTGCCGTCTCTGACGACCAGAGCACGGCCCGCCGCGGTGCGGATGACGGTGCCGGCCACACGCGCCAAGAAGACCGCCGCGTCTCGCGCCGTGGTGCCGACGACGGTGCCGGCCACACGCGCCAAGAGGACCGTCACACGGCCTGATCGCCAGGCGCTCTGACGGGGCGGCGCGAAGCCCGTTCAGTCGCCGCCGCCCTCGCGCAGGCCCAGGCGCTCCAAGCGGTAGCGCAGGGTGTCGCGGGTGATGCCCAGCAGGCGGGCGGACTGGCTGATGTTGTTGTTGCTGCGCCGGAGCGCGGCCTGGATCAGGCGCCGCTCGGCCGCTTCGAGGTTCAGGTCCTCCCCCTCGCTGGCGGTGCTCGTCGCGCGGGCATCGGCCTCGGCAGCGTGCGCATCGCCCCCTGCGTCCGCCGCCCCATCGGCCCCCATCTCGGCCCCCACATCAGCCCCCATATCGGCCCCCAAAAATACCAGTTCACGCAGGCCCAGCGTGGGGCCGCTGCTCATCAGCACGGCCTGCTCCATGGCGTTGCGCAGTTCGCGCACATTGCCCGGCCAGCGGTAGCGGCGCAGTGCCGGTTCGGCCTCGGGCGCTAGGCGCAAATCGGGGCGGCGGTAGCGCTGGCCGTGGTGTTGCACAAAGTGGCGGGCGAGGGTGACGATGTCGTCGCCGCGCTCGCGCAGCGGCGGCACCGTCAACTCGATGATGCGCAGGCGGTAGTAGAGGTCGGCACGGAAGCGCTTCTCGGCCACCATGGCTTCGAGCGACTGGTGGGTGGCGCTGACGATGCGCAGGTTCACCGCCTGGTCGCGCAGGCCGCCCAGGCGGCGAAAGCGCTTGTCTTCCAGCAGCTTCAGCAGCTTCACTTGGGTGGAGGCATCGGCCTCGCCGATCTCGTCCAAAAACAAGGTGCCGCCTTCGGCCGTTTCCACCAGCCCGAGTTTGCGCTCGCGGGCGTCGGTGAAGGCGCCTTTTTCGTAGCCGAAGAGCTCGGCCTCCACCAGATGCGCCGGCATGGCGCCGCAGTTGAGCTCCACAAACGGCATGGCCGCGCGCGGGCCGCCAAAGTGCAGCGCGCGCGCCACCAGCTCTTTGCCGGTGCCGGTGTCGCCGCGGATCAACACCGCTGGCGAATCACCATCGGTGAGTTGGCCGTCGGCATTGAGCAGGCGTTGGATGCGTTCGCGCAGCGCTTGCACTGGGCCTGAGCTGCCGATGATTTTGTCGAGGCCGCTGGCCTGCGCGTCGCGGGACTGGTAGTAGCCCACCGTGCGCGCGAGCCGGTGCTGGCCCAGCAGCCGATCGATCAGCAATTTCAGCTCGCCCAGCGACACCGGTTTGCTGAGGTAATCGGCCGCCCCCAACTTCATCGCGTTCACGGCCACATCAACGCCCCCAAAACCCGTCATCAGCACCACCGGCACCTCGGGGTCGCTGGTTTGCAGGCGTTGCAGCACCTCCAATCCGCTGAGGCCGGGCAGGTTGTGGTCGAGCAGCACGATGTCGGGTTTGAACTCGGCGAACTGGATCAACCCGTCTTCGCCCGATGCCGCCACGCGCACGTCGAAGCCATGGCGTTCCAGGTACAGCGCGATGTTGCGGGCGAGGGTGCTTTCGTCGTCGATGACGAGGATGGCGCCGGTGGGTGTGGCCGTCATGGGGTGGGCGGGGTGATCAGGGGCAGCCGCAGGCGCACGCAGGTGCCGGTGCCGGGGCTGCTGTCGAGGTGGATGTCGCCGCCCAAGCGCAGGGCCACGCGCTGGGCCAGGGCCAAGCCCATGCCCAGGCCGCGGGGTTTGGTGGTGTAGAACGGGCGAAAGGCCTCGGTGCGCTCGCTGGCGGGCATGCCGACGCCGTCGTCTTGCACCTCGATCACGGCGTGCGTGCCGTCGCGGCAGGCGCGCAGGGTGACGCAGTGGCCGGCCTGGGTGGCTTCGGCGGCGTTGCTGAGCAGCGATTGCAGCACTTGGGTCAGCAACAAGGCATCGGCGCCGACGTGACCGGTGGGCGCCTCGTGCACCAACACAAAGGCCTTCTGCTGGCGCGCGAGGTCAGCGCGGCTGCGCTCGGCGGCTTGTTGAATGAGCGGATCCAGATCGCACTGGGCCGGGGTGTCGCTGGCCGGCGCGGCGTAGCTCAGCATGTTGCGCACCAGTTGCTCGATGCGGTCGACGTGGCGCATCACGTCGTCGTGGTGGCCGTCGGGGTCGCCAGCCAGCTCGCGTTGCAGCTCGGCGCTGCTGCGGATGGAGCCGAGCGGGTTGCGGATGCTGTGGGCCACCGCCGCGGCAATTTCGCCCACCAGTGCCAGCGCATCGGCCTCCACCAAGCGGCGTTGTTGCTCGCGCAACTGGGCCTGGGTGCGCCACACAAAGCCCAGCAGACACAGGAACAGAAACAGCCCGCCACCGGTGGCGCTCAACCACACCAGGCGCTGGCCTTGGTGGATGGCGGCCAGCAGTGCGGCGCGGCGGCGGTAGAGCTCCACCACGGCCACCACCTTCTGGCCGTCGGCGCTCAGCACGGGCACGTAGTTCTCCACGTATTCCGGGTCTTGGGCGTCCAGGCGCACGTGCTCGGTCTTGTCGGGCTGGCCCGGGCCGTGGGCGCTGTGCACCACCACGGCGCCGGCCAGGGCCTCGTCGAGCTCGTCGTTCTCGGCAAAGGTCTGGCCGATCAGCGCCTCGTCGCTCGACCAGATCACGCGCCGCTCGGTGCTGTAGAGGTTGACGCGCAGCACCTCGGGCAGGTCGCTCAGGTGTTTGACGAACTCGGTGATGGCGGCGGGGTGACCACCCACGTCAATCGCGCTGTCCAGGCGCTGGGTGCGGGCCACGCTCTGCACAAAGTCGCGGCTCACGGCGGCGTCGCGCGCCAGCATCTGCTGCTCCATGAATCGCCCCAGCAACACAGCCATCACCACCGCAAACACGGCAATGGCCGCCGCGCCCCAGAGCGCAAAACGCTGCACCAGGCGGGTGTCGCGGCGGGTGTCGGCGAGGGGGGCTGTGGCTGCGGCGGGCAGGGTCATGGCGCTTCGCGCAGCAGGCGCAGGCCGAGCAGCACGTAGCGGGTCTCCGGTGAGTTCCAGTTGCGAAAACTCACCCGGTCATAAAACGGCCAGGTGTGCCAAGAGCCGCCGCGGCGCACGCGCACATCGCCGTCGGGCGGGCCCTGCGGGTCATCCCGCGGGCTGCTGGCGTAGTAGGTGTCGTCGTGCCAGTCGGCGCACCACTCCCACACATTGCCAATCATGTCGTACAGGCCCCAGGCGTTGGGCGCAAAGCTGCCCACGGGCGCAGTGAAGCGTTGGCCGTCGGGCAGGCTCAAGGACTGAGCCTGCCACTGCGGCCAGAGCTGGGCGGTCTCGGCGGCAAACACATTGGCGCTGCCGAGCAGGCTCTCGGGCGGGTCGCCGTTGGGGTAGCGGGTGGTCGTGCCGGCACGCGCGGCGTACTCCCACTCGGCCTCGGTGGGCAGGCGGTAGACGCGGCCTTCACTGCGGCTCAACCACTGGGCCATGGCCTGCGCATCGCGCCAGGTGACGTTGGTGACGGGGTGGGCATCGCTTTGCGCAAAGCCGGGGTTGGCCCAGCTGTAGCGCGGGTGGCGGCCCTCAAAGGCATCGTGGCGCACCGTGGTGGCGGGGTCGTAGTCGGGGTTGTAGCCATAACCCCCCGTGCCATCGGCGATCGACTCGGGCACGTGGCCCGAGGCCTGCAAGAAGGCACGGAACTGGCCCACCGTGACTTCAAACTGGCCCAGCTCGAAGGGCCGGGTGATGCGCACAAGGTGGCGCGGCGATTCGTCGCCCAGCCCGTTGATGCGCGAGGCGTCGATGCTGGGGAACGCGGCAGCGAGCGCGGCCGGCGAGTCACCGTTGCCCATCCAAAATTCGCCCGCGGGCACGCGCACGAAGGACATGCCCAGGCTGTTGCGCTGGTCGGCCAGGGCGGCCGTTGTCGCGCTGCTTGCGGTTGAGCCGGCCGATGCGGCCGGGGCCGGGGCTTGGGCTGGCGTTGGTGTTGGTGTTGGTGTTTGCGCCTGCACGGGCCGGGCGCCGATCACTGCCGTCAACCCCACCGCCAACAACAGCGCCAGGGTGGCAAGGCGGCGCGTGGGGGTGGGGGTTGTCATGTCAATGACCTTATCGTTGGCGGGTCAGCCGCAGCAGAGCGATGGCGCCGAGCATGAGCAGCAGGTGCAGCATCAGCGACCAGATGTCCATCGAGATGCCGAGGATGGTCACGGCCGCATCGGCGCACGAGGCCTTGGGCTCGAACAGCGCCGGGAAGGTGGTGTCGAGCTTGATCGACATCACGATCTTGTCGGCCAGCGTCAGGTTGCACGAGTTGGAGTGCGAGGCCACGAAGTGCTGCCACAAGGCTGCGGCCACGCCACCGGCGCCCAGCAGCAGCGTCAGCACCGCGGCCAGCACGCGCCCGGCCGCAGCGCGCCACAGCAAGCCGAGCACGCACACGAGCGCGATGGCCAGAAAGATCACACGCTGCAAGATGCACCACGGGCAGGGCATCAGCCCAAACACATGCTGTGCAATGACTGCGGCGGCAAAGGCGCTGGCGCTCAGCGCCAGCCCGGTGCCGAGCAGCAGCGCGGGCCGCTCAAACAGGCCCGGCGTGTCAAAGGGGTTGGGGTGCTGGCGGCTCACCGGACTTCCGCGATCAGTTCGATCTCAACGCAGGCGCCCAGCGGGATTTGCGCCACGCCAAACGCGCTGCGCGCATGGGCGCCCACTTGCGGGCCAAACACCTCGCCCAGCAACTCCGAGCAGCCGTTGGTGACCAGGTGCTGCTCGGTGAAATCGCCGGTGCTGTTGACCAGGCTCATCACCTTGACGATGCGCGTGACCTGGTTGAGGTCGCCCACCGCTGCGTGCAGCGTGCCGAGCAAATCGATGGCCACGGCGCGCGCAGCCTCGCGGCCAGTGGCGGTGTCGACATCGCGGCCGAGTTGGCCGGCCCAGACCTTGCCATCGCGCTTGGCAATGTGGCCCGACAAAAACACCAGCGAGCCGGTTTGCACAAAGGGCACGTAGGCGGCCGCGGGGAGGGCGACGGGCGGCAGTTCGATGCCGAGGGCTTTCAGGCGGTCGTAGACGGACATGGCAATTTGGAGGGCGCCCAAAAGGGGGCTCTGCGTGAGGAAAGTGAAATCCTACACTGCCCCAAACACCCGCGGGGAGGCAGCATGCAAGGCAGCCGGTGGCTTGGGGCCGCGTTGGCGCTGGCGTGGTTGGCTGGCGTGGCGCTGACCCTGCAGTGGGCGGTGTTGCCGAGCCCGGCGGCGCAGTGCGCGCTGTGGGCTGGCGCTGGGGTGAGCCTGGTGGGCGCGTTGGCAGGCGCCGCCATGGCGCGCCGGGCGAGTGCAGGCGCAGGCCGGCAGTGGTCTGGGCGGCGCGCGGTGGCAAGCGCGCTGGCAATGCTTGCCACGCTGATGCTCGGCCTGGCGCTGTCGATGGGGCAGGCGCAACTGCGCTTGGCAGACGCCTTGTCGCCCGAGCTCGAAGGCCTCGATCTGCAACTCACCGGGGTGGTCAGCAGCCTGCCGCAACAGCGCAGCAATGGCCTGGGGTTTGACCTGGCCGTCGAGACCGCGCAGCGGGGTGGTCAGCCAGTGGGCGTGCCGAGCCTGGTGTCGCTGTCGTGGACCGCAGGGCGCGATGAAGACCCGCGCTTGTCACCGCTGGCGGCCTTGCGCGCTGGCGATCGGTGGCAACTGGCGGTGCGGCTGCGCGCGCCCCACGGCAACGCCAACCCGGGCGGGTGGGACGTGGAGCTGCAGTGGTTTGAGCGTGGCGTGCGTGCCACCGGCAGCGTGCGCACCGCGCCGCCGCCGCAGCTGTTGGCGCATGGGGTGGGCTGGCCGGTGCAGCGCTGGCGCCAGACGGTGCGCGACGCCATCCAGGCGCAGGTGCCCGAGGCGCGGGTGGCCGGCTTGCTGGCGGCGCTGGCCGTGGGGGACCAATCGGCCATCGAGCGCGAGGACTGGGAGGTGTTTCGCAACACCGGCGTGGCGCACCTCGTGTCCATCAGCGGCTTGCACGTCACCTTGTTTGCGGCGCTGGCCGGCTGGGCGCTGCGGCGCTTGTGGTGCCTCAGCCCGCGGGCGATGTTGCGCTGGCCGGCGCCGGGGGTGCAGCGCTGGGGCGGCGCGGCGGCGGCCCTGGCGTATGCCGTGGTGTCGGGTTGGGGCGTGCCCTCGCAGCGCACGGTGTGGATGCTGCTGACCGCGACGCTGCTGCGCAGCGCGGGCCGGCATTTGCCCTGGCCCGTGGTGCTGCTGGTGGCGGCGGTGGGGGTCACGGTGTTCGATCCCTGGGCGCTGTTGCAGCCGGGCTTTTGGCTTTCGTTCATGGCCGTGGGTTTGTTGATGGCGTCTGAGCCGGCCACGCGCAGCGGACAGGCTGCCCGCGCGCCCGCGGGGCCGGCTGATGGCGGTGTCAGCCCACCGCCAGACCCACCGCGCTGGCGCGCCGGGCTCAGCCGCGCCGCCCACCGCGCCGGGCCCGCGCTGCGCGCTGCATGGCGCACGCAATGGTTGGCCACGGTGGGCTTGGCGCCGCTGACGCTGGTGGTGTTTCAGCAGCTCTCGCTGGTGGGGCTGCTGGCCAATGCCGTGGCCATTCCGGTGGTCACCGGGCTGATCACGCCGCTGGCCTTGCTGGGCCTGTGGTGGGCGCCGCTGTGGAGCGTGGGCGCCTGGGTGTCGGGCGGGCTGATGGCGGGTTTGGCGCTGCTCTCGGCCTGGCCGGCGGCGGTGTGGACGGTGCCTGCGGCGCCGGGCTGGGCGCAAGCGGCGGGCCTGGTGGCTGCGGCGCTGCTGGTGCTGCCGCTGCCGGGGCGGCTGCGACTGTGGGCCGTGCCGCTGCTGATGCCCTTGTGGTGGCCGCCGGTGGTGCATCCGGCAGCGGGCGAGTTTGAGCTGCTGGCGGCCGACGTGGGCCAGGGCACGGCCGTGCTGGTGCGCACCCGCGAGCACCTGCTGGTGTACGACGCCGGCCCGCAGTACGCGCCCGACAGCGACGCCGGCCAGCGCGTGCTGCTGCCGCTGCTGCGCTGGCGTGGCGAGCGGCGCATTGATGTGCTGCTGCTGAGCCACCGCGACACCGACCACGTGGGTGGCGCCCGTGCGCTGTTGGCCGGCCTGCCGGTGGGCGAGGTGCTGAGCTCGATCGAGCCCGAACACCCGCTGTGGGCCTTGGCGCCTCGCGCCCGGCGCTGCGAAACCGGCCAGCGCTGGGTCTGGGACGGCGTGCAGTTCGAGGTCTTGCATCCGGGGCCCGAGGTGACCGCGCACTGGCGGCCCAATGCCACCTCGTGCGTGTTGCGGGTGCAGTCGGCGCATGGTGCCAGCGCGCTGCTCACTGGCGACATCGAGGCCATCCAGGAGCTGGCCATGGTGGGGCGCTTTGGCAGCGCGCTGCGCAGCGATGTGTTGCTGGTGCCGCACCACGGCAGCCACACCTCCTCGACCGCGCCCTTTTTGGAGGCGGTGCAGGCGCAGGTGGCCGTGGTGCAAAGCGGCTACCGCAACCGATTTGGCCACCCGGTGGCCGAGGTGGTGGCGCGCTTGAAGGCGCAGGCCGGCGTGTTGCACGGCAGCCCGGCGTGTGGTGCTTGGCAGTGGCAGTCGGCCGACGCCTCGCGGGCTGAGCCCGAGCCCGTGCCGTCAGCGCCGCGCGCGGCAAACCGCCCCTCAGCGGTGCGCGCCGACCGGGATGCCGGAGCGCCGCAACGAGATTTTTCGCCAACCCGATCGGGAGCCTGTTGGCGCCCTCAAACCCGCAGATACTGGCACCACGACTTGCGGGATTTTTCGGACGACGGCCCATGAGGGCAGCGATGCCTGGCCTGCTAATTGCTAACCCCTGCTTCGAGGAGAACAACGCCGATGAGACCCACCTTCGACGAAATGCAGGCCACCCCAGAGGCCGTGCGCGAACACTACCGCGGTTATGCCCGCTGGCTGGCCACCCAACCTGGTGACGTGATGCGCGCCAGGCGGGAAGAAGCGGAGATGATCTTCCGCCGAGTTGGCATCACCTTCGCCGTCTACGGCGCCAAGGATGAAGACGGCTCGGGCACGGAACGACTGATCCCCTTCGACCTGATCCCGCGTGTCATTCCTTCGCAGGAATGGACCGAGATGGAAAAGGGGCTGAAGCAGCGGGTCACCGCACTCAACCGCTTTATCCACGACGTTTATCACGACCAAGAGATCTTGCGCGCCGGCCTCGTGCCCGCCGACCAGATCTTCAAAAACGCCCAGTTCCGGCCCGAGATGATGGGCATTGACGTGCCCGGTGGCGTGTACTCGCACATCAGCGGCGTCGACATCGTGCGCGCCGCCAACCCCGACGGCACGGGCGACTACTTCGTGCTCGAAGACAACCTGCGCGTGCCCAGCGGCGTGAGCTACATGCTCGAAAACCGCAAGATGATGATGCGGCTCTTCCCCGAGCTGTTCAGCACCCACCGCATTGCGCCGGTGGCGCACTACCCCGATCTGTTGCTCGAAACCCTGCGCTCCGTGGCGCCGGCTTCGGCCAACGAGCCCACCGTCGTGGTGCTCACCCCCGGCATGTACAACAGCGCCTACTTTGAGCACGCCTTCCTGGCGCAGCAAATGGGCGTGGAGCTGGTGGAAGGGCAGGACCTGTTCGTCAAGGACAGCTTCGTCTACATGCGCACCACCCAAGGGCCAAAGCGCGTGGACGTGATCTACCGCCGCCTGGACGACGACTTCCTCGACCCGCTCGCCTTCCGCCCCGATTCGACGCTGGGCTGCGCCGGCCTGCTGGGCGCCTACCGCGCCGGCAACGTGACGCTGTCCAACGCCATTGGCACTGGCGTGGCCGACGACAAGTCGATCTACCCCTACGTGCCGAAGATGATCGAGTTCTACCTGGGCGAAAAGCCCATCCTGAACAACGTCCCGACCTACCTCTGCCGCGAGGCCGATGACCTGAAATACGTGCTCGCCAACTTGGGCGAGTTGGTGGTCAAAGAGGTGCATGGCGCGGGCGGTTACGGCATGTTGGTGGGCCCAGCCGCCACCAAGGCCGAGATCGAAGAGTTCCGCCAAGTGCTGTTGGCCAAGCCCGACGGCTACATCGCCCAGCCCACGCTGGCGCTGTCGACCTGCCCCACCTTTGTGGAAAGCGGCATCGCGCCGCGCCACATCGACCTGCGCCCCTTCGTGCTCTCGGGCGCCAATGTGCAGATGGTGCCGGGCGGGCTGACCCGCGTGGCACTGAAAGAGGGCTCCCTGGTGGTCAACTCGTCCCAAGGCGGCGGGACCAAAGACACCTGGGTGCTGGAAGGCTGAACGGAGAACCACAAGATGCTGTCACGCACCGCTGATCACCTGTTTTGGATGTCGCGCTACATGGAGCGCGCCGAGAATACTGCTCGGATGTTGGATGTGAATTACCAGACCTCGCTGCTGCCGCAATCGGCGGACGCGGCGGAAAAAGGCTGGCGCGGTTTGTTGAGCATTTCTGAGCTGACGGGCGACTTTGCCCAGCGTTACGGTGAGGTCACGGCCCGCAGCGTCATGGACTACATGGTCAGTGACGCGAGCAACCCGTCGAGCATCCGCTCGTGCCTGATGGCCGCGCGCGAAAACGCCCGGGCCGTGCGCGGCACGCTCACCACCGAAGTCTGGGAAACGCAAAACCAGACCTGGCTGGAGTTTCAGCGCCTGATTGCCGACGACTCGGACTTCAAGAAAGACCCGAGTGCTTTGTTCGAGTGGGTGAAATTCCGCTCGCACCTCTCGCGCGGGGTGAGCGTGGGCACCATGCTGCAAGACGAGTCGTTCAACTTTCTGCGCATTGGCAGCTTCCTGGAGCGGGCCGACAACACCGCGCGCTTGCTCGACGTGAAGTTCCACGCCATGGGCACGGAAGAGGGCGGTTTGGTGCAGGGGCAGTCGCAAGGCGGCCAAGGCCAAAACGGCAGTGGCGCCAACAGCAACGGCAATGGCAATGGCAAAGACGTCGAGTACGACTTCTATCACTGGTCGGCCATCCTGCGTTCGGTCTCGGGTTTCGAGGTCTATCGCAAGGCCTACCGCAATGTGATTCGCCCCGAGAAGGTGGCCGAGCTGCTGATCTTGCGCCCCGACATGCCGCGTTCGTTGGCCGCCTGCGTGCAGGAGGTCGAGAACAACCTGATCCGCGTGGCCAACGAGCAGTCGAGCGACACCCTGCGCCGCGCGGGCCGCTTGCGCGCCGACTTGCAATTTGGTCGCATTGACGAGATTTTTGCCACCGGCCTGCACGCCTACCTGACGCAGTTCTTGGAGCGCATCAACACCCTGGGTGGCGGCATCAGCCGCGACTTTCTGGTGCCTGTGGCGGACTGAGACGCCGCTCGGGCGGGGCCGTCACCCAGGCCCGAGCACCAAAGCAGCACGCGCCGCCCCAAAGTTGGGCGCTCGCTGCCAAGAATCACGATTTGATGCATGCCGCCCCGTGGGGCGGCATGCCGAGCGCCAGAGTGCACCGCCGTGGTTCCGGGCGGTTGCCATGGCCTGACTCCCCGATCCATTGCCCTGAGGTCTCCCATGTCCATCCATGTCGCGCTCAACCATGTGACGCACTACCGCTACGACCGGCCCGTGATGCTCGGTCCGCAGGTGGTGCGGCTGCGCCCGGCACCGCATTCGCGCACGCGCATCCTCAGCTACTCGCTGCGGATCGAGCCGGCCAACCACTTCATCAACTGGCAGCAAGACCCGCAGGCCAATTACCTCGCGCGCTTGGTGTTCCCCGATCCGACCACGAGCTTTCGCATCGAGGTCGATCTGGTGGCCGAGATGTCGGTGCTCAACCCGTTCGACTTCTTCTTGGAGCCGTCGGCCGAGCACTTTCCGTTTGAGTACGATCCGGCGGTGCTGCACGAGCTGGCGCCCTACATGAAGAAGGCCGAGCTCACGCCCGCCTTCGAGAGCTACCTGTTCAGCATCCCGCGTGAAAAGCGACAGACCACCGACTTCGTGGTGGCACTCAACCAGCGCCTGCAGGGCGATGTCAGCTACCTGATCCGCATGGAGCCGGGCGTGCAGACGCCGGAAGAAACGCTGAGCAAGGGCAGCGGCTCCTGCCGCGATTCGGCTTGGTTGCTGGTGCAGTTGCTGCGCCACCTGGGCTTTGCGGCGCGCTTTGTGTCGGGCTACCTGATTCAGCTGAAAAGCGACGTGAAGGCGCTCGACGGCCCGAGCGGCACCGAGGTCGACTTCACCGACTTGCACGCCTGGTGCGAGGTGTTTTTGCCCGGCGCCGGTTGGATCGGTTTCGACCCCACCTCCGGCTTGCTGGCCGGTGAAGGCCACATTCCGCTGGCCTGCTCGCCCGAGCCCGGCTCGGCCGCGCCCGTTACCGGTGCCATCGACGAGTGCGAGACCACCTTCGAGCACCACATGGTGGTCTCCCGCATCTGGGAGGCGCCACGGGTGACGATGCCCTACACCGATGCGCAGTGGGACCAGATCGAAGCCCTGGGTCACCAGGTCGACGACGACCTGCGCCGCAACGATGTGCGCCTGACGCAAGGCGGCGAGCCCACCTTTGTGTCGGTTGACGACCGCGACGGCGCCGAGTGGAACACCGAGGCCATGGGCCCGACCAAGCGCATCCTCAGTGCCGACCTGATGGAGAAGCTGCGCGTCAAATACGGCCAAGGCGGCCTGCTGCACTACGGCCAGGGCAAGTGGTACCCGGGCGAGCAGTTGCCGCGCTGGTCGCTGAACCTGTTTTGGCGAAAAGACCGCGAACCGATCTGGACCCACCCGGAGCTGTTTGCCAGTGAGCACGAAGACTACAAAGTCAGCGAGACCGATGCACGCCGCTTCTTGAAGGGCGTGGCCAAGCGCCTGTCGCTCGATGCGCAGTACGTGTTCCCGGCCTATGAAGACGCGTGGTATTACCTCTGGCGCGAGCGTCGCCTGCCCACCAACGTCGACCCGTTTGATTCGCGCCTGAGCGACCCACTTGAGCGCGAGCGCCTGACCCAGGTGTTCACGCAAGGGCTGGACGCCGTGGTCGGCCACGTGCTGCCGGTGGCGCGCCACCCGGCGGGCCTCGCGCGCTGGCAAACGGGCCCGTGGTTCTTGCGCAGCGAGCGTTGCTACCTGATGCCGGGTGACTCGCCGCTGGGCTACCGCCTGCCGCTCGACTCACAGCCCTGGGCCACCGACACCGATCTGCCCTGGGTCTACCCGCCCGACCAGACGCAGCCCTTCCCGCCGCTGCCGGCCTATGCCCGTTTGCGCTATGCGCAGGGCAGCCAAGAGGCGGGCTGGAACCCGGCCGCCGGCAACGCCGCAGCGGGCCCCGGCTTTGCAGCGCGCTCGCGTGCCGCACAGGCGGGTACCGGTGTCGGCGGTGCCGCCACCGGCACCGCCGCGGCACCCGCCTCCACCGCCCAAGGCTTGATGGCGCCGGGCCGGTTTGAGTCGGCAGCGTTCGTCACCCGCAGCGCCATGTGCGCCCAGCCGCGCGACGGGCGCCTGTACATCTTCATGCCGCCGATGACGGCGCTGGAAGACTACCTGGAGCTGGTCGCCGCGATTGAAGACACCGCGCTCGAACTCAAGCTGCCGGTGATTCTGGAAGGTTACGAGCCGCCGCGCGACCCGCGCCTGGCCACGCTGCGCGTGACGCCCGACCCCGGTGTGATCGAGGTCAACATCCACCCCGCGCACAGCTGGGCGGAGCTGGTCGACCAGACCACCCACCTCTACCAAGCCGGCCACGAAACCCGCTTGTCGACCGAGAAATTCATGCTCGACGGCCGCCACACCGGCACCGGCGGCGGCAATCACTTCGTGCTCGGCGGCGCCACGGTGGCGGATTCCCCGTTCCTGCGCCGGCCCGATTTGCTGGCCAGCATGGTGGCCTACTGGCACAACCACCCGGCGCTGAGCTATTTGTTCTCGGGCCTGTTTGTCGGCCCCACCAGCCAGGCGCCGCGGGTCGATGAAGCGCGCAACGACTCGATCTATGAGTTGGAAATCGCATTCGCCGAGTTGCAGCGCATCACCGCCCCGGGCGAGCCGCTGTGCCCGCCGTGGATGATTGACCGCCTGCTGCGCAACCTGCTGATCGACGTGACGGGCAACACCCACCGCGCCGAGTTCTGCATCGACAAGCTCTACTCGCCCGACGGCCCCACCGGCCGCTTGGGCCTGCTGGAAATGCGCGCGTTCGAGATGCCGCCGCACGCCCGCATGAGCCTGACGCAGCAGCTGCTGATGCGCGCGCTGGTGTCGCGCTTCTGGCGCAAGCCGTATCGGCCGAGCGGCCTCAAGCGCTGGGGCACCGAGCTGCACGACCGCTTCATGCTGCCGCACTTCATTTGGCAGGATTTGTGCGATGTGCTGGAGGAGCTCAAAGAGTTCGGCTACAACATCCAGCCCGACTGGTTTGCGCCGCACCTGAACTTCCGCTTCCCGCGCCTGGGCGATTTCCAAGCCGCGGGGGTCGATGTGCAAATGCGCTTGGCCCTGGAGCCGTGGCACGTGATGGGCGAAGAAAACACCGCCGGCGGCACCTCGCGTTTCGTTGATTCGTCGGTGGAGCGTGTGCAGCTGAAGGTGACCGGCTTGGTGAGCGAGCGCCACGTGCTGACCTGCAATGGCCGCGTGGTGCCGCTGCAGCCCACCGGCCGCGTGGGCGAGTTTGTGGCGGCCGTGCGCTATCGTGCCTGGAACCCGCCATCGGCGCTGCACCCCACCATCGACGTGCATGTGCCGCTCACCTTTGACCTGGTCGACACCTGGATGAGTCGCTCCCTGGGCGGTTGCCAATACCACGTGGCGCACCCGGGTGGCCTCAGCTACGACAGCTTCCCGGTCAACGCCTACGAGGCCGAAGCACGTCGCCTGACGCGCTTCTTCCGCATGGGCCACACGCCGGGCGTGATGAAGGTGCCGCGTGAAGAGCGGAACCCGAACTTCCCGTTCAGCCTCGACCTGCGGCGTGCCACCGCGTGACGCTGGCCGGCGGACCCGCGGTGCCCCCCACGACACAGGGGGGCACCGCCGGGAATGAGGGGAATCCACAGCAACCATTGCAAGGGTTGAGGCAGACCTCAGCGGCGACAATCGCCGCTGTGACGACCTCTCCTCCCGCTGTCCCCCGTTCTGCGCACTCCGACTTGATGTCGGGTTATGCCGCGCTGCCCGATCGTTACGACGAACTGTTGACCGACGACGACGCGCCGCGTGCGCATTGGTCGGCCTTCATGCGCTCGCTGGCCGCGCGCCAAGGCCCGGGTGTGAGCGACACGCTCTCGCTCACCGAGCGCGAGATCCGCGAAAACGGCATCACCTACAACGTGTATGCCGACCCCAAAGGCGCCGACCGCCCGTGGGAAGTCGACCCGCTGCCGCTGGTGCTGCCGGCCGAGGAGTGGGCGCAAATCGAAGCCGGCATCGCCCAGCGCGCCGACCTGCTCAACCGCGTGCTCGCCGATGTGTATGGCCCGCAGGAGCTGCTGCGCAGTGGTGCCATTCCGCCGCCGGTGCTGTTTGGCCACAGCGGCTTTTTGCACCCGGCGCAAGGCATTCACCCGCCGGGCGGGGTGCACCTGTTCCAGTACGCTGCCGATCTGGCCCGCTCGCCCGATGGCCAGTGGTGGGTGGTGAGCGACCGCACGCAAGCGCCTTCGGGCTCGGGTTATGCGCTCGAAAACCGCTTGGTCGTATCGCGGGTGTTCCCCGAGCTGTTCCGCGAGTTGCACACCCAGCACCTGGCCTCGTTTTTTGCCACGCTGCGCGACTCGCTGCTGCACTGGGCGCCGCGCGGCCGCGACGACGGCCCGCCGCTGATCGTGCTGCTCACGCCAGGGCCCTACAACGAAACCTACTTCGAGCACGCGCTGCTTGCGCGCTACCTCGGCTTTGCCCTGGTGGAGGGCAGCGACCTCACCGTGCGCGACGGTTTTGTGTGGATGAAAACCGTCGACGGCCTGCGCCGCGTGCACGCTGTGCTGCGCCGCCAAGACGACGACTACTGCGACCCGCTGGAGCTGCGCAGCGACTCGGCCCTGGGCGTGCCGGGCCTCACCGATGTGGCCCGCCGCGGCAACGTGATGCTGGCCAACGCGCTCGGCTCGGGTGTGCTCGAAACCGGCGCGCTGCTCGGCTACTTGCCCGCCTTGAGCGAGCAGCTGCTGGGTGAGCCGCTGAAACTGCCCTCGGTGGCCACCTGGTGGATGGGCGAGCCCGCCGCCATGAAAGACGCCTGGGGCAAGCTCGACCACGTGCTGATCAAGCCGCTGGAGCGCTCTAGCAAAAACCCGGCCGTGTTTGGTGCCGACCTCGACGACGCCGGCCGCGCCGCGCTGCGCGCCCGCGTGGCCGCGCACCCGGGCCGCTTTGTGGCGCAAGAGTGGGTGCATGTGTCGCAAGCCCCGACGCTGGAGCGCGCCGACGCCAACGACGCCTACGCGCCCGACCGCCTGCATGCCCGCACCGTCGGCCTGCGCGTGTTTGCCGTGGCCACGCCCGGCGGCTACAAGGTGATGCCCGGCGGGCTCACGCGGGTGGCCGGGCAGGGCGGCGACCCGCGCGTGATTGCCATGCAACACGGTGGCCGCTCCAAAGACACCTGGGTGCTGTCCGAGGGCCCGGTGAACGCTGCGTTCACGCTGCTCTCGCGCACCATTGGCCCCGAAGACCTGGCCCAAGTGCGCACCAGCCTGCCCTCGCGTGCGGCTGAAAACCTGTTTTGGTTTGGCCGCTACGGCGAGCGTTGCGACGCCATGGCGCGCCTGCTGCGCGTGGCCATCGGCGAGGTGCTGGATGCGCTCGACGAGCCCGGCGATGGCCTGGCCCCGCCCATCTTGCTGGCCACACACTTTGGCCTGATCCCGCGCGGCGGCGACGTGGCTGCCTCGCTGCTCACCGCTGCCACCCACCCCGATCACGGCGTCAGCCACCACGTGCGCCAGTTGCTGCGCACCGCCTTCAGTCTGCGCGACCGGCTCTCGTCCGACAACTGGCGCACGCTGCACCAGCTCTCTGCCGACCCGGCCTTCCGCCAAGAGCTCTCGCTGCCCGAGGCGCTCACGTGGCTCGACCGCGCTGTGGCCACGATGATGACGCTGTCGGGCTTTGTGCTCGACGGCATGAACCGCGGCACCGGCTGGCGCTTTCTCAGCATCGGCCGGCGCCTGGAGCGCCTGGCCATGCTCTGCCAGACCCTGCAGATGGCCACCCGCGAAGGCCGCGGTCACGGGCTCGATTGGCTGCTCAACTTGTGCGATTCGGCGGTGAGCTACCGCGCCCGCTATGTCGCCTCGCCCGAATGGATGCCCGTGCTCGACATGGTGCTGCGTGACGTGGGCAATCCGCGCTCGGTGGCATTCCAGGTCAAGGGCTTGGTCGATTTTGCCGGCCGGTTGGAAAGCCAATTGGGCCCGCTGGCCAGTGAATCGCTGCTCGCTACCCAGGCCAGTTTGAACGCCCTGACCGCCGCCGATCTGCACCCCGACAGCCCGGCCCTCGCCGCTGTGCTGGCGCAATGCCACAGCACCACGCTGGCCTTGTCCGACGCGCTGTCGTCCAAGTTCTTTTCGCCGGCCAGCCCGCGCAGTCTGTTGTCGGTGGTCGCATGAAACCCATCTTGCCGCCGATGGAGCCGATGGCGCCCCTGTCTGACCTGCCGCCGCTGAACGCGGCGATGGGCAGCGGGCAGGGCCAGTCGCAAACGCAAGGGACGCAAACCTCAACAGGGCTCGCGCCAGCGGCCATGTCGCGGCTGGAGCCGGTCACCGGGTTCGCCCCCGCACCGGCGCTGCAGGCCTACACCGTCGACCACTTGACGGCCTATGCCTACGCCGCGCCGGTGTTGCAGTCCTGGCAGTTGGCACGCCTCACGCCGCGTGTGCTGCCGTGGCAAACCGTGCTGCAAAGCCACATCGACATCCAGCCGTTTCCCGACGAGCGGCAGGACATCACCGACAGTTTTGGCAACACCGTCACCCACTTTGGCTTGCACTCGCCACACCGCGAGCTGTCGGTGCGCATGAGCTGCCATGTGTTGGTGGGCGAGCGCCCGCGCATTGCCGACGAAAGCGGCCCCGGTGACACCTGGGAGGCTGTGCGCGACGCGCTGCGCCGCCCCGGCTCGGGGGGCGGGCCGGGTGGCTTGCTGGCCGCGCGCTTGGTGGAGCCCACGCGCTTGTTGCCGCTGTCGCCCGCCGCGCGGCGCTATGCGGCGGCGTCGCTGCGCCCGGGGCGTCCGTGGCTGGAGGCGGTCACCGATCTGATGTGCCGCATCCACGAAGATTTTGAGTTCGACCCGCATGCCACCACCGTGAGCACCTCGGTCGACGAGGTGCTGGCGCACCGCCGCGGCGTCTGCCAAGACTTTGCGCACCTGATGCTGGCCTGCTTGCGCGACCATGGCCTGTCGGCGCGTTATGTGTCGGGCTATTTGCTCACCGATCCGCCCGAGGGCCAGCCGCGCCTGATGGGCGTGGACGCCTCGCACGCCTGGGTGGCCGCGTGGTCGCCGCGTTATGGCTGGGTCGAGTTCGACCCCACCAACCGCCAGCGTGCCGACAACCGCTACATCACGCTGGCCTGGGGCGCCGACTTTGCCGATGTCGCCCCGCTGCGCGGCGTCATTCTGGGCGGTGGCGACCAAGACATGCTCGTGCAGGTCAGCGTGCTGCCCGTGTGAGCGTGGCCCGGCCCTTTGAGCCGGCGCGCGGCGCTTGTCGTCCTTCCGATGGGGGAGCATGCCCGCTAAGGGGGACACCACCCACCTCGACCGCTCCCGAGAGGGATGGCTGCGGCGTCGCACCGTGCCCACACTGACTTCCCCGCCGCCATTGCACGGCGGTTGGGAGGCAGTCATGGCGCGCATGGTGTGCAAACAAGGGGGGCTCAGCACGGCGGCTGAGCCGCAGTCCGCGGCCGAGGTGCCGGCGTTTGAGGATTGGAGCGCGGCCACCTCCGCGGATGCGGGCGCCGGTGTCGCGCCACACCCACTTGCCACCTTGAGCGCGAGCGGCGAAAGCGGCGCGAGCGATGAAGGCAGCTGGTTTCAATCGAGCCGCGAACTGAGCGCTGGCCTGGGCTTCAGCGAGGGGCCCTGGTCGGACGGGCCGTTTGGCGACGCCGGCCAAGGCGGGGTTTGACCCGCGCGCGCCGGCAGCGCGCCCCACGCGCTGCGCCGCCCCCTGTGGCTCAACGCGCCCGTTTCACCGCCTGGCCCAGCTCGATCACCGCCAGCGCGTAGTAGCTCGACCAGTTGTAGCGCGTCACCGCGTAGAAGTTGGCCGTGCCCGCCACGTAGGTGGGCGCGGCATCGCCCATTTGCAGCTCCACCAAGGCCAGCTTGCCGGTGTGGGCCAGGCCGGCGGCGTCGAGCTGGGCGCCGTGTTCGGTGAATTGTGCGGCGCTGAAGCTGGGCAGGATGTTGGGCGCCAGCAGCAGGGCGCGTTCCGCGGTGTCGGTGGGCGGCAGCACGGCAAAGTGCGTGGGCAGGCCACGCTGCCAGCCGAAGTCGGCCAGGTAGCGGGCCACGCTGCCGATCACGTCGGTGGCGCTGTTGCTGAGGTCGATGCGGCCGTCGCCATCAAAGTCGACCGCGTACTTCACCACGCTGCTGGGCATGAACTGGCCCATGCCGAGCGCGCCGGCATAACTGCCGCGGATGGCGCCGGGCGAGGCGCCCTGTTGTTGGCTCAGCACCAACAGCTGCTCCAGCTCGTCGCGGAAGAAGGCGCTGCGGTCGCTGCGGCCGGCAGGGAAGTCAAACGCCAGCGTGGCCAGCGCGTCGATCACACGGAAGTTGCCCATGTGCTGGCCGTACAGCGTTTCCACGCCGATGATGCCGGCCACGATCTCGGCGGGCACGCCGTAGGTGGCCTCGGCGCGCGTGAACGCCGCTTCGTTTTGGCGCCAAAACGCGGCCCCGGCGCGGATGCGCACCGGCTCCACAAACCGAGCGCGGTAGGCCGCCCAGTTTTTGGCGGTGCCGGTGGGCGGCGGCATGATGGCTTTGGCCACCGAGGGCAGGAAGCGCGCTTGCGCCAGCGCGGCCTCGACCCAGGCGCGGTCCAACCCACGGCGGGCGGCCAGGTCGGCGGCGAAGGCCATCACGTCGTCGCGCCGGCCATAGGTCACCACGTCGGGCGCGTCGTCGCTGCGCACGGCGGGCGCTTTGGCGGCGGCGGCCTTGGCCTTGACGCTGACGTTGCTTGTGGCAGCGCTGGCTTTGGGCGCGCTGGTGGCCACGGCTGCGGCTCGGGGTTTGAGGCTGGCCACTTGGGCACGCGCTTTGGCCAGGGTCTCGGCATGTGCTGCGGCGCGGGTTGGGGCGTCGGGCAATGCCGGCTCAGCGGCGCGGACGGCGGGTGCGGCCCAGGTGCAGGCCAGCAGCCCCAAGGCGCTGGCGGTTCGTCTCACGGTCTGGCGCGGCGACGCGGCGCGTTGCGATGGGGCGATGGCGGGGGCGACACGTGGGTGAGGGCAGTGGGGCATGGTCAAGAGCAGGTGAAAAACGGGGCAAAGTGAATTCGGTGACGGCGGTGCGCCGTGGGGGAGTTTGTCTGTGCGCAGCGAGCGGCCGGAAGTTCAACGCGCCAAGTGCCCGCGCAGTGCACGGGCCGCGGCTTGAATCTGCCGGGTGAGCCGCGCATCGGGCCGGGGCAGGGCGTGTCGGCCATAACGCTGCGCGTCGAGTTGCAGCAGCAGGGCCGCCAACGGCGCACCCGCATCGGCCTGCTCGCGCCACCGCGAGCGTACCTGCAGGGCCAGGGTGCGCGGGCCTTCATGCAGGGGGGCGTTGAGGCCCAGGGTGCGCAAGTGCGTGCGGATGGCCTGCATCTGTTGCGCCCACGGATCGCGGCGGCTGCGATCCCACAGCGCCCAGACGGCTCCACCGCCCGCCATCAGCGAGAGCGCGCCGGCCAGCAAGCGCAGCAGGTCGGGCCAATCGGGGGCATCGACGCCCAGGTTTTTCAGCAGCTGCAACTGGCTGCCGCGTGCATAACCCAGCACCCACTGGTTCCAGCGGTTGTTCACGGTGTCCCAGCCGTCCCTCAAGCGCGCCAGCAGGGCCGGGTTGACGGCGGTGAGCGCGCCTGCCACCAAGCCTTGCGCGGGCCGCAAGGCGTGGCCGAAGTCGATGCGCTCGGGGGCCACCGCCGCCGTGGGGTCGGCGCGCACCCAGCCGCGGCCTTCCTGCCAGTATTCGGCCCAGGCGTGGGCGGCGCTTTGGCGCACCACCCAGTAGCCGTCCACCGGCTGCGGGTCGGTGCCTTGGTAGCCGGTCACCACGCGGGCGGGCACGTCCATGGCGCGCATCACCACCACGAAGGCGGCCGCGTAGTGCTCGCAAAACCCGAGCTTGCGGTCGAACCAAAATTCGTCGATGGCGGTGCGCGGGTTGTCTTCGCCGTACAGGCCCGGTGCCAGCGTGTAGCCAAAACCGCCGCTGCGGATGTGGTTGAGCACCGCTTGCGCCAGCGTGCTGGCGTTGGCGCTTTGGTAGGCCGGCTGGCGCCGCAGGCTTTGCGCCCACGCCAGCAGCCGCGGGTTGTGGCCCGGGGGCAGGTCCACCAGGTCTTGCAGGCCCAGCTCGGGCACCAAGGGCCCGTGGCGGAAGCGCGTGTAGGCCTGGGTCTCAAAGCGCAGCCGCTCCAGCAGCGGCCGGTCGCTGCGCCACACCAGGTCGTTGCTCAGCCGGGTTTGCACGCCGTCGATGGGCGGTAACTCGGGCGTGGCCTCCAGCAGCGCGAGCAGCGGCAAGCCTGGCGCCTCCAGCGTCACCTCGTAGCGGATGGTGGGGCCGGCCACCTGCAGCTGGCTGCGCGGAGGCGCAAAACCGCCGCCGTGCGCGCGCCAGTTCTGGCCGTCGAACTGGCTCAGTACGGGGCCGCGAAAATAGAGGCTGGCTGAGGGCGGGCGCGGGCCATCCATGAAGCGCAGGCGAAACGCGATGCGCTCGTCTTGCGCCAGCTCGGCCACGCTGCCCATGCGCATTTCTTGTGACAAACCGGTGCGGCCGATGCCGTCTTGTGGCACGCCCCAGAGCGGCCCGATGCGCGGGAACAGCACGAACAGCAGCAGCATCAGCGGTGCGCCCCAGAGCGTGGTGCGCCCGGCCAGCCGCGCCGCCTGCCACAGCCCGGGCCGCCCGGCGGGCATGTGGGCCAGCACCAGTGCCGTCAACAAGCCCCACACCGAGCCCAACATGGCCACCGCCACGGCCAGCGATTGCGATTGCAGAAACTGCGTCAGCACCAAAAAAAAGCCGAGAAAGAACACCACAAACGCATCGCGCTTGGCGCGCAGCTCCAGCGTCTTGAGTGCCATCAGCGCCACCGCCAAGGTGATGCCGGGCTCGCGCCCAAACAGGCTGCGGTAGCTCCACCACGTCAAGGCCGACAGCAGGAGCAGCACCCCAAGCTTCACCGCGCGCCCGGGCAGCGCGCCACCTGCGAACGCCAGCGCCCCGCGCCACAGCAGCACGCCCAGCGTGAGCGCGCTGCACCACAGCGGCAGGGTGTTGAAGGCATGGGGCAGCACCGTCCAGCCGATCACGGCCAACAAAAACAGCGTGTCGCGCGCCTCGCGGGGCAGGTGGCGCAGCGTGTCTCGCCAGGGGCTGCGTGCGGCCAACGCGGTCATCATGCGGCGCCCCACAAGGCCAGCGCGCGCAAGCAGGCCAGGCGGTGGGCCTCACCCACATCGGGGCCGAGCCGTTGGCCGGGCAGCATCAGTTGCCAGGGCGCGCCATCGGCATGCGCGCTCAGCACCCAGGCGCACAAGCGGCTCAGGCGCTGCTCGGGCGCCAGCGGCGCCGCATCGGCCCAATCGAGCACGCGCTCGGCGGGCAGGCTGGCCAGCGCGTCGCGGCTCACCAGGTCACCACCGCCGGCCAGCGCATGGGCCGATTTTTTCCAGAGCACGGTCTTCAGCGCATCGCCGCGGCGGTAGGCGCGCACGCCGTCGGCCTCGGCGGCTTCGCCGCGCCGCGCCGCCAAGCGGCCACTGGCGCGGCTCTGCGCCAGGGGCAGTGCGGCAGCGGGGTGCTCGGGCGCCGGCCAGGCCAGCACCGTGGCGCTGGGTCGCCACACCGTCCACGCGCGAAACAGGCCCAGCGGAAAGCGGGTTTCCACCTGCAGCGCGGGCACCGTTGCTTGGCCCCGTTGTGTGGGCACGTGGCCGAGCTGGGCGCCGGTTTGTTCGCCCGGCAGCACGTCGATCCAGGTGAGCGTGTCGGTGTCCGCACCCTGAAAGCGCAGGCCGATGCCATGCCGCGCACGCGGCTTGGGGCCATCGGCCAGCACCACATCGATCAGCGCTGCTTGGCCCACAAAGGTGGGCGCGACAGGCCGCAGGTGCAGCGTCAGCCCCCGCAGCGTGGCGTGGGTTTGATGCATGGATGCCGCGCCGCTGCCGGCCAGCAAAAAGGTCAGCACATAACCCAGGCTGAGCTGGTAGTTGATGGTGGCCAGCAGCAGCAGCAACAGCGTGAACGCAAACATCCAGCCCGCGCGAGTGGGCAGGATGTAGACGTTGCGCTGCGTGAGCAGATGGGTCTCACTGGGCGGGTGGCGCGTCAGCCACCAGGCGTTCAGGCGCGCGCGGGGTCGGGCGAGCACGGTGTGAATCACCGCTCTCAGGGCAGCGGCACGGCGTCGACCATGGCGCGCACCTGTTCGCGCGGCCCGCGCCCGGCACCGGCCACCGGCACCAGGCGGTGGGCGATGGTTTGCGGCAGCAGCGCTTGCAGGTCGTCGGGCGCCACGTGGTCGCGGCGGTCCATCAGCGCGCGCGCTTTGGCGGCGCGCAAGACGGCCATGCCGGCGCGCGGGCTCAAGCCCTCCACGAACCACGCGCCCGAGCGGGTGGCGGCAATCAGCGCTTGCAAATAGTCGAGCAGCGCCTCAGACGCGTGCACCTGCAGCACCGCTTGCTGCGCGGCCTGCAACTGGGCGGGCGTCATCACCACGGGCAGGCGACTCACGGCGTCGCGGCGGTCGTGGCCGGCCAACAGCGCGCGTTCGCTGGCGCGGTCCGGGTAGCCGAGCGTGATGCACATCAAGAAGCGGTCAAGCTGGCTCTCGGGCAGCGGGTAGGTGCCGAGCTGCTCGCTGGGGTTTTGGGTGGCGATCACGAAGAACGGTTGTGGCAAGGGCCGCGTGGCGCCTTCCACCGAGACCTGCTTTTCTTCCATCGCTTCGAGCAGCGCGCTTTGGGTTTTGGGCCCGGCGCGGTTGATCTCGTCGGCCAGCAGCAATTGCGCAAACACCGGGCCGGGGTGGAACACAAAACCCTCTTTGGCACGCTCATAAACGCTCACACCCACGAGGTCGGCGGGCATCAGGTCGGACGTGAACTGCACACGCGAAAAATGCAGCCCGAGCGAGGCTGCCAGCGCGTGCGAGAGCGTGGTTTTGCCCACGCCGGGAACGTCTTCAATCAACAGGTGACCGCCGGCCAGCAAGCAGGCCACGCAGTCCTCGATCTGCGGGCGTTTGCCGACGATGATCGTGCTAATCTGGTCCACCAGAGTGGTGAGGTGTTCAGCCAAAGTGCGATGCATGCGCGCACCTTACCGCAAAACATTTCGCGCGATTTCGAGCCGAGCGTCGTCCCATGTCCACCGCCTTCTACAGCCACCCCGAGTGCCGCTTGCACGACATGGGGCCGGGCCACCCCGAGTGCGCGCAGCGCCTCGATGCGATCGATGACTACCTGATTGCCTCCGGTGTGGGCGACACGCTCGACCGCCGCGACGCGCCCTTGGTCGATTTGAAGGACGTGGCCCTGGCCCACACCAGCGCCTACATCGCCCAGCTCAAAGATCTGACCGAACAAATCGCCGCCGACGGACAATCGCGCGCGCTCGACCCCGACACCGTGGCCAGCCCCGGCACCTGGCGTGCCATGCTGCGTGCGGCCGGTGCGGCCGTGGCGGCCACCAACGCGGTGCTCGATGGCGAGGTGAACAACGCCTTTTGTTCGGTGCGCCCGCCCGGCCACCACGCCACGCGCAGCGAGGCCATGGGCTTTTGCTTTTTCAACAACGTGGCCATCGCCGCGCGCTACGCACTCGATGTGCGCGGCCTCACCCGTGTCGCCATCGTCGACTTTGACGTGCACCACGGCAACGGCACCGAAGACATCGTGGCGGGTGACGAGCGCATCTTGATGGTGAGTTTTTTCCAGCACCCGCTGTACCCGAACTCGGGCGAGACCAGCAAGGGCGAGAACATGCTCAACCTGCCAATCGCGCCCTACACGCGCGGCACGGAGTTGCGCGAGATGATCACCGACGCGTGGCTGCCCGCGCTCGACCGCTTCAAGCCGCAGATGATTTTTGTCTCGGCCGGTTTTGATGCCCACCGCGAAGACGACATGGCGCAGCTCGGCTTGGTCGAGTCCGACTACGAGTGGATCAGCCACCAGATCGTGGAGGTGGCCGAGCGCCACGCCAGCGGGCGCATCGTGTCGTGCCTGGAGGGTGGCTACAACTTTGGCGCCTTGTCACGCAGCGTGGTGGCGCATTTGCGGGCGTTGGGCGGGCTGTGAGCGGCCCGTCGCCCGTTCATCCGCCCTTCGTCAACCGTGACGGCCAGCCGCTGGTGCCCAAGCTGGGCGACGTGCTGCGCTGGCAAACCGGCTGGCACGACGAGCGCCGCCCGCGTTCGCCGGGCACCGGCGTGCCGGTGCCGGTGGTGCACAACGATGGCCGCGCACTTCGCCATGCGGCCCAAGACGCGCTGACCTGGATCGGCCACGCCTCGTTTTTGCTGCAACTCGGCGGACGCTCGCTGCTGATCGACCCGGTGATGTCGACGGCGCTCAGCGGCGTGGTGCCACGCAATGTGGCGCCGGGCCTGGCCTGGAGCGCCTTGCCGCCCCGAATCGACGCCGTGCTCATCACCCACAACCACCGCGACCACATGGACGTGCCGACGCTCAAAAAGCTCGGCCCCGAGCCCCTCTATGTGGTGCCGCGTGGCTTGGGCGCGTGGTTCCTGCGTGCGGGCTTTCCGCGGGTGCTGGAGATGGACTGGTGGCAAGAGGCCGACGTGGCGGGGCTGAAGATCACTTTCGTGCCCGCCGAGCACTGGAGCCGCCGCGGCCTGCTCGATACCAATGAGTCGTGGTGGGGCGGGTATGTGGTGGAGCACAACGGGTTGCGTGTTTACCACTCGGGTGACACGGCTTGGTTCGAGGGCTTTGCCGAGATCGGCGCGCGCGTCGGCCCCATCCACAGCGCCATGTTGCCGATTGGCGCTTATGCGCCGCGCTGGTTCATGCGCCACCAGCACATGGACCCGGCCGATGCCGTGCGCGCCTTCCAGGCCTTGGGCGCGCAGCGCTTTGTGGCCATGCACTGGGGCACCTTCAAGCTCACCGACGAGGACCTGCGCGAGCCGCCTGAATTTTTGCGTGAGGTGTGGGCGCAAGCGGCACTGCCCGATGCGCAACGCAGCGTGCCGGCCATCGGCCAGACCCTGCATTTTTGAGCCCGCGCTGGGCCACCGCAGCGCGCGATGCCCGGCATACTGCCGGCTCGCGTTTTGGCCCTTGACCTTGCCCATTTGCCCTGTTCCCCATGACCCAGCCGCTCGACACCGCCGAACTCAGCGACCTGCTCGCCACCCTGACGCACCCCAGCGCCTTGATGGAGGCTGGCGTGTTGCTGGGCTGCTTGCTGCTGTCGTGGGCGCTGGTGCGTTTGATGCGCCGCGGCCTCACGCTCGACCATTCGATCTGGTTTGGCGAGCGCATCGTCGATGGCGTGCTGTTCCCTGTCATCGCGTTGACCCTGGCTTACGCGGCGCGGCTGGCGCTGGCCGGGAGCATCAAGGTGGCGGTGTTCAAGCTGGCCATTCCGGTGCTGATGTCGCTGGTGGTGATTCGTTTGAGCGTGCGGGTGCTGGGCAGCGCCTTTCCGCAGGCGGGCTGGGTGCGGGTGCTGGAGCGCAGCATCTCGTGGCTCGCCTGGGGCGCGGTGATCTTGTGGGTCACGGGCGTGCTGCCGTTTTTGCTCGACGCGATGGACGAGGTGCAGTGGAAGCTGGGCGCCAGCCACATCACGCTGCGCAATGTGGTGGAAGGCACGCTGACCGCCGGCTTGGTGATGGTGCTGGCGCTGTGGGTGTCGGCCGCGATTGAGCGCCAACTGCTGCGCAGCGCCACTGGCGACGACCTCAGCATCCGCAAGATGGCGGCCAATCTGGTGCGTGCGCTGCTGCTGTTTGTGGGCTTGCTGCTGGCGCTCTCGGCCGTGGGCATTGATCTCACGGCGCTGGGCGTGCTGGGCGGCGCGCTGGGCGTGGGCCTCGGCTTTGGCCTGCAAAAAATCGCCGCCAATTACGTCAGCGGTTTCGTGATCCTGGCCGAGCGCTCGCTGCGCATCGGCGACATGGTCAAGGTCGATCAGTTCCAAGGCCGCATCGCCGACATCCGCACGCGCTACACCGTGCTGCGTGCCGGCAATGGCCGCGAGGCCATCGTGCCCAACGAGATGCTGATCACCCAACGGGTCGAAAACTCATCGCTGGCCGACAACAAGGTGCAGCAGCAACTCAGCGTGCCCGTGGCGTTTGGCAGTGATGTGCGGGCGCTGCAAGCGCGGCTGCAAAGTGCACTCGCCGTGGTGCCCGGTGTGCAAGCCCAGCCCGCGGTGGCCGTGCTGCTGCAAGACATTGGCCCCGATGGGTTGGTGCTGCAAATCAACTACTGGGTCGATGAGTCGGACCCCGGCAACGGCGTGGTGCGCTCTGAAG